>JBBDQX010000001.1:0-11975 GCA_040905765.1 Acetobacterales bacterium
GTGGCTCGTACAAGAAAACTATTTCAAACTGAGACACTACCCGCTGACGGCATCGCTTGACGCGGCGGATCCCCGCCGATATAACCCGCTGCTCGCGCGGGGCCCGGTGGGTGCCGGCGCGTTTCGTTGTCCCAGAAATTCGACCGGAACGGCATGGCGAACATTCGATCAGCCAAGAAGCGTATCCGCCAGACCGTGCGGCGCAGCGACGTGAACCGCCGTCGGCTGAGCCGCGTGCGCACCTTTGTCAAGAAGGTGGAGCGCGCGATCACCGCCGGCGACAAGGACGCGGCGCTGGCGGCCCTTCGCGAAGCGGAGCCCGAGATCGCACGCGGCGCACAGAACGGCCTCTACCATCGCAATCGTGCTGCGCGGAAGGTTTCGCGCCTCACGGCTGCGATCTCCAAGCTCGGCTAGACCCTCCCGCATTCGCGGGCCTCGCGGCGTCCCGACCGTTCCGGCCGGGCGCTTTCGCGCGCCCGCATGGCGCCGCCGGATGCTCGCTCGCGCTCGGCTCCCGACTGTCGTTCGATTCCATGCGCTTGCTCCGGATGCTTGAGTCCTTCCCCAAGATTTGCGCTGTAACCGGACCATCATTTTTTCGGCGCGTTCGCTTTTCGGTCCGGTTGTCAAAGCCGGCTCCTTGGCAGTAGTGTTCTCGCCCTCGGCTGCCGGGGTCATGACAAGACAAAAAACAGAACTGATAAAGTCATTTGTATGGCTTTTACTCACGTCTTCTCTGAACGCTTTCCGTTTTACTTGAGCGTTCCACGAACCCGCACCAGGTTGATCCGGTGATGATCGATCTTCGGCTCTCGCGCATCGCCGCGGGCCATCTGACGTGGAAGGATCGGGTGCCGCAACGGCACTGCACCACAACGGCGCGCACCGGGTTCGCGGCGGCCTGACCGGCAGCTTTTCGGTCAGGCTGGCGGGTGTGAACCGCCGGGCCGGGGGCCGCGCTGCACGGCGGCGATGTAAGGTGTCGTCTGCCTGTGGGGCCATGGGACGGTAGACGATCTCCAGACGAACCCGGTAGAGCCGGGCAAGGGAACGAGCGCGAAAGGGGCGGCACGCAATGGAAGACCACTACGGCAATCGCTGGGCGCGCATCAGGGGGCAGTTGCGCTCGCGGGTCGGAGATGCCGAGTATCGCAGCTGGCTGAAGCCTCTGGCCCTGGTGGGGGTCGACGAGGGCTCGGTCCGCATCGCCGCCCCGACGCGCTTCCTCTGCGACTGGGTGCGCGAGCACTATGGCGAGATGATCCGCTCGCTGTGGGAGAGCGAGGACGTGCGCGTCGACTCGGTCGACTTCGTCATCCAGTCGCACGGCGCGACGGCGATGCAGGATGTGCCGGCGGGCACCGGGGCCGGTCGCTCCGTCCCGCTGGTGGAGGAGCCGCTCCCGGCCAACGGCGCCGGCCGCGACCTCGGCGCGCCGCTCGACCCGCGCTTCACCTTCGCCAATTTCGTCGTCGGCAAGCCGAACGAGTTCGCCTACGCCGCCGCCAGGCGCGTCGCCGAAAACGCCCAGATGCAGTTCAATCCACTGTTCCTGTATGGCGGGGTCGGCCTCGGCAAGACTCACTTGATGCACGCCATCGCCTGGGAGATCCGCCAGCGTACGCCGGAGCGGACGGTGCTGTATCTCTCCGCCGAGAAGTTCATGTACCGCTTCATCCGGGCGCTGCGCGACAAGAATACCGTCGACTTCAAGGACCAGTTCCGCTCGGTCGACGTGCTGATGGTCGACGACGTCCAGTTCATCGGCGGTCGCGATGCCACCCAGGAGGAGTTTTTCCACACCTTCAACGCCCTGGTGGACATCGGCCGGCAGATCGTCATCTCCGCCGACAAGTCGCCGTCCGACCTCGAGGGCATGGAGGAGCGGCTGCGCACCCGCCTCGGCAGCGGGCTGGTGGCCGACATCCACGCGACCACCTACGAGCTGCGCCTCGGCATCCTGCAGGCCAAGGCGGAGAACCGGGGCGTCCTGGTTCCGCCGAAGGTGCTGGAATTCCTCGCCCACAAGATCGCCTCCAACGTCCGTGAGCTCGAGGGCGCCCTGAACCGGGTTATCGCCCATGCCCAGCTCGTCGGCCGTCCGATCACGCTGGAGAGCGCTCAGGAGCTGCTGCACGACGTGCTGCGGGCCAGCGACCGCCAGGTGACCATCGAGGAGATCCAGAAGAAGGTTGCCGCGCACTTCAACATCCGCATGGCCGACATGTCGTCGTCGCGGCGGGCCCGGGTCGTCGCCCGGCCGCGCCAGGTGGCGATGTTCCTTGCCAAGCAGCTCACCTCGCGGTCGCTGCCCGAGATCGGGCGCAAGTTCGGCGGCCGCGACCACACCACGGTGATGCATGCGGTGAAGCGGGTCGAGGAACTGGTCGACAGCGATGCGGCCTTCGCCGAGGACGTCGAGCTGCTCCGCCGCATGCTCGAGTCCTGATCCCTCCGCGCCGCTCCCGCAACGTGCGCAAATCCGAGGCGCACGGCGGCTTTGGCCGCTGTCCCTTCCCTGTTTACCGGCCCCCGCATCTGCTATAGTCGCGAACTTGAATTCGGCGGGGGCGGGAGGGCCTGCCGGACCGGCGTCCGCGGGCCATTCGCGGGCAGACGATCCGACGGCGTTTCGCCTCCCCGTCGCCTCGACTGCCGGCCCGTTCAGGCCGGCGCTTCACGATCCGGGATCCCGCCCGCCAGTGCCGAACGCAGCTCGAACAGTGTGCCGCCCGCGATGATCTTCGAGGGATTGGCCTGCGCCGCGGTTCGGCGGACGGCGCTGCGACAGTTGGAAAGAACCTGAGCCTATGAAGCTGACCATCGAGCGTGCGACCCTGCTGCGTTCCCTCGGCCACGTTCAGAGCGTGGTCGAAAGGCGCAACACGATCCCGATCCTGTCCAACATCCGCGCCGAGGCGCAGGGCGACAAGCTCGGCCTCACCGCGACCGACATGGACCTGTCGATCGTGGAGATGGTCCCTGCCGAGATCGCGCGCGAGGGCACGACGACCGCGCCCGCGCATACGCTCTACGACATCGTCCGCAAGCTTCCCGAAGGCAGCCAGATCGAGTTGGACGCCGCGCCGGAGCACGGCATGATCACCCTGCGGTCGGGCAAGTTCCGCACCACCCTCGCCTGCCTTCCGGCCGAGGACTTCCCGGCGATGTCGGAGGGCAGCCTGCCGACGTCGTTCTCCCTTCCGGCCGCCGACCTGCGGAGGATGATCGAACGGACCCGCTTTGCGATCTCCACCGAGGAGACGCGCTATTACCTGAACGGCATCTACATTCATGTGGCCGAGTCCGACGGCAAGCAGATGCTGCGTGCGGTCGCCACCGATGGCCACCGCCTCGCCCGCGTCGAGGTGGCACAGCCCGAAGGCGCCGATGGCATGCCCGGTGTCATCGTGCCGCGCAAGACGGTCATCGAACTCTACAAACTCATCGACGAATCCAACAGCGACGTCGAGGTGAAGCTGTCGGAGACCAAGATCCGCTTCGCCTTCGACGGGGTCGTCCTGACGTCGAAGCTGATCGACGGCACCTTCCCGGACTACGAGCGGGTCATCCCCGCCGGCAACGACAAGGTGCTGGAGGTGCGGCGCCAGGACTTCACCCATGCGGTCGACCGCGTCTCGGCGATCTCCTCGGAAAAGTCGCGGGCGATCAAGCTCAGCCTGCAGAATGGTGCGCTGGAACTTTCGGCGACCAGCCCCGACGCCGGCAGCGCCAGCGAGGAGCTGGAGGTGCAGTACAGCGACGGCCCCCTCGAAATCGGCTTCAACTCTCGCTATCTGCTGGATATCACACAGCAGATCATGGGCGAGCAGACGCAGTTCGTGCTGGCCGACGGCACCTCGCCGACGATCGTGCGCGATGCGGGGGACGGCAGCGCGCTCTATGTGCTGATGCCCATGCGGGTGTAAGCGGGCACTTTGGTTTGACGATCACAGCGATCGACAGTCTGGCCGCCGGCGCCGGCCGGTGCGGTATCGCGCCGGCGTCCCGTCCCGGGCTCGCCGTGCGACGGCTCAGGCTGACCAATTTCCGCTCGTATCCGACGCTGCGGCTCGATCTGGGGCCCGCGCCGGTCGTGCTCACGGGACCGAACGGAGCCGGCAAGACCAATCTGCTGGAGGCGTTGTCCTTCCTGGTGCCGGGGCGTGGCCTGCGCCGCGCGCGGCTGGCCGAGGCGCAGCACCAGGGCTGCGGCGACGCTTCGCCGGCCCCGGCCGGCTGGGGTGTGGCTGCCACCGTCGACACGCCGGGCGGCAGCGTCGAACTCGGCACCGGGCTCGAGCGGGCGCCGCTCCCCGACGAGGGCGGGCCGGCCGCGAGCGAGCGGCGGCTGGTCCATGTCGACGGCGTGGCGGCCGGCGGCCAGACGGCTCTGGCGGTGCATGTCGCCGCGGTGTGGCTGACTCCGGCGATGGACAGGCTCTTCGTGGAGGGCTCCGGCGGCCGCCGCCGGTTCCTCGACCGCCTGGTGACGACGCTCGACAGCGACCATACCGGCCGGCTCGCCGCCTACGACAACGCCCAGCGGCAGCGGGCCCGCCTGCTGCGCGAGCATGGGCTTTCGGCCGACGCCGGCTGGCTGGCCGCGCTGGAGGACGTGATGGCGCGGCATGGCGTTGCCGTCGCTGCCGCGCGGCTGGAGGCGGTGCGGCGGCTGAACGCGTCGGCCTGCGACGGCGTCAGCGGCTTCCCTGAGCCGGTCCTCGCCGTGGAGGGCACCGTCGAGGCGGCGCTCCGTGACACGGCGGCGCTGGCGGTGGAGGACGGCTACCGTGACCGGCTCGCACGGGCCCGGTCACGCGACGCGGAGGCCGGGACCGCCGAGGGCCCCCACCGCAGCGATCTCGCGGTGCACTACCGTGCCAAGCGCCGTCCTGCGGGCTCGTGCTCGACCGGTGAGCAGAAGGCGCTGCTGATCGCCATCGTGCTCTCCGCCGCCCGGCTGCTGGCGGAGGATGCCGGCCGGACGCCGCTGCTGCTGCTGGACGAAGTGGTCGCCCATCTCGATGCCGACCGGCGCGGACGGCTGTTCGACAGCCTGCTCGCGCTCGGCGCCCAAGCCTGGCTGACGGGCACCGATCGTTCGCTGTTCGCCGGCATCGAGGGCGCGGCGCAGTTCTTCGCCGTGCACGATTCCCGACTCACAGCCGACTGACCGAATTCCATGTCCGACGACTCCACCGAGAACCCGACCCCCGGGAACCCGACCCCGCCCGCCGCCGGCGACAGCTACGGCGCCGACTCGATCAAGGTGCTGCGCGGGCTGGAGGCCGTGCGCAAGCGGCCCGGCATGTACATCGGCGACACCGACGACGGCTCGGGCCTGCACCACATGGTCTACGAGGTGGTCGACAACGCCATCGACGAGGCGCTGGCCGGCCATTGCGATCGCATCTGGGTGATGCTCAACGGCGACGGCTCCGTCACCGTGCGCGACAACGGCCGCGGCATTCCGGTGCAGATCCACGAGGAGGAAGGCGTCTCGGCCGCCGAGGTGATCATGACCCACCTCCATGCCGGCGGTAAGTTCGACCGCTCCAGCTACAAGGTCTCCGGCGGCCTGCACGGCGTAGGCGTCTCGGTGGTCAACGCGCTCTCGTCGCGACTCGAGCTGCGTATCTGGCGCGCGGGGCGCGAACACAGGATGACGTTCGCCGACGGCGAGCCCGAGGCCCCCCTCGCGGAGGTCGGCGACGCACCGGTGGACGGAGGCAAGCCGCGCACCGGCACCGAGGTGACCTTCATGCCCTCGACCAGCGTGTTCACCAACATCGAGTTCGAATTCGGCAGGCTCGAGCACCGGCTGCGCGAGCTGGCGTTCCTCAATTCCGGCGTCGCCCTGACCCTGACCGACAGCCGGCCGGTGGAGCCGGTCGTGGTGGAACTGCATTACGACGGCGGTCTGGAGGCTTTCGTGCGCTGGCTCGACCGCTCCAAGGCGTCGCTGCTGGAGGGCCCGGTGGTGGCCATCGGCGAGCGCGACGGCATCATCGTCGAGATCGCCATGCAGTGGAACGACAGCTACCACGAGGCGATGCTGTGCTTCACCAACAACATCCCGCAGCGGGACGGCGGCACCCATCTCGCCGGCTTTCGCGGTGCGCTGACGCGGACCATCAACAGCTACGCCCAGGAACACGGCATCGCCAAGCGCGAGAAGGTGGCGCTCAGCGGCGACGATGCGCGCGAGGGCCTGACCTGCGTCCTGTCGGTCAAGGTGCCCGACCCGAAGTTCTCCTCGCAGACCAAGGAGAAGCTGGTTTCCTCCGAGGTCAGACCGGTGGTCGAGAACATCGTCGGCGAGAAGCTGGCGCAGTGGTTCGAGGAGCATCCGGCCGAGGCGCGCAAGGTGGTCGGCAAGATCGTCGAGGCGGCGGCCGCGCGCGAGGCGGCGCGCCGGGCGCGTGAACTCACCCGGCGCAAGAGCGCCCTCGATGTCGCTTCCCTGCCCGGCAAGCTCGCGGATTGCCAGGAGCGCGATCCCTCGAAGGCCGAGCTGTTCATCGTCGAGGGCGATTCCGCCGGCGGCTCCGCCAAGCAGGGCCGTGACCGCGGCTTCCAGGCCATCCTGCCGCTGAAGGGCAAGATTCTGAACGTCGAGCGGGCGCGACTGGACAAGATGCTCGGCTCGGCCGAGATCGGCACGCTGATCACGGCGCTGGGCACCGGGATCCGCGACGACTTCGATACGGCCAAGCTGCGCTATCACCGCGTCATCATCATGACCGACGCCGACGTCGACGGCGCGCACATCCGCACGCTGCTGCTGACCTTCTTCTACCGGCAGATGCCCGAACTGATCTCGCGCGGGCACCTCTACATCGCCCAGCCGCCGCTGTTCCGCGTCAAGCGCAACACCGCCACCGAGTACCTCAAGGGCGAGCGCGAGCTCGAGGATTATCTGGTCCAGACCGGGCTCAAGGACACCGTGCTGGTGTGCCGCGACGGTGCCGAGGTGGCGCATGGCGAGCTGTCGGAGTGGGTCACCGAGGCGCTGGCGGCCAAGCGTCTGCTGATGCCGATGACGCGCAAGGTGCCGCTGGAGATCGCGCAGCGCGCGGCGATTCTCGGCGTGTTCAAGCCCGAGGTGGTCGAGGACCACGACAAGTCCCGTGAGGCGGCAACGTGGCTGGCGCGGCAGGTCGACGTGCTGCTGCCGCCGGAGGAGAAGGGCTGGCAGGGCGAGACGACGGAGGACGGCAGCATGGTGTTCGCGCGGATGCTGCGCGGTGTCGCCGAGCGGCACGTCATAGATGCCGCCCTGATCCGCTCGACCGAGGCGCGCCGGCTCGATGCCATGGCGCCGTCGCTGCAGGCGCGTTACGAACACCCCTCGACGCTGCGCTGGAAGGACGGCGAGCGGCGGATCACGGGGCCGGTCGCGCTGGCCGACGGCGTGGTGGAGATCGGCCGCAAGGGCGTCTCGATCCAGCGCTACAAGGGACTTGGCGAGATGAACCCCGAGCAGCTTTGGGAAACCACGCTCGATCCGGAAATCCGCACCCTGCTGCGCGTCGAGGTCGACCACATGGAGGAGACGGAGGACCTGTTCTCCACGCTGATGGGCGATGTGGTCGAGACGCGCCGCGACTTCATCCAGGCCAACGCGCTGAAGGTCGCCAATCTCGATATCTGACGGTCGGCGGTCATCCCTCCGCCAGCCGCCGCAGCGCCGCGTCGTCGAGCTTCCAGACATCGAGGTCGCGCAGTTCGCGGGCAATGCCGCGGTAGAAGCCGCGCGCCTCGCGGTTGAGCCGGAAACTCACCCACCAGACGAAGTCGCCGCCGTCGTTTCGGGTCGCCCGCGCCACCTCGGACAGCAGCGCCCGGGCCACGCCGCGCCGGCGCCAGTCGGGGCGGACATAGAGGTCGTGCACGAAATGCCCGCGCGACGCGCGGTCGTAGTCGTAGGCCGGCATGTATACGACGTAGCCGGCCAGCGCCTCGTCCGCGTCGGCGACCAGGGCCGTGAACCGCCGGCCCTCGCCGAAGCCGTCGGCAAGGAACCGCGCCTCCGTCTGGTCGGGGGCCGGGGCGCGCACATGGGCGTTGAGGTCGCGGCCCATGTCGAGGATGTCGGGGATGTCCTCGGGGCGCGCGGCGCGGATGGAGACGGGCATGGCCGCGCATATTTGCGGGTTTCGCCCCCGCCGCGCAACTGGCCGGTCCCCGTGCGCGACGGTGGCCGCGAAGCCGTCGCTCGGGTATATCCGGGCTGATGGCCCGCACCCGCAAAGCGACCGGCAGGAAGCCCCCCGCGAAGAGCGCCCGCACCGCCGGAAAGTCCACAGACAAGGGAAGCGGGCGGGGCGGCGGTTCGCGCACCCCCTTGTCCGGCGGCCGCAAGCCGCGCCCCGGGCGCCCGCAGCCACGCCGTCCGGTCCTGCGCCATGTGCTGAAATGGGCCTTCGTCGCCGGCCTCTGGGCGGTGGTCGCGCTTGCCGGCCTGCTCTCATGGTACGCCTACGACCTGCCGGACATCGACGCCGCACTCGCCGTGACCCGCCAGCCGGCGGTCACGGTCACGGACCGCAGCGGCCGCATCGTCGCCAGCTACGGCGACCTGTACGGCGAGGCGGTGCGGGTGGACGAGTTGCCGCCGCAACTGCCGCAGGCGGTGATCGCGATCGAGGACCGACGGTTCTACGAGCATTTCGGCATCGACCCGATCGGCATCATGCGCGCGGCGGTAGCGAACCTCATGGCCGGCCGCATCGTGCAGGGCGGCAGCACGATCACGCAGCAGGTCGCGAAGAACCTGTTCCTGACGCCGGAGCGAAGCCTCAAGCGCAAGGTGCAGGAATTGCTGCTCGCCTTCTGGCTGGAGCACCGCTTCACCAAGGACCAGATCCTCGGCATCTACCTGAACCGCGTCTATCTCGGCGCCGGCGTCTACGGGGTGGACGCGGCGGCGCGTCGCTACTTCGGCCGGCCGGCGGAGCGGGTGAGCCTGTGGCAGGCGGCGGTGATCGCCGGCCTGCCCAAGGCGCCGTCGCGCTACAACCCGCTGGCCTCGCCGAAGCTGGCCGCCGAACGGGCCCGGCAGGTGCTCGCCGCGATGCGGGCATCCGGCTTTGTCAACGAGGCGGATGTGGCCGAAGCCCGCCCGGAGGCCGCCGTCGCCGCCGGCCGGCCGGGCCGCAACGTGCGCTATTTCGCCGACTGGGTGATGGCGCAGGTGGCCTCCTTCGTCGGTCCGCCGAAGGGCGACCTCACCGTCGTCACCACCCTCGACGCCACCTTCCAGCGCGCCGCCGAGACGGAACTGGCGCAGGTGCTGGAGGGGCCGGGCACCGCGCGCCGCGTCGGCCAGGGTGCCTTCGTGGCGATGACGCCGGACGGCGCGGTGCGCGCCATGGTCGGCGGGCGCGACTGGCGCGCGAGCCAGTTCAACCGCGCCGTGCAGGCGCTGCGCCAGCCCGGTTCCGCCTTCAAGCCGCTGGTCTATCTGGCTGCGGTGCAGCGCGGCCTCCGCCCGGACGACATGCTGGTCGACCGCCCGATCACCGTCGACGGCTGGACGCCCGACAACCTGCGTGGCGACTACCGCGGCGAGGTCACGGCGCGCGAGGCGATGGCGCGTTCGATCAACACGGTGGCGGTGGAAGTCATGCAGCGGGCCGGCCGCGCCCGGGTGGAAAGCGTGGCACGCCGACTCGGCATCACCGCCGAGCTGCATCCCGGGCCGGCGCTCGCGCTCGGCGCCAGCGAGGTCAGCCTGCTGGAACTGACCGCAGCCTATGCCCCGTTCGCCAATGGCGGCTACGGCGCGTGGCCTTACGGCATCCTCGAGATCCGCGACGGCGACGGGCGGTTGCTCTACCGGCGGCGCGGCTCGGGGCCGGGGCGGGTGGCCGATGCCGCCGATGTGGCGCTGATGAACGACATGCTGAACGCGGTGGTGCGCTGGGGTACGGGCCGCGCGGCGGCGGTCGAGGGGCATCCCGCGGCAGGCAAGACCGGCACCAGCCAGAACTTCCGCGACGCCTGGTTCGTCGGCTATACCGCGCACCTCGTCGGCGGCGTCTGGCTCGGCAACGACGACGGAACGCCGATGGAGGGCGTCTCGGGCAGCGGCCTGCCGGCGAAACTCTGGGGCGACGCGATGGCGGTCGGGCATCGGGGGCTGGCGCCGAAGCCGCTGCCGGGTCTCGACCGCGGCTTCGCGCAGCGGCCGGAGGCGTCTCAGCCGTAGCGGTGCAGCGAACTGCCGTGCTTGCGCAGCCAGCGGCGCGGCCCCTTGGTCTCCTCCGCCAGAGCCTCGCACAGCGCCCAGAAGCGCGGCCCGTGGTTCATCTCGGCGAGGTGCGCCACCTCGTGCGCCACCACGTAGTCGAGCACGTCCGGCGGCGCCAGCAGCAGGCGCCAGGAAAACGACAGGTCGCCCGACGGCGAGCAACTGCCCCAGCGGGTCCGGGTGTCGCGTACCGACACGCGGCGGACCGGCCGGCCGGGGCGGTCCTGCGCCGCGAGCAGCGCTGCCTTCCCGGTCACCCGCGCGGTGATCTCCCGGCGCGCCTCGCCTCGCAGCCAGTCCGCCACCCGGCGCGGAAAATGTGCCGAATCCCCCGAAACCAGGAGCCTGTCTTCCTCGCGCCAGACGCCGCGCCGGGCCTCCGGGATGTGCGACAGGGTCAGTATCCTTCCGAGCAGCGGAAGTTCCGTGCCGGGTACGAACGGGACCCTCCGGGGTAGCGAATCGAGGCTGTTCAGAACCCAGCCGGCCTGCGCCTCGAGGAACGCCAGCCCCGCCTTCTGGGAGGCCCTGGCCGGCAGGGTGACCTGGACGCCGTCGCCCGCCGGGTCGATGCGCAGGCCGATGCGCCGCGCACGTCGGTTGATGCGCCACCTCACCTGGACTTCCCGTCCCTGGAGAAGCATCACGCGCGCGTCGTCGGCCATGCCATGCATTGATTTGAGATAGCGGCGGCGACCGGTCTCCGCAATGGCGACGCAGCGGCGCCGAACGACTAAACTTCCGCCCCCATGGCCGAGTCGCCCGAAAATCCCGAGGCTTTCCGCCGTTCGGCCCTTCAACCCGGGCCGGTGGCGATGCTGCTCGCGCTGGGTGTGCTGTGGGGGGCGACGCCGCCGCTCGGCAAGCTCGCGGCGCATTACGGCTTCCACCCGGTCACCTTCGCCTTCTGGCAATCGGGGATCGCCGCCGTCATCCTGGCGGTGATGGTCGCCGTCCGGCGGCGGCCCCTGCCGCTCGGCCGCCGCTATCTGTTCTACTACGTGATGAGCGGCATACTCGGCCTTGGCGCGCCGAACGCGATCTCGTTCACCGCCCTGTACCACCTGCCGTCCGGCATCATGTCGGTGATCATCACCACCGTGCCGCTGGCGACCTACGCCCTCAGCGTCGTGTCGGGCCTCGAGCGGGTGCGCTGGCGGCGTGTCGCCGGCATCGGGCTGGGCTTCAGCGGCTGCCTGCTGATCCTGCTGCCGGGGGCCAGCCTGCCGTCAGAGGGGCTCGTCCCCTGGGTGCTGCTCGGCTTCCTCACGCCGACGCTGTACGCCGTCACCAACGTCTGGGTCGCCCGCTACAGGCCCGACGGGATCGACTCGCTGGCACTCGCCTGCGGCATGATGATCGCCGCGGCCGTCTGCATGGGCTCCCTCGCCCTGGTGCTGGGCGTGTTCCAGCCGGTGGGGCCGCCGTTCGACGGTGCGGATGCGGTCGCCCTTGCCCACGGCACCATCGCCTCGATGGCGTTCGTGGTGTACTTCGCACTGATGCAGCGGGCCGGGCCGGTCTATCTCAGCCAGGTCGGCTACATCGTCACCCTCACCGGCCTGATCTGGGCGATGGCGGTGTTCGGGGAGCGGTACGGCCCGGGAGTCTGGGCGGCGGTGCTGCTGATCTTCGCCGGCCTCTACACCGTCAACCGCGACCGCCGCCTGGCCGAGACCGGAAATGAAAGCGGCGCCCAGAAGGCGCCGCTTCC
>JBBDQX010000001.1:11985-14075 GCA_040905765.1 Acetobacterales bacterium
CCCCCCCCCGCTTCCGAAGCCGTAGGTGGGAGCCGATCAGGCTGCCTTCGGCAGTTCCAGTCCTGTCTGGCCGAGCTTGCGCATGTAGTCGTCGGCCTTGGCGGCATCGAGCGGGCGCCATGGCGCCCGCATGTTACGCCAGCCGGCCGAGCCGGTGTGCCGGGCCATCACTTCCTTCAGGCCGGAAATCGGCGGCACCGAGGTGGTGACCTTGCGCACGTCGGTCAGGATGCCCTGCAGCTTGTCGCCCTCGGCGTTGTCGCGGTTGGCGAAGGCCCGGGCCGAGACGGCGCAGCAGATGTTCGCCGCGGCGGTGATGCACCCGGCGCCGCCGGCCCGCATCAGCGGCACCAGGAACTCGTCCGATCCGGTGTAGACCTCGAAGCCGGGGAAGTTCTGCGCCGCCGCCTTCATGTTCTCGAAGTCGCCGGAGCTGTCCTTCATGCCGACGATGGTGTCGGGGAAGGCGTCGCGGAAGCGGCCGAGCAGGTCCATGGTGAACGGCACCGCCGACATCTGCGGGAAGTGGTAGACGTAGATCTTCAGCTTCGCGTCGCCGATCCGCTCGATCACCTCGGAAAAGTACGCGAACAAGCCGTCGTCGCTGGGGTTCTTGTAGTAGAACGGCGGCAGCATCAGCACGCCCTTGGCGCCCACCGCCAGTGCCGCCCTGGTCAGTTCGACCGTCTCGGTGATCGAGCAGCAGCCGGTACCCGGCATGATGCGGTCCGGCGAGATGCCGCCGTTGACCACCGCCTCGATGATGTCGATGCGCTCGCCGACCGAGAAGGAGTTGGCCTCACCGGTGGTGCCGAGGATGCCGAGGCCGTCGCAGCCGTTGTCGAGCAGCCACTGGCAGTGCTTGACCATCGCGCCGAGATTCGGCGACAGGTCGTCCTTCTGCGGCGTAAGTACCGCCGCGTTGACGCCGCCGAACAGCGGCTTCGCGTCACTCATAGCTCCCTCCCGATCCGGAAATGTCTCAATAAATCAGGCTGTTGCCATGTGCGGGCCAGCCTTCCGGCCACTTTAGCCGATGCCGCCGAGGCGCGTCCAGCGGGGCCTCAGCCGGCCATCGCCACCAGGACCCAGCCAAGCCCCAGCATCTGCAGCAGATTCACCGCCATGCTGGTGCGGTGCAAGCTGCGGAAATGCTTCTCCGCCCCGGCAATGCCGCGCACCTTCGCGTCGCGCAGGTACTCGATGCGCGGCAGGGCGAACTTGCGCATGAAGATGAAGAACAGCGCGACGATGGCGACAATGCCCGCCTCTTCGCGGCGGTCCGCGAAGAGCGCCAGCAGCGCGGCCGCCACCCCGGTCGCGCCCATCGCCAGGTAGTAGACGGGAAAGGTCGCGCGCAGCAGTTTCGCCGCGTCCTCTTTCTCCAGCGTGCGGAAGATCATCGGGGTATAGACGGCGGCGAAGAACGCCATGCCGCCGAACATCGCCGCGATCGCCAGCAAGGCGGCGCCATTCAGGAAAACTGTCATCTCGGGCATCGGCAATGCATGCTATGCCCGTTTCCGTCCGTCAAGCCGGATCAGGCCACGATGCCCGCCCGCCCTTCCGCCCACCCTTCCGCCAGGCCGCCAGGCGGCTTCCTCGAGATCCTCGCCGTATTCACCCGCCTGGGCCTGACGTCCTTCGGCGGACCGGTCGCCCATCTCGGCTATTTCCGCGAGGAGTTCGTCACCCGCCGCCGGTGGCTCGACGAGAAGGCCTATGCCGATCTCGTCGCGCTCTGCCAGTTCCTGCCCGGTCCGGCGAGCAGCCAGGTCGGCCTTTCCGTCGGGCTGCTGCGCGGCGGATATCCCGGGGCGCTCGCGGCCTGGCTCGGCTTCACCTTGCCGTCCGCCGTCGCGCTGGTCCTGTTCGCCTTCGGCGTCGGCATCGCCGGCGACCCTTCGGGAGCCGGCTGGCTGCAGGGTCTGAAGATCGCCGCCGTCGCGGTGGTGGCGCAGGCCGTGTGGGGCATGGCGCGCACGCTGTGTCCCGACCGGCTGCGCGCGACGTTCGCCGTTGCGGCGCTGGCACTGGTGCTGACGCTGTCGCAGGCGGGTGCTGGCCCCTACGCGCAGGTCGCCGCCATC
>JBBDQX010000002.1:0-4937 GCA_040905765.1 Acetobacterales bacterium
ACCGTGCGCCTGCACTAACATCGCAGGTGGCACGATCATCGGGGGCACGCCATATCCTCTCGGCCTCATACAAGTTTTGCGGTCGCCGCAGGCGGATGGCTAGGAGTAGGCAACGACCCCACCTATAATCATTCCGACTGCTTCAACAAGTTTCCTTTTCCTGCTGTCAGCGAGCAGCAGCGCGCGGAAATCCGCGACCTCGGCGAGCGCCTCGACGCCTTCCGCAAGGCGCGGCAGGCGGAGCATCCCGACCTGACGCTGACCGGCATGTACAACGTGCTTGAGGCCTTGCGGGAGGGCCGGTCGCTGAACGACACCGAGAAGGCAATCCACGAGAAGGGGCTGGTCTCGACCCTGAAGGACCTCCACGACCGCGTCGACGCGGCGGTGGCGGCAGCCTACGGCTGGCCGGCCGACCTGTCGGAGACGGGCATCCTCGAGCGGCTGGTCGCGCTGAACCGCGAGCGCGCCGCGGCGGAGGCCTGGAAGAAGATCTTCTGGCTGCGCCCCGAGTACCAGAACCCGCAAGGCCGCGCCCGCGAGGCGGCGCGGCAGGGCGCCGAACTCGACCTCGGCGAGGCGGCGCTGGCCGCCGCCGGCAAGGGCGCATGGCCGAAGTCGCTGCCGGAGCGTGTCCAGGTGGTCCGCGCCGCGCTGGATGCGCTCGACCGCCCCGCCTCCGCCGAGGAGATCGCCGCGATGTTCAGGCGCGCCCGCCGCCGCGACGTGCAGGGGCTGCTCGAAATCCTCGCCGCGCTCAACCACGTCCGCGTCGAGGGCGGCCGCTACGCCGCCCGCTGACGCGGCCTGCGGCCCGATCCGCGCCCGGCCCTCGTCGGCGCCTTACATCAGGAATGCGACGATGATGATGACGATAAGCGGTGCGCCGAGGAGCCAGGCAACGATGGCGGGCATGACATTACTCTCTTTGACGACAGAGGGAGTTCAGACCCTGCGGGGCCTGCCGAACTGGCGGAAGCCGACGTTCTGGTCGCGATGCTGACCGCCGTAAGCCGCCGCGAAATACGCGGCTGCCGCGCTGACCAGTAGCGTGGCCGCGATGACGAACGAGGCGATCAGGCCGACGACGCGCGCCTGCTCGGCGGTCTCCATGGCCTCTTCCCGGGCGGCATCGAGCTCCGAGAGGACGGTATTGACGCGGGCTTCCACCTCTTCGGGCGGGGTGTCCGTCTCTTCGGAGGCCATCCGGACAAGATGCGCGCGGTCGTCCTGCGCGAGTTCGCCCCGGGCGACGCTTCGGGCGAGAATGGTCATCGCTTCCTCGCGGGTCTCGGCGGAGATGCCGCCGCCGGTGGTGCGGCGCAGAATCCGGTCGGCGAAGTAATCGACCTGATCCTCGACGACGGAGACGGCGGTGTCCGCGGCGGCACCCGTGACCGACGCGGTCGCGCCGAGCAATCCCCCGATGCCGCTGAGGGCCAGCATGATGCTGATCAGTGTGCCCACCGCCCACACCAGGACCCCGTGGGCGCCATCCCGAGTCTCGACCTCATCCTCGCTCGCATCGCCGATGCGGCGGCGGAGGCGGCCGGCAAGATAGCCGCCGGCGCTAAAGCTGGAGACCGCGACCCAGATGAACCAGATGCCCGCCGCGATCGTCAGCCAGCCCAGCGATACACCCTCGCCGGGCTCCGCCGACACCATCGACAGGCCGAGTCCCGACCCGAATGTCCACAGGACGAACGAAACCCCGGCGGCGAGCACCGCCCCGCCGAAAATGGCGGGCCAGTCGACATAGGGACCGTCGGTATCGACGTCGCGAACGACGGCAGAAGACGTATTGGGCGTAACCATGGTCAGGACCTCGTCATGAATACTGGGACCGGTCGTTCTGGCTCAGGCTAACCCCACGAGCGACAGGACGAAGAGGACGATAACGATGAGGCCGACGATATAGACGATGCTGTGCATGTCGCTTTCCCTCTTTATCACCAGGCCGCTACAGGCTGATGCCCTGTAGACCGGGGTTATCCGGGGCTGCGGGATAAGAACGATGCGCGGAAGACCAGGTTCCCCCTGCCGCAGCCGGCCGGCGGCATTGTCAAACCAGCCGCGCGTTACATCGGCGCGAACCGGCCCGCCCGCTACGACACCTGCGACAAGCCGCCCAGGAAGAACCGCACCATCTCGGCGGATGCATCGGGTCCCCGCGGGTCCGTACAGGACCCGTTCGGGCTGCCGCCGGACCAGGCATGCCGGCTGCCATCGACGATCCAGCATTCCAGTGCCCGCGTTCCTCCGCCGCGCTCGATGACGGTCTTGCGGTAGCCGCGCCTGCCCCCCGAGGGCGCGTGCCCGGATCGAACGACCCGGCCGCCTGCGCCCGCGAGGCTCGCAACGATCCTGTCGGCGTTACCGGGATGAACGGTGGTGTCGGCGCTTCCGTGGAAGATGATCGCCCGCGGCGCCGCCTCGCGCTCGCCCCGCCGGTGCGGCGCCATCGCGGCCTGCCCCCGCATGGCGGCGAAAGCCGATGGCACGTCGTTGGCGGACCCGTAGGCGAGCCCGGAGTGGATGCCGATCCCGGCGTAGATGTCGGGGTGGGTTTCGCCCATGACGGCGGCCATCGCGCCGCCCGCCGAGAGACCGGCCACGAAGACGCGGTCGTGCGGTATCCCGAACTCGTCGCGGATGGCGCGCGTCAGCCCCGCGATGATCGCCGGCTCGCCGGTGCCGCGCACCTGATGGCCCGGCTCGAACCAGTTCCAGCAGGACATCGGGTTATCCCCGTTCGTCTGTCCGGGATAGACGACGAGGAGGCGGTGCTCCTCGGCGAGGGCATTCATCCCGGTGCCCGCGGCGAAGTCCTCGGGGCTCTGCGTGCAGCCGTGAAGCATCACGATCAGTCCGCGCAGCCCGTCGCCGGCGGAGGCCGGGATGTACAGACGATAGCGGCGAGCGCCGGCGGCACAGGCATAGTGCAGGTCCCGGAACTCCGCGCCTTCCGGAAGCGGCAGGTCAGGCGTGCGCGCCGGCGCGCCGGGGCCGGGCAGCCTGCTGTCGAGCCCGAGCCCCTTGCGACCTTCGGAAAGTGTCCGCAGGACGTCGCCCAGGGGCTTGCGCGGCCGCCGGTGATGGAAAGTACCGGGCCGATGGACATCGCCGGGCGCGTCGCCCGGCCGGTCCGGATCGGCCGGGCCGTCGATGGTGCCCTCGATGGTGCGGTCGGGGTCCTGCGGCATTCGGAAACCGTCGCCCGAACCCGTCTGAACGGTACCGGGCGATGCCAGTCCGCCTGCTGCGAGCGCGGCCTGGATAATGGCGGTGGCGCCCGAGGGGTCGCCGGCGCGCAGGGACCCTGTCGCGCGGAGGATCTCCGCGACGAAGTCTTTATTCATGATGCTGCCTTTCCTGCCGCTGGCGCGGCTCAATTCATCCTTGCGGCCAAAGCGGCCTTCACTTCGGGCGTGGCTTGCAGGGTTCCCAGAACCGTCAGCGAGCCGATCGTCGCGAGCACCAGTTCGGGCGTCACGTCCGCCGCGATGCGGACAAGCCCGACCACCTTGATGTGCACTCTCTCCCCCGCGTCCCGGACCGCCTCCAGCTCGGCCTTGCTGAAGTCTCGCAGGCCGAGCTCGAGCGTGTGACGCTCGATGGAGCGGGACACTTCCTCCGAATGAGAGGTGAGCTGATTGCGGATGGCCGTCCGGATGAAGTCCGTCCGGTTGGAGTAGAATCCCTCCTGGACCAGAAGGTCGATCCGCCCGAGGTCCACGTATCCGAGGTTGATGGTGATCTTCTCGGTTTCAGGCACTCGTTCGCGCAACTGCCGGCCCTTCATCGCGGTGATTTCCCATCCATGTGGATGGTATATGGATGGCGTGACGCTCCGGTCAAGAGGCGGCCGTTGCTCCGACCTGAACTTTCCCGAACCCCGGGAGAAACGAGGGTTATCGACGGTTCTCCGTACCGGAGCGGCCATGGGTGGCGCGCGCGCGGTTTGCCGCGACGCCCGACCGTGCCGCGGCGGCGTCGCTTCCCGATTGCCTCGACCGCGCTTTCATGATCCGCTGACGGAAAGCCGGGGCCGGTTGCGGGCCTCGAGGACAACAACATGCGTGGGAGGACGGCTTCGCTGACGGCCAGGGCCGGCAAGGGCGCCGGCCGTGGCGACCTTCGCCGTATCGCGGCCACGCTCGTTGCCGCCCTTCTGCTGGCGGTTCTCCTGCCGTCCGGCCTGCTGCTCTGGTACAGCTACCGCGACACCATGCACGCCGGCGCCATACGTGCCGAGAACGCAGCGCAGATTGTCGGCGCGCATATGCAGTGGATAGGGGAAGCCGCCTGGCAGGCCCTTCGCCGGATCGAGGCCGCGGTGGACGAGCGGCCGGATCTCCTGTCGAGGACGGCGCTGGTCGAACTGGACACGGCGGTGGCAGCCCTGCCGTCCGGCTTCAGCATCTGGGTCTTCGACGCCGAGGGCAATGTCGTCATTGCACAGGGACCCGTGGCGAGTGCCGCCCATATCGCCGCCTCGCCCTATTTCCGGTCGCTCCGTGACGGGGAGGCGTGGGACGTATCGCGCCTGATGCACCTGCCCGGAGAGGGCGGGAGCGCTTTCGCGGTCGGCCGGCGGATCGAGCGCAACGGCGCGTTCGCCGGCGCCGTGGTGCTGGTGGTGCCGTCGCTTCTGCTGACGGAGATGTGGTTCTCCCTGGAGATCGGCACCGGTTCCTTCATCGCGCTGTTCCGGACCGACGGCTGGCTCGTCGCACGCCACCCTCCGGTGGACCATGCGGTGAGCCTGGGCGACCAGCCGCTGTTCACCGAGCACCTGCCCGCCGCGCCGAGGGGGCCTTCCGCTTCCGGTCCCCGATCGACGGCGTCGAGCGGGTGCTCGGCTACTACAAGGTGCAGGGGATGCCCCTCGTGGCGGTGGCGGGGCTGTCCAGGGGGGAGCTTACCGACAGCTTCGG
>JBBDQX010000002.1:4947-14059 GCA_040905765.1 Acetobacterales bacterium
GATCCTCGGCCTTCCGGTCGCCGCGCTGTGCATCGCGCTGTTCCTGTGGGCGATGACGCTGATGCGCGAGGGAGCGCGGCAAGGGCAGATGCTGGCGGCGGCGCTGGAGCGCAACACCCTGCTACTGGGGGAAGTCCACCACAGGGTGAAGAACAACCTCGCCACGGTATCCGCGCTGATCAATATCCAGCCGCTGCCCGCCGGCGCGAGGCAGGCGCTGGTCGCGCGCATATCGGCGATCGCCGCGGTGCATGAAGGCCTGTACGGGACGGACCGGCTCGACCGCATCGCCCTGGCGGACTATCTGGGCAGGCAGATCAAGGTGCTGCAGGCGAGCCACGGCGACGGGGTCAGGGTCGAGCATGACCTGGCCGAGGTAGAGGTCGGCCAGGAGGCAGCCATGCCGCTCGGCCTGATCATCAACGAGGTCCTGAGCAACGCCTTCAAGCACGCCTTTCCCGACGGCCGCCGGGGTCTCGTTTCGGTGAAGCTGGAACAGGCCGGCCCCGGCAGCGCGCGGCTGGAGATCAGGGACAACGGCATCGGCCGTCGCGTCCCGCCGCAGGGCGGCGGCATGGGCAGCCGCCTCATTCACGGGCTGTCGCAGCAGATCGGCGCCGACTATGCCTACAGCCTGGACGAGGGCACGGTCTTCACCCTCGTCTTCCCGCTCGCGCCGGCCGGAGAGTAGCGGCGGCGTCCCGGCGCAACGTCACCCCGGCGACAGCGCCTCGATGATGCGGCACTCGGCGATGGTGCCGCAGCCGCACTGGTCGATGACGCTGCCGAGCTCGCGCCGCAGCGCCTGCAGGTCGGCGATGCGGCGGTCGACCTCGTCGAGGTGCTCTCGCGCGATGGCGTCGACCGCCTCGCAGGAGCGGTCGCGCTGGTCCGACAGGCCGAGCAGCGCCCGCACTTGGCCGATGGAGAAGCCGAGGTCGCGCGCCCGGCGGATGAAGCTGAGCCGGCCGAGCTGCGCCGGCGTGTAGCTGCGGTAGTTGCCGTCCGTCCGCGCCGGCGCCGGCAACAGGCCGATCCGCTCGTAGTAGCGGATCGTCTCCACCTTGGCGCCGGTGGCCTTCGCCAGCTCGCCGATCGAATACGTCTCGCCCGTCATGCGGCAGGCCTCATCGCCTTGACCCTGTAGCGGCTACAGGGTCCATATGGTGTGTCACGTCGACGCAATCGAGGTGACACATGCCGGACGAGGCATCCGCCGCGCACAGGCTCCGCGTCGAGGGCATGGACTGCGGGGCCTGCGCGCTGAAGATCGAGAACGGGCTGAAGCGCCTGCCCGGCGTGTCCGACATCAACGTCAACGTCGGGCTGGAGACGCTGTCCTTCGCGCTGGACGAGGACCGCAGCTCCCGCGCCGCCGTGGAGCGGCGCATCCGCGCGCTCGGCTACACGCCGCATTCGCTGGACGGCGAGGGGACAGAGATGCCGGCCCGCCGTCCCGAAGCCGGTCGCTCCTGGTGGCGGACGCGCAAGGGGCGACTGGTGCTCGGCACCGGCGCGCTGCTCGGCCTCGCCGTCATCGTCGCACGGCTGGAGCCGGCGTTCGCCGGTCCGGCCTGGACGGTCGCGGCGCTGCTTGGCCTGCTGCCGATCCTCCGGCGCGCGGTGACGGGCGCGCTGCACGGCACGCCGTTCGGCATCGAGACCCTGATGTCGGTTGCCGCCCTCGGTGCCATCGCCATTGGCGAGAGCGCGGAGGCGGCGGTCGTCGTCTTCCTGTTCGCGGTCGGCGAGTTGCTGGAGAACGTCGCCGCCGGCCGCGCCCGCGCCGGCATCGAATCGCTGATCGACCTCGTGCCGCGCACGGCGCGCCGCGAGCGTGCCGGCTCCGTCGAGGAGGGGGCGGTGGACGAGGTGCCCGTCGTGGCGCTCGTCGTCGGCGACGTCGTCGTGATCCGTCCCGGCGACCGCATGCCCTCCGACGGCGAGGTGATCGACGGCGCCTCGGAGCTGGACGAGGCGCCGGTCACCGGCGAGTCCGTGCCGGTGCCGAAGGAAGCCGGTGCCGCTGTCCATGCCGGCAGCATCAATGGCAGCGGCGTGCTGCGCGTGCGCATCACCCGCACCGCCGCCGACAACACCGTCGCCCGCATCGTCCGCCTGGTCGAGGAGGCGCAGGGCGCGAAGGCGCCGACCGCGCGCTTCATCGACCGGTTCAGCGCCCGCTATACCCCGGCGGCGATGGCCGCTGCGGCCCTCATCATGGTGCTGCCGCCGGCGCTGCTCGGCGCCGACTGGTCGACCTGGCTCTACCGCGGGCTGGCGACGCTGCTCATCGCCTGCCCCTGCGCGCTGGTCATCTCGACGCCGGCGGCGATCGCCTCCGGCCTCGCCGCCGGCGCGCGGCGCGGACTGCTGGTCAAGGGCGGCGCGGCGCTGGAGACGCTTGGCAGGGTCCGCACCGTCGCCTTCGACAAGACCGGCACGCTGACCGTCGGGCGGCCGCGCGTGACCGACGTCGTCGCCCTCGACGGCGACGCGGACGGGCTGCTGGCGACGGCGGCCGCGGTCGAGCGCGACTCGAGCCACCCGCTCGGCGTCGCCAGCGTGGAGGCGGCGGAGGCCCGCGGCCTCGATGTGCCGCGGGGCTTCGGCGGCGCGGTGGCGATTCCCGGCAGGGCGGTGAAGGCGCGGCTGCGCGGCGGATTCTTCTCGGTCGGCTCGCCCCGCCATGCGGCGGAGCAGGACGCGCTGTCCCCCGGCCTTCGTGGCAGGCTCGACGCGCTGGAGGCCGAGGGCAAGACCGCGGTGGTGGTGCTGTCCGGCCGGCGCGCCCTCGGGGTGATCGCGTTGCGCGACGAGCCGCGCGAGGATGCTGCCTACGGCATTTCCCGCCTGCACGCGCTCGGCGTCCGCACCGTCATGCTGACCGGCGACAACCGCCGCACCGCCGACGCCATCGCCGCCGGCCTCGGCCTGGAGGCGAAGGCGGGGCTGCTGCCCGAGGCCAAGCTCGCGGAGGTCGGCGCGCTGAGAGAGCACGGCGGCGTGGCCATGGTCGGCGACGGCATCAACGACGCTCCGGCGCTCGCCGCCGCATCGGTCGGCATCGCCATGGGCGGCGGCACCGACGTCGCGCTGGAGACCGCCGACGCCGCCCTGCTCAGGGACCGCGTGACGGGCGTCGCCGAACTGGTCGGGCTCTCGCGCGCGACGCTCGGCAACATCTGGCAGAACATCGCCCTCGCGCTCGGCCTGAAGGCCATCTTTCTGGCGACGACCCTGACCGGCGTGACGACGCTGTGGATGGCGATCCTCGCTGACACCGGCGCGACCGTCCTCGTCACCGCCAACGCGCTGCGCCTGCTGCGCTACCGCGGCGCTGCCCGCGCCCGCGCCGGATGAGACGAGTATAGCGGCCGGGATCCCGGTTTTCCGCGTCCGCCAACGGTCCGGGCCTTTGAACGGCTCCACCTTCGACTTTTCGGCGGAGTAGTATCGACAGACGCGATGGCCGCGGGAGGGAAGACAGATGGATACAGACGCCGTGAGACTGACGTTGCCGGAGGTCCATGCACTGGCGATGCAGGCGCTGACGGCGTCGAACGTCTCGCCCGGCAACGCACAGGCTATCGCCGATACCGTCACCGCCGCGGAACGGGACGGGTGCGGGTCGCACGGCCTGATGCGGTTGCCCGGCTATGTCGCGCCGGTGCGTTCGGGCCGGATAGACGGAAGGGCCACGCCGGTCCTCGGCGGCGCTGGTTCGACCGTCCTCAAGGTCGACGGCGGACGGGGCTTCCAGGCGCCGGCCCTCAGGCTGGCACTCGAACCGCTGGTCGAACAGACCCGGAAATCCGGTATCGCCGCGCTGGCGATCTCCAACGCGCACCACTTCGGCGCTCTCTGGTACGACGTGGAGGCGCCGGCGGAGCAGGGGCTGCTGGCGATCACCTTCGTCAATTCCCGTCCGGTCATGGCGCCGGCCGGAGGGCGGGAGCCGGTATTCGGGACCAATCCCCTTGCCATCGCCTGTCCGCGGCCCGGTCGGCCGCCGATGATCTTCGACATGGCGTCCAGCCAGAGCGCGCGGGGGGAGATCATCCTGCATGGCCTGAAGGGACAGCCGATCCCCCTGGGGTGGGCCCTCGACGGCGACGGCAATCCCACCACCGATCCCGAGGAGGCCCTGAAGGGGACCCAGCTGCCCGTGGGCGGCGGGGCCAAGGGGGCGGGCATCGCCCTGATGGTCGAGTTGCTCGCAGCTGGCCTCACCGGGGGCAACTTCGGTTTCGAGGCCAATGCCGCGTACGACGGAGACGGCGGGCCGTCCAATGCCGGCCAGCTGATCATATGCTTCGATCCCCGGCGATTCGCCGATCCGGGACTGACCGACCGCGTGGAGGGACTCTTCGGCAGGATCGAGGGCAACGGCGACGCCCGCCTGCCGGGAGGCCGGCGCCTGGAGGCCCGCGCGGAAAGCCTCGCCAACGGCGTGGCCGTGCCGGCCGGTATCTACCAGCAGGCCCGCGCGCTCTGCACGCCGTGAACGTCCCGATATTCCGCGTGGATGCTTTCACGGACCGGGCCTTCGGCGGGAACCCGGCGGCCGTGTGCCTTCTCGATGCCTGGCTGCCGCCGGGATCGATGCAGGTGCTGGCGGAGGAAAACCGCATGCCCGCCACCGCCTTCGTCGTTCCGGAGGGGAATCATTACCGGCTGCGGTGGTTCACGCCGCGGGTCGAGGAGGAACTCTGCGGGCACGGTACGGTCGCCGCGGCGCATGTCGTGCATACCGTGCTGCGGCCCGGATGCGGCGACATCCTGTTCGAAAGCCCCGCGGGGCCGCTGCCGGTCGCGGTCCGCGACGGCCGCTATACGATCGACGTGCCGGCGCGGAAGCCGGTGGCCTGTTCGCCGCCGCCGGCCCTGCTGGAGGCCCTGGGTGCGCCGCCGGCAGAGGTGCTGGCGGCCGCGTCCTATATCGCGATCTATGAGACGGCGGATATCGTCGAGCGTCTGACGCCCGACCTGCAGGCTCTGTCGAGTCTGGACCTGCCGGGGGTGGTCGTCTCCGCCCCCGGCCGCGACTGCGACATCGAATCGCGGTACTTCGCGCCGGCGAAGGGGATACCCGAGGACCCCGTGACGGGTTCCGCCCATGCGCAGCTTCTGCCGTACTGGGCGGAGCGGCTGGGCCGCGGCACGCTCGATGCCCGCCAGCTTTCCGAACGCGGCGGCAGGATGACCTGCGAACTTCGCGGGGACCGCGCCCTGCTGACCGGCGCCGCTGTCACGACCATGCGCGGCGAGACGGCGGTGCCTTCATAGGGGATGCCGGCGGCGCGGTACGTCCGGGTCTCGGGCTGCTCCCCGCGCGTTTCAAGTTGCGCGCATATGGAAGATGTGGGGTAATTTCGCATTGCCCCTGATCTGCCGCGGACGAAAGAAGAATTCGGCGAACGAAGAGTCGTCTGCGACGCGGCCTCGCCCGAGGATGCTGGGACTCGGAGAGGAACAGGCAATAGGCTCGCGTTCGGAATCGGGTCACGCCGGGCCGTGTGCCGGTGACGCCACGGCCGGGCATCGATGGTGTGCAGCCAGCCAACAGGGAGAATATGCATGAACGTTGTGACTCGTGCCGCCATCGCGAGCGCTGCGGCGCTGTGGCTATGTGCCGGCGCGGGCTCCGCCGAGGCGAAGCCCGCCAACCTTACGGTGCTCGGAGGCCCTATAGGCGGCACGTGGGAGCCGGTCAGCGCGGGCATCTCCAAGGTGCTGTCCGACGCGGGCGTGCCCACCACGGCGGAGGTCGGCGCCGGCCTCTCCAACCTCATCAACGTGTCCGTGGGCAAGGGCGATATCGCCCTGCTGGTATCGACGGCGGGCCCGGACGGCGCCAATGCCGTGCCGCCCTTCAAGACCAGGATCACCAACGTGCGGGGACTGGCCGCCCTGTACCCGAATTACCAGCACACCATCGTGCGGGCGGACTCCGGTATCGCCTCGCTGCAGGACCTCAAGGGCAAGCGGCTGGCGACCGGCGCGATCGGCAGCGCCACGGCGCAGGCGATGAGCCAGATTCTCGCAGCGGCCGGTGTCGACGAGGCCGGGATGCAGGTCCAGCGTGGCAGCTTCACCTTCGGGGCCAACGCCCTGAAGGACCGCAACGTCGACGTCCTCAACTTCTTCACGGGCGCGCCGAATGGGACCACGGTCGAACTTTTCACGACCGGGACGATGAAGTTGCTGCCGATCCCCGACGACGTCGGTGCCGCCATGAAGAAGCTCAACGAGGGCTACTCGTTCCGCAGCATTCCGGCGAACTCCTACCCGGGCCAGACCGAACCGGTCGCCACCATCAGCAATGACTCCATGCTGATCGTCAACGCGAAGCTGAGCGACGACGACGCGTACTGGATCACGCGCACGCTGGCCGAAAACCAGGACAAGCTGCGCAGCACGCACGCCGTACTCGGCGAGCTCGACAAGAACATCATGGCCGATATCGCCGGGCTGCCGGTGCATCCGGGCGCCCTGCGCTACTACAAGGAAGTCGGCGCGGCCAGATGATCGGGAGCGGGCATCGCTCCCGTTACCGGTAAACCGGAACGCGTCGTGGGCGCAGGAACGTTTGCGCGCATCAGGAAGGCGGGCATGGCGGCGGTCGCGCTGCTCATGTCCGCCTACCACCTCCAGGCCGCCTACCTGGGCGAGCCGGTTGCCGAGGTGCACCGGCCGACGCACCTTCTTTTCGCGCTGGTCATCATCTTTTGGGCGACCGCACCGGACGGACGGCGCTGGTACGCCGTCGCCGCCGACATCCTCCTGACCGGCCTGACGATCGGCGCCTGCGGCTACCTCATCCTGCACGCCGACACGGTCCAGCAGCGAATGTACCTCGTCGATCCGCTCACGACGTGGGAGCTGGTGTTCAGTTGCGGCATCGTCGTCGCCGTGCTCGAGGCGGTGCGACGGACCGTCGGCATGACCGTCGTCGCGCTGGTGGTCGCTTTCCTGCTCTATGCCGTCTTCGGCAATCTGCTGCCTCATCCGTTCTGGCATCGCGGCTTCGCGCCCGAGGCGGTGCTGGAAACCATCTACCTCTCGCAGGACAGCCTGTGGGGGCCGCCCCTCGCGGTCACCGCGAGCTACATATTCCTGTTCGTCCTCTTCGGCTCCTTCCTCGTCGCGTCGGGGGCGGGCAGCTTCTTCACCGAGATGGCGCATGCCTTCACCGCCCGCAGCGTCGGCGGCCCGGCGAAGACGGCCGTGGTGTCGAGCGCCTTCATGGGGATGCTCTCGGGCAGCGCCACGGCCAATGTGGTGACCACCGGCTCGTTCACCATTCCGGCCATGAAGCGTGCCGGCTATCGCGCCTCCTTCGCCGGCGGTGTCGAAGCCGTCGCCTCTTCCGGCGGGCAGTTCACGCCGCCGATCATGGGGGCTGCCGCCTTCCTGATGATCGAGTTCACCGGCATTTCCTATGTGCACATCATGGCCGCGGCCGTGATGCCGGCGCTGCTCTATTTCATCGCCGTCTACCTCATGGTCCATTTCGAGGCGCGCCGCCTCGATATCCGCCCCCAGGCGGGCGCCGAGGTGCCCTCGGTACTGAGCCTGCTGCGCGCGCGGGGCTATCTCATCCTGGCGGTCGGCACTATGCTCTATGCGCTGGTCGACGGCTATACGCCCGCCAGGGCGGCGCTCTGGGCGATCGTCAGCCTTCTCGTCCTGCTCTCGGTGCTGGACGGCGAAAGCCGCCGCAGGCTGCTCCGGATCTGCGTCGAGGCGATGACCGAGGCGCCCCGTGTCATCGGGCCGGTGACGGCTGCGGTCGCGGCCGGCGGGATACTGGTGGGCGTCATCGGCCAGACCGGCCTCGGTCACCGGTTGAGCACGGTGGTCCTTGCCCTGGCCGGGAACAGCCAGCTCCTGCTCCTCGTCCTGACGATGCTCGTTGGCGTGGTCCTCGGCATGGGCATGCCCACCTCCGGCGCCTACATCGTGCTCGCCGCCCTGCTGGCGCCGGGCATGGTGAGCGCCGGGATACCCGTCCTCAGCGCCCACATGTTCATCATTTTCTGTGCCGCCATCTCCTCGATAACGCCGCCGGTCGCGGTGGCGTCCTATGCCGCGGCCGCCATCGCCGGAGCGGACCCGTGGCGCACGTCCGTCGAGGCGCTGCGCGTCGGCCTGTCGAGCTTCATCATCCCCTACATGTTCGTGTACGGGCCCCAGCTCCTGGGCGTGGGCAGTCCGCTGGAGATCGCCGGTGCGTTCATCGCCGCCACGATCGGCGTGAGCCTGCTTTCCGCATCGATGGTGGGATGGCTGTGGGTGCCGCTCCGGGTGTGGGAACGGCTTGCCATGCTCGCCCTTTCGCTGCTGCTGATCCTGCCCGGATGGGTGACGGACGGTATCGGCCTGTCGGGCGCCGCCCTGGTCCTGCTTGTTGTCCGCTGGCGTGCGCGCGGTGCCGGCCTGCCCACAGAATCGGTCCTCCCTTCGGGGGACAGCGGTCCCGCCGCCGGCGAGTAGGTGATCGTCCCGCGGCATGGCCGCCGAGGTTCCCGCCCTATCGCGGCTCCGGCTGTGCCCGTTCCGCTACCTGGGCCCGTTCCAGCACATGGGCGCGCAGCCATACGTAGGCCGCCTCGGCTCGGGCTGTCGGCCGCCGCTCCGGCAGCAGCGACAGCGCGACTTGCGTGACGGCGCCGTCGGCGACCTCCCGCACGATCAGCTCGACGTCGCCGATGCAAAGGTGGCGCCCCGCCGCAGGCCGGCCGGGCAGGTAGCGCTTCAGGAACGCCCCGGCGGTGGTGTCGTACAGCGGCCGGGGAATGGCAAACCCGTACAGCTCGGCGAGGACACCCAGCCGCGTGTCGCCGGAAAACGGGAACTCGCCCACCCCGAGGGGATCGCCAGTCGTCCTTGTGTGCCCCGCCTTGGCGCCGAACAGCCGGTCTAAGATCGGTATGCTCTCGGCCGGCGCCATCACCAGCACGCAGTCCTCCGGCGACAACTGCTCCAGCGCTGCGGCCGTGTGCACGGTGCCGTCCCGGACCACCGATATCAGTTCCGCGCCCTCCGGTAGCGGCAGGCGGTCCAGCCGTCGCCGTGGTTCGGCGTGAACTTCGACAGCGGCAACTTC
>JBBDQX010000003.1:0-13920 GCA_040905765.1 Acetobacterales bacterium
CCAACCCGTCCGGGGCGGGGGTATGGGACCTGCCGGGGCTCGGCCGCAGCAAGCCGGGAATTGGAGAACCGTTCATTCCCGATTAGATGCGGGGCTCAAGTCGGTTCGGGCAGGAGCTCACAGGCTGGGGCTTCATCGCCCTATCCAAGCGCCGTGCAAGCAACGCTGGTTGCGTGCCCCCGCAACCAAATCAGCCCGCTATTCCAATAGGATAGCGGGTGTTTTGATTCCAGGGCTCCATGTCCGCACGAGCGAGTCCGCGATGTGATTCACCATGTCTGCTGGAGGAGGAGGCCAGCAGGTACGGCGCGACCTCTGTCGAACGATCTTCGCGAGCGAGTAGTGGCCCGTCACGAGGCGGGCGAGAGCATCCGGTCGGTGGCGGCCCCGTTTTGCGTTGCGGCGTTGACGGTGTCGAAAGCTGACCCTGCGCGACGCCGGGCTCAGCTTCAAAAAAACCGCGTTCGCCAGTGAGCAGGACCGCCCCGACGTGGCGCGCCAGGCAGGCGGACGTCGACCCGCGCCGGCTGGTGTTCATCGACGAGACCTGGGCCAAGACCAACATGGCACCGATCCGGGGCTGGGGACCGCGCGGCCAGCGGCTGATCGGCAAGGCCCCGCATGGCCGCTGGCGCACCCTCACCTTCATCGCCGCCCTCAGGCTCGAGGGCATCGACGCACCCTGCGTCTTCGACGGCCCGATCAACGGCCGCAAGTTCCTCGCCTGGGTCGAGCGCTTCCTCGTCCTCACCCTCGCGCCCGGCGACATCGTCGTCCTCGACAATCTCGGCAGTCAGGCCCCGGAGTTTCTTCGTCGATGTCTCCCGGATCGTGGCGCATGAAGGCGGCACACCATACTGGCTCGCGAGCGACCGGCGGGGGCGCGGTGCCCGCAGTCCGGTTGCGCGGTCGAAGGACTGATCCGCTTGTTGGCCCCGCGGTCGGTTGCGGAGCCATCCGCGGTGCAATTCCCGGCTGGCAAACGCTGACCGGAACGACCGGGTATTGAATAAGTTTGCCATACAATGCAGACTGCTCCCCGTTCCCGTCGCCGCCCAGCAGCCGGCAGACGCAAGTCAGAGCGTGTGGATGCTGCGCGGTGGCAACACAAAAATGCTGAAAAATCGGGCCGTCTCATCGAGCGAAGACCGATAGCAGAGAATCAGGCGTCAGCTAAAACAAACATCATTGGGGATGGAACCGTGAAAATCAGATTAATCGCTTCGTCAATCGCGGCCGGGCTCCTCTTGGCGCCTGTGGCCGGGCAGGCGCAGGACTTCCCAAGCAAGCCAATCCACCTCGTCGTGCCGTTCAGCGCAGGCGGAACGACGGACACCCTTGCACGGATCATGGCCGACGAGATGGCCAAAAGCCTCGGCGTGACATTCGTGGTGGAGAACAAGCCCGGCGCCAGCGGTGTGATCGGCCTAACCGCCGTGGCCCATGCCGCGGCGGACGGCTACACGATCGGCCTCGCCTCTCCCGGCTCCACCTCCATTGCGACGGCGATGGGGAAGGACCTGCCCTACGACGTGCTGAAAGACTTCACCTTCGTCTCGCCGGTCGCGTATTACGACAACGCACTCGTCGTCTCCGCCGATTTTCCGGTCAACTCCGTGCAGGAGTTGATCAAGTATTCGAAGGAGCATCCCGGCAAGCTGACCTACGGCGGCTCGAGCATCGGCTCCAGCACCCATCTCCAGGGGGAGATGCTGAAGCGCGCAACTGGCCTCGACATGGAGCATGTGGCGTTCAAGGGAGGCGGTGAGCAGATCCAGGCCCTCGTCGGGGGCCACATCAAGATCGGCGTGATCGGGCTTTCCGCGACAACGAACTTCATCAAGGAAGGCCAGCTCCGCGCACTTGCCGTGCTCAATACCCAGCGGGCGGCGGCGGTGCCGGACGTGCCGGCGATCACCGAAGAGGTGCCTGGCTATGATCCGTCGATGAACTGGTACGGCATGGTGGCCCCGAAGGGCATTCCGCAGGAGGCGATCGATCGGCTTAACGCAGCCATCCAGGACGCCGTGCGGAACGCAGAAGCCGCGGAGAAGGCTTCGGCGCGTGGCATCGAGCTCTTCGGCGGCAGTCCGAAGGATCTCGCCGATCTCGTCGCCAAGGAGGTCGCTGGAATGAAGGAGGCGGTCGATATCGCCGGGATCAGGCAGCAGTAGTAGCGGGATGGTGGCGCGGTGCGGGTGACCGTGTAGCCGGTTCCCGCACCGCTTCGTCTATTGTCGCGGCGCCGCCGGCCGGCCGGGACCTTGAGCCGCCAGCCGGACAGCAAGAAGCAGACAGGACCAGAAATGGCCGAGCCATATCGCGGATGCGTGGACTGCGACATCCATCCATCCGTTCCCAGTATCAAAGCACTGCTTCCCTACATGCCCGATTTCTGGCACGACACCGTCGTGCAGCGCGGCATCAAGGCGCTCGACACGATCTCATATCCGCAGAACGCGCCCATCTCCGGCCGGCCGGACTGGCGCGTTGAAGGCCGAAAGACCGCGTCGAGCGTCGAGGACGTGCAGCAGCAGCTTCTCGACGCGTGGGGCGCCGACTATGCCATCTGCAATCCTCTCTACGGCGTCCAGGCGCTTCTGAACGTCGATATGGGCGCCGCCTTCGCGCAGGCGGTGAATGATTGGCTGGTGAAGGAATGGCTCGACCGGGACGAGCGTCTTCGCGCTTCCATCGTCATCCCTATGCAGGCGCCCGATCTCGCCGTGGAGGAGATCAACCGCTGCGCCAAGGACCCGCGCTTCGTGCAGGTGCTGATGCTGGTGAACGGCGAGATGCCGCTGGGGCGCCGCTTCTACTGGCCGATCTACGCCACAGCGGAAAGGCACGGCCTGCCGGTCGGCATTCACGCCGGCAGCAGCTACCACCATCCCGTGACCCCGGTCGGGTGGCCGTCCTACTACACCGAGGACTATCTCGCGCAGTCGCAGGCCTTTCAGTCGCAGCTCGCCAGCCTGATCTGCGAGGGTGTCTTCACCAAGTATCCGGCGCTGCACGTCGTCCTTATGGAATCGGGTTTCACCTGGCTGCCCTCGTTCCTCTGGCGGCTGGACAAGGTGTGGCGCGGGCTGCGCATGGAGGTACCTTGGGTGCACGCGCTGCCAAGCGAGATCGTGCGCAAGAACGTGCGGCTCACGCTGCAGCCGATAGACGCGCCGCCCACGGCGGAGCAGCTGAATCGGGTCATGGACCAGCTGGAGTCCGACCGCTTGCTGCTCTTTTCGACCGACTATCCCCACTGGCACTTTGACGGAACGGCTGCGATGCCGGAGGGATTGAGTCCGGAGCTGGCGCGCCGCATCCTTGTGGATAATCCGCGCGCGACCTACTCGCGACTTGGAGGACAAGCATGAACGTTCAGACACAGGTCCGCCGCGCCGGGGCGGCTTCAACCAAGATTGCAATCGCCGACTGCGACATCCATCCCTGCGTCGGCTCACCGCGCGAGCTCGATCCCTATCTCGCCAAGCGCTGGCAGCAGGAGTTCGCGACCTTCGGCTCACGGTTCCGGCACGCCTTCTCCGGCGGGCCGCAGTACCCGAAAGGCCAACCCGACGCACATCGGCGGGATGCGCGGCCGCCGAGCGGCGCCAAGGGCGGCAGCGACCTCGGCTTCATGCGCGAGCAGCACCTCATTCCCAATGACGTGCGGCTGGGAATACTCAACCCCCTTTCGCCGAGCGGCCAAGGCTTCCAGAACCCGGAGTTCAGCGCCGCCTATTGCACCGCCATGAACGACTGGCAGAAGTACAACTGGGCGGAGAAGGAGCCACGGCTGAAAGCGTCCGTGCTGGTCCCCTACGAGGACGGGGCGGCCTCGGCCGCGGAGATCCGCCGGCGCGCCGGCGATCCCGCCTTCGTGCAGGTCCTTCTGCTGAGCCGCTCCGCCGAGCCGCTCGGACAGCGCCGCTACTGGCCGATCTACGAGGCTGCGGCCGAATGCGGGCTCCCGGTGGCGGTCCACGCCTTCGGCTATGGCGGCACGCCGATCACCGGCGGTGGCTGGCCGTCCTACTATATCGAGGAGGTGTCGGGCCATGCGCAGTGCTGCCAGGCGCTGCTGACGAGCATGGTCATCGAAGGCATCTTCGAGCGCTTCCCCGGGCTCAAGGTCGTCATGGTGGAGGCCGGCTTTGCCTGGCTGCCACCGCTCGCGTGGCGCATGGACAAACACTGGATGCGCCTGCGGCAGGAGACGCCGCACCTGAAGCGCAAACCGTCCGAATGTATCCGGGACCACGTCTGGATCGCCACGCAGCCGATGGAGGAACCTGACCGTCCGGAGTTTCTGCGCGATACGTTCGAGTGGATCGGCTGGGATCGGCTTCTCTTCGCGACCGACTATCCGCACTGGGATTTTGACGACCCGGCACAAGCTATCCGGATCAAGTTGTCGCCCGAGGAGCGGCTCGGTCTTTTCTACAACAACGCGGCCGAACTCTACGGCCAGCCGCTGCAGTAGTACTGCGCCAATGCAGAAGCACGTCGTCGCAACGGTCGGGGACATCCCGCCCGGCCAGCGCAAGCTCGTGACCGTCAAGGGCAGGGAGATCGTCGTCTTCAATTCCGGCGGCGAGTTCTTCGGCCTGTTCAATCGCTGCCCGCACCAGGGCGGACGCCTCTGCGAGGGCGTCCTGATCGGGCTGGTGGAGTCGGACGAGCCCGGCCAGTACGCCTATTCGAGGCGGGGCGAAATTCTTCGCTGCCCGTGGCACGGATGGGAATTCGACATCCGCACCGGCCAGTCCTGGTGCGAGCCGGAGCGCATCCGTGCCCGGCCCTATGACGTGGAGGTGGAGCCGGGGACGCATCTCGTGAAGGGTCCTTACGTGGCGGAGGCCGTCGATGTGACGGTGGAAGAGGAATATGTCGTCGTGAATCTCTAGGCCCGGCGATCTTCTAACGATCATGCACTCGCTGAAGGAGCGCCGATGGCGTGGGTAAAAGTTGCGTCCGTCACGGATCTGAACGACGGGGAGATGTTGCCGGTCGAGGTTGAGGGGAACGAGTTGGCCGTTTGCCAGGCTGGCGAGGACTATTTCGTCATATCGAACATCTGCACGCACGCTCTCGCCTATCTGTCCGACGGTTTTCTGGACGAGTTCCTCATCGAGTGTCCGCTGCATGCCGGGTGCTTCGACATCCGCACGGGCGCCGGCCAGGGGCTTCCGATAACCGAGGACCTGAAGACCTACCCGGTCCAGGTGTCGGACGGCGATATTCTCGTCGAGATTGGGAACTGAGGACGCCGTCGATGGCGGACACGCATGTCATCGTTGGCGCAGGGCAGGCGGGCAACGCCGCCGCCTTCGCGATGCGGCAATCGCGCTTCGCGGGGCGCATCATCCTCGTCGGCGCGGAGCCGTACCGGCCCTACGAGCGTCCGCCGCTCTCCAAGACCGTGATCACCGGCGAAACCATGCCGGACCCTGCCTATTTTTGCGATGCTCCACTGTACGAGAAGAACGGCATCGAGCTTCTGACCGACCGGCGCGCATGCGCCATCGATTGCGCGAGTCAGCATGTGCGGCTGGATGACGGAAGCGACCTCCCGTTCGACCGCCTGCTCCTGGCCACTGGCGGGCGCGCACGGGGCATCCCGGTCGAGGGCGGCGAGCACATCCACTATCTGCGCAGCTTCGACGACGCGCGCGCGACCCGCAGCGGGATCGCCACGGCTACGCGGGTGCTCTGCATCGGCGCCGGGGTGATCGGGCTCGAGCTCGCCGCAAGCGCTCGCTCGCTCGGCCGCAGTGTGACCGTGCTGGAAGGCGGTGCGACGGCGATGGGGCGGTGCCTCTCGCCGGAGGGCTCAGACTTCGTCGAAAGGCTCCACAGAGGGGCCGGGACGGAGATTCTTTATGGCGTCACGGCGGTTGCCATCGAGGAGGCGGACGGGACGTTGCGGGTTGCCTGCAGCGACGGCGTCGTGCGCGAAGCCGATGTCGTGCTGGCCGGGGTCGGCATGGTCCGGAATGTCGAACTTGCCGAAGCCGCCGCACTGGAGATCGATGACGGTATCGTGGCCGACGCCTTCGGCACGACATCAGCGGACAACATATACGCCGCCGGCGATGTCGCCGCCTGCCGCCTGCCCGGTCGGCATCGGCTGGTACGTTATGAATCCTGGCAGCATGCGCAGGACCATGGCGCGCATGTGGGGCGCTCGATGGCGGGGGAGCGGGCACCCTATCGGCCGATCGCGCGGTTTTGGACCGACCAGTACGACGTGACCATCCAGGTCATCGGCGAGACCGGATCAGCCGAGCGGACGATCGTCCGCGAATCCGCCGACGACAGGAGCTTCCTCGCGCTGCACGTGGGCGCCGGCGGCCTCCTCGTCGGCGTGACGGCTGCCAACCGGCCGCGCGACGGAGCCGTAGCGCGCCGGCTCATCCAGGCGGGGGTGCCGCTCGACATGGACGCTCTGGCCGATCCCGCGGTACCTCTGGACGGGCTTCTGAAAGCCATGAAGGCCAGTCGGCCGCAGGCGCATTCCGCATGACGGGCAGAAACAGAAACGGGACGGCGGCATCGTCCGCCGACCGGGAACGGGGGTGACAGGGGACATGAAAATCGCGGTACTGCCGGGCGACGATATCGGGCCCGAAATCATGGATGCGACGCTAGCGGTGCTACGCGCCGCGGCCGAACGCTACGGGTTCGGGCTCGAATTCGACATGCACGAAGCCGGCATGGCAGCGCACCGCCGAACGGGCACGACGCTTCCTGACACGGCACTCGAGGGTGCCCGGAGCGCGGACGGCGTTCTCCTCGGGCCGGGCGGAATGACCGCCTATCCGCCCGCCGCCGAAGGCGGCATCAACATTCCCGGCACTATCCGCAAAGAGCTCGATCTCTTCGCCAATATTCGCCCGGCGCGTGCCAGGTCCGGCGTGCCGCTAAGCCATGCCGGCCTTGATTGCGTCATCGTGCGCGAGAATACCGAAGGCTTCTATGCCGACCGCAACCTCTATCGCGGCTATGGCGAGTTCATGCCTACCGCCGATACGGCGATGTCGTTCCGGCTGATCACCGCGCGGGCTTCGCGAAGGATCGCCGAGCGGGCCTTCGAGATGGCGGAGCAGCGCCGGCGCCACGTCACCTTCGTGGGGAAGCGGCACGTGATGCAGGTCACGGACGGCCTGTTCTGGCGCGAGGTGGAGGCGGTCGCGGCGAAGCACCCCTCCGTTGAGCTGAGGGAGATCGACGTCGACGCCATGGCTGCTGAGCTCTACCTGAAGCCAGGCGCATTCGACGTGATTCTGACCAGCAACATGTTCGGCGACATCCTGTCGAACCAGGCTAACGCGCTGGCCGGGAGCCTCGGACTCGCCGCGGCACTCAATGTCGGTTCGCGGCACGCGGCGGCGAATGCCGGACATGGCTCGGCGCCGGACATCGCGGGGCAGGGGGTGGCGAATCCGGTGGGCTTGGTGCTCTCCGCCGCGCTGCTCCTGCGCTGGCATGGAACGGAGAACGGCAAAGCCGGCTTCTGCGCGGCGGCGGATGCGATCGAGTCCGCCGTGGACGTCTCCGTTTCCGACCCGGCAACCCGGACCAGGGATCTCGGCGGCAGCGCCGGCACGGCGGACGTGACGAGCCGGCTTTGCGCGCTCATCCGCGCCACGGAGGACAGCACCGGCGCGTCCACCGTTCGCGCCGCCAGCTGACAGGAACGGAGGAAACACACGGCACGATCATGCTCGGCACCAGCTGTCTTGCATAAAAAGTTATGACAATGCAATGTATGGCCGCGCTCCGTGCTGCCCGCAACCGGCCCGATGGACGCGGCCAAACCGTCTTCACCTTGATTACAGCGCGATGGGTTTCAGGCAGAAAGTGGAGCGCGAGAATTGATCGATAGGCTGTTGATCACTGGGGCGGCGGGCGAAATCGCAACCGCACTGCGGCACAATCTCGACGACCTCGCGAAGGCGGTACGGCTTTCCGATTTGCGCGCCGTCGAGAACCTCGGCGCGAACGAGGAGTACGTCGCCGCCGACCTCACCCGGGCCGACGAGGTGGCGAGAATGGTCGACGGCGTCGATGCAATCGTCCACCTCGGTGGCATACCGCGCGAGTCCACTTGGGATCGTATCCTGCCGGCCAACATCGTCGGCCTCTACAACGTCTTCGAGGCGGCGCGGGTGGCGGGCGTCTCCCGCATCATCTTCGCCTCTTCCAACCACACGATCGGCTTCCACCCGGTCACAGAGCGCGTCGATGCCGAGACGCCCGTACGTCCGGACGGCATCTATGCGGTCTCGAAGGTGTTCGGCGAAGCGCTCGGACGTCTGTACGCTGACAAGTACGCCATGAGCGTCGCCTGTCTCCGGATCGGGGCGTTCCGCAGGAAACCCCAGATCGCCCGGCACCTGACCGCCTGGGCCAGCCCGGCAGACATCGTCCGCCTGGTGCGGGCCTGCCTCACGCGCGACTTTCACTTCATCACCGTCTACGGCGTCTCGGCCAATTCCCGACGCATGTGGTTCGACGACAGCGAGGCGCTTCTCGGCTTCGTCCCACGCGACAATGCCGAGGCCTATGCATCGGAACTGCCCGCGCCCGACGACCCGGACGGGATCGGCCATTTGTTCCATGGGGGCGACGTGTGCGCCGGGGGCTTCGTCGGCGGTGCGGATCGCATGCTCGGCACACCGGCGGAGTCCGCCACCGGCAAGAGTGCTGCCCCAAGGGCGGGGGATGGCCAGGAAAAAGAGCCACCCCGGGACTGACGTCGCGGCGACCGCAAGAGGGAAGGAAGCGATGAAGCATGAAGCACTGTTGAGTAAGGAGTTCCTTTCCGGCGCGACGTTCATGCTGATCGCGGCGCTGGCGCTTTACTTCGGCAGGGACCTGACGATCGGAACGGCCACGCGCATGGGCCCGGGGTTTTTTCCCTTGGGGCTGGCGCTCTGCCTGATGGCGATCGGGCTGGCGGCCGCGGTCAAGGGCCTGCTCTTTGGGGGTGAACTTGTCGAGCGCACGACGTTCCGGCCGTTTTTCGTGTTCCTCGCCGTCCTCTGCTTCGCCGTACTGATCGGCCCCTTCGGGCTTGTGGCCGCGCTGACGGCCCTGATCGGAATCGGCAGCTTGTCGGGAATGGCCATTCGACCGCTTCAGGTCCTGGCGCTGATCGTCCTGCTTTGCGTCTTCTCCTGGGCCGTCTTCGTGTGGGGCCTGAACATGCCGCTCGCGATCTGGCCGTTCTGACATGGAGTTGGTCGACAATTTGATCCTCGGCTTCGGCACGGCGCTGTCGCTGGAGAATCTCGCCTATTGCCTCGCAGGCACCGTGCTCGGGACGATGATCGGCATCCTGCCCGGTCTCGGTCCGGCGGCCACCATCGCCATCCTGCTTCCCTTCACCTACGGACTGCCCGCGGAGGGAGCGCTGATCATGCTCGCCGGCATCTTCTACGGCGCGCAATACGGAGGCTCGACCACCGCGATCCTGGTGAACCTGCCGGGCGAGTCGTCGTCAATGATCACCTGCATCGACGGTCATGAGATGGCACGCAGGGGCCGGGCCGGGCCGGCGCTCGCCATCGCCGCCTTCGGCTCGCTGTTCGCCGGCTGCCTCGGCACGCTCTTCGTCGCTGTCCTGGGTCCCATGCTGGCGCGTTGGGCGCTCGCGTTCGGCCCGGCGGAGTATTTCTCGTTGATGGTTCTCGGCCTCGTTGCCGCCGCGATGCTGTCCTCGGGCTCGCAGCTCCGGGCGATAGGAATGATCTTCGTCGGACTGCTTCTCGGCTGTGTCGGTACGGAGGTGGCCACCGGCACCGCGCGCTATTCCTTCGGCTTCTACGAGCTTGTCGACGGCGTCAGCTTCGTCGTCGTGGCGATGGGCATCTTCGGCCTTTCGGAGATCGTCCTGAATTTGCAGCAGCCCGGCGAGTCGTCGCTGTTGCGTGAGAAGATCGGCCGGATCATGCCCAGCCGCGACGAGCTCAGGCGCTCGGTCGGCCCTATCCTGCGCGGCACGGGGATCGGAGCGATTGTCGGCGCCATACCGGGCGCCGGCGCGACGATCGCTTCCTTCGCCTCCTACGCTGTGGAGCGCAAGCTCTCCCGCACGCCGGAGCGCTTCGGACAGGGTGCGATCGAGGGCGTGGCCGCGCCGGAATCGGCCAACAATGCATCCGCGCAGACTTCCTTCATCCCCACCCTGGCCCTCGGGCTTCCGGGCAGCGGCACGATGGCCCTGATGCTGGGTGCGCTCCTCATTCAAGGCATCGCGCCGGGGCCCATGGTCGCGACGCGTCACCCGGAAGTCTTCTGGGGGCTGATCGCCAGCATGTGGATTGGCAACGTTTTTCTGGTGCTGCTCAACCTTCCGCTGGTCGGACTCTGGGTGCGGTTCCTGTCCATCCCCTACAAGTACCTCTTCCCGGCGATCCTGCTGTTCTGCTCCATCGGGGTCTACAGCATCCGCAACAACCCCTTCGACGTCGTGCTGATGGTCGTGTTTGGGATGTTCGGCTATCTGCTGCGCTGGCTCGGCTGTCAGCCGGCGCCGATGTTGCTTGGCCTCATCCTCGGTCCGATGATGGAGGAGAACATCCGCCGCGCACTCGTCATCTCGCGCGGCGACGCTACCGTGCTCGTTACCCAGCCGCTCAGCCTCGCAATGCTCGTCGCCGCCGGGCTGCTGTTGCTGGTAGTCATCTTTCCGACCATCAAGCGCGCAGCCTACGCCTTCCGCTGAGAGGCCGCAGGAGGGGCGTCGCTCAGGACGCGGGCGCCTCCGGGAACGGAACGTGGAGCGCAGCGGCCTCCTCCCGGAGCTGCGCCAGCACGTCATCGGTGATGGGGATGCCGTGCCTCAGGTTCTCCACCCTGTGCCGCTCTTCCGGCTCTCCGGGAATGAGTATCTCGTCGAACCCCGCAGCCCGGGGCAGCGCCTTGATGCGGTCGGTCATCTCGTCCATCCGGTCACGGAAGGTATCCTCCCCGACGAACAGGCCCGGCTTCATCGCCAGGACGAGATGACCGACATTCTGAGGTGCGGAAAAGTCGAAGTAGAGGCTGTTCACGTCGCCGGCATGATCGGCGCCGGTGAACAGGCCGGCAAGGACGTCCATCAGCATTGACAGGGCCGCGCCTTTCGGCCCGCCAAATGGCAGGCAGACGCCTTCGAACGCGGCGCGCGCATCGGTGGTCGGGCGCCCTTCCGCGTCGAGTGCCAGCCCTTCCGGTATGGACTCGCCGCGCTGCGCGGCGAGGCGAATCTTGCCGCGTGCCACCACGGTCATCGCCATGTCGAGGAGGAAGCCGGGTCCCCTGCGGCCGGGCGCACCGGCAGCCAGTGGCGCGGCGCCGAGGAACGGCGTGCGTCCGCCCCAGACGGGAATGGCCGAGGAGGATGTCGTGAAGACGAGACCGATGCAGCCTTCTGCGATCGCCTGCTGCACATAGAGTGCGGCCATGCCGAAATGCGTGCTGCGGTGCACCGCCGCCAGGCCGATGCCGAATTCCCGGGCGATGTCCGTCGCCTCCGCCATGGCGCGCCGCGTAGCGAGAAAACCCATCCCGTCATCACCGTTGATCCGCACCGCGACCGGGGTGATCTTCTCCACCGTGATGTTCGGCTGCGGGTTCACCACGCCTTCTCGGATTCGGCGCAGATAAATCGGGATTCGCGCCACCCCATGTGACGCTAACCCCCGCAGGTCGGCTTCCACCAGGTCGTGCGCGACGGTCGCCGCATCCGCGGCCGGCAATCCGATCGTCTCGAAAACGCCGCCGGTGAACCGTTTGATTGTCTCTGCCGGAAAACGCTGCGTTTGCTTCATTTTCGCCCTGGTTGCGACTGCGATCATCCGCCCCTTTTTTAGGCGCTTCCGTCCTGAGCATCAATGCAGATAATGCATGATTTATTCACACCATGCATTTCTGATGGCGCGCATCAGTAGGCGGAGGACGTTATGAGGTCAGCCCCTAAAAGGCTTCAGGCGTGTCTGCGGCCCCGTCCTATGCTACAGGATTTCCCTGCCCATTTCGGCGCGGCGCGGCTGTGTCAGTGTTCGGCCAGATCGGGAATGCGCAGCCGATGGCCGCGTGTTCGGCGGGCAGTTCGTACGGCGGATCGGATTGCGGGCCCTGAGCATGCACGAGGGGAGGGGGCGGCAATGGAGACCGCGCGAGCTTGAAATCCGGCAGCCCGATTGGCGATTGGAGCAGCGCACGACGCAGTGCATGCTGCGCCCAAGTTCGGCTTCGAAAGGGTGGAGATGAGCGCAGCAGACAGAGAAAGCGCTTCGGAGGCTGCCAGTCCGCTGGCACGGCGACTTGCCGCGGTCATCGCCGACGACCTCAGGGAGAGGCAGGCATCGCCTGGCGACCACCTGAAGGCCGGCGATCTGGCCGAGCGGTTCGAGGTCTCGCGCTTCCCCGTTCGTGAGGCGCTTGTTCTGCTTGAGGGGCAGGGGATACTGGAATCGCGCCCCTTCAAAGGCTTCTTTGTCCGCGAAGTCCCGAAGGGGCCGGTCAACGTGACCAGCACGCGCGACGCGGAGGACGCGCTCTTCCTGCGAATCTCCCGCGACAAGCTCGCCGGTGTGATGCCGGACGAGTTCACTGAAAGCGACCTCATGCGCAACTATAATGCAAGCCGGCGCGAGGTGAGGCAGGCGCTGGAGCGGCTGAGCCAGGAGAGGTGGATCCGCCGCCGTATGGGGCATGGCTGGCGGTTCGCGCCGCTTCTGACCTCACCGGAGGCGCTCAGCCAGAGCTACCGCCTGCGCATGGCGCTGGAGCCAGCGGCGCTGCTTGAGCCGAGCTTCAGGATCGACGCGGAGGCGTTCGAGAGCTGGCGGCAGACCATGAAAGAGGTGCGGCAGAAGCATTCAAGCCTTTCCAATGCGGAGCTTCTGCGCATCGGTTCCGGCTTTCACGAGATGCTCATGGCCTGCACTCGCAACCCCTTCTTCGTCGACATGCTCAAGCGCCAAAACCAGCTCCGCGTCATGATCGAACGGCACGTGCCGGCGGATCACGATCACACGCTCGCGCAGATCGACGAGCACTTGGAGATGCTCGACCGGCTGCAAGACGGCGATTCCTTCGGGGCCTCCACGCTGATGCGCCGCCACCTCGACGTCGTGGGCAGCCGCAAGGTGAAGTCGATCGCGGGCGGCTTCTCGGCAGCGCCGCGGCGCCGGCCCACCGAACGCGCGTCGAAGCGCGGCTGAGCGGCTCGTGCGGCGGAACGCAGCGAACTCCGGTTCGCCGCGCCACCAAGGGAGCATAGGAAGCGACCAGAAGTCCGGGTGTGTTCGAGCGCGCCTTCGATGACGCAGATGATCTCCATATTGGAGTGGCTATGCGCGCCGAAGCCCGCGCCTGGCGCGACGCGATCGTGCTTGAGGCAGGCTTGCACAATAAATTCGCATAAATCTATGGTCTTAGACGGCAATCCGCAGTGTCAACTCTCGGTGGTTGCAGGCCCCCGCAACCAGAGAAAACAAACACTTAAGCCCCGCTCAATGAGCGGGGCTTTTGCGTATGGAAGCACCACGGAAGCAGGCGAGAGTGTTGGCTGGTGTTCATCGACGAGACCTGGGCCAAGACCAACATGGCACCGATCCGGGGCTGGGGACCGCGCGGCCAGCGGCTGATCGGCAAGGCCCCGCATGGCCGCTGGCGCACCCTCACCTTCATCGCCGCCCTCAGGCTCGAGGGCATCGACGCACCCTGCGTCTTCGACGGCCCGATCAACGGCCGCAAGTTCCTCGCCTGGGTCGAGCGCTTCCTCGTCCCCACCCTCGCGCCCGGCGACATCGTCGTCCTCGACAATCTCGGCAGCCACAAGGGCAAGGCCGTCCGCCAGGCGATCCGTAACGCCGGCGCACACCGCCTCTTCCTGCCGCCCTACAGCCCCGACCTCAATCCCAT
>JBBDQX010000004.1:0-13914 GCA_040905765.1 Acetobacterales bacterium
TCTCAGCCGGATTGGGAATCCCCTATCGATTCAAACTACGACGATCCAGCTCTAGCAGGCTCTCCGTGAATGCAGGAGCGGATGGCTTTGAGTAACCCGTATTCCACCCCTCTGCTCCCGCCACCAAACCACTCCCACCAGCACCCCCGCCACCGCCAGCATCACCAGGCCGATGCTGGCGGTGGTGAACGCCCAGGCGACCTGGGGCAAGCTGCCGATGCCGAGCAGGGACGGGCTGTAGACGAATATGTAGGGGATGATGAAGCTCGATATGCAGAGTCGGCGACCGCGGCGGCGGCGTATGAGCTGACCGCGACCGGGGGCGCGATCGAGGTCCTGGCGACGACCTGCCCGGTCAGGCCGTCCCGGCCGCCGGCTGGTTCGCGAGCCACTGGCGCAGGTCGGCGTCCGGCATCGGCCGGGCGATGTGGTAGCCTTGGCCGTGGTCGCAGCCCATGCCGTGCAGCCGCTCCAGCGCGCCGGCATCCTCGATGCCCTCGGCGACGACCTTGAAGCCGAGCCGGTGGGCGGCGTCGATGGTCGCGCCGATCAGGATCTGGCTGCGGTCATCGTGCTCGATGTCGCGCAGGAAGGACCGGTCGAGCTTCAGCGAGTCGACCGGCAGGTCGCGCAGGTAGGCGAGCGAGCACTGGCCGGTGCCGAAGTCGTCGAGCGCGACCGAAATGCCCTCGCCGCGCAGCGACTCGAGCGATTGCCTTGCCCGTTCTGGCGCCGCCATCAGCGCGGTCTCGGTGATCTCCACCTCGACACGGCAGCTATGCACGCCCCGCGTCCGCAGCATATCGGCGAGCGCCAGCGCGAGGCGATCGTCATCGAGGTTGCGCATCGACAGGTTTATGGCGATGGGCACATCGATACCTGCGGTGCGCCAGGCCGAGAGCTGATCGACGGCGCGCAGCGCGACCCATTCGCTGAGCGGGCCGATCAGGGCCGTGCGCTCCGCCAGCGGGATGAACAGGCCGGGCGAAACGGCGCCGCGGCGGGGATGCTGCCAGCGGATCAGCGCCTCCACCCCGACGCAGTCGCGCGTGTCCAGGCAGATCTTGGGCTGGAAGTGGAGCTGCAGTCCTGCCCCGGTACGAAGCGCGGACTGCAGGTCGGGCAGCAGCGCGGTCATCGCACGCCGCTCGGTGTCGGCGCGCTGGTCGTAGACGGCCCGACGCTGCACATCGAGGCCCCCGTCATGCAGAGCTGCGGCGGCAGCGCGCATCAGCGCCGGCGCGTCGGCGCCGTGCTGCGGCCAGCGGGCAACGCCGATGTGCCCGCCGGCCAGCACCGGAACCGCCTGCAGGGAGAAGGGCTCGTCGAGGTGCGCGAGCAGCGTGTTGGTCAGTTTCACGGCGTCGCGATAGTTGGCGGCGGGCAGGATCGTGCCGAAGGCGCCCTCCGAGAGGTCGTAGAGCCTGAAGTCGCCGCCGAGCGCGGTGCCGAGCCGAGCCGCGGCGGCCCGGTGCAGGTCGTCCGCGAAGTCATGGCCGAGCGAGGTGACTGTGGAGGCGTGGTGCGAAAGCGCGATCTTGAGAACGATGAGGGATTGCTCGCCTTCGACGATCAGCCGGTCGAGATCGACCATCATCTGGGCGCGATTGGGCAGGCGGGTCCAGGGGCTGCGGTAGCCCTGCAGCCGCGCCTCGGCGGTTTGTCGGCCGAGCACGGCGCAGATCGCGCCGGCGAGGCTGCCGCTGAACGTCAGCATCGCGGTGCGGGTGACCCAGTTGAGGGTGTCCTGCGGGATGCCGGCCTCGACGTCGAGCGGCATCATCGGGCCGAGCGCGAGGCCGCCGGCGACCGCCGCGAGAATGCCGCCGGGCAGGCCGAACAGGCCAGCGGCGATCAGGATCGGCACATAGATGAAATGGGCGTAGACGAGCTTGGTGCCGCCGGTGTGCCAGACCAGAAGCACAGTTCCGGCGATGAGGAGCGCGACAACGCCAGCGCCGGCGAGGCGCCAGCCTATATGGCTGCCGGACCAGTTGTCATAGGCCGGGGCGAGGCCGGCCATGTCGAGCCAGTTGCTCGATGTCACGGGCATGGTGAACCCCTTGCCGAAATACGATGAGGACCCTGGAGGGGTGAAACCGAATTACCGGACTGTAACCGTAGGCTGTATGCCCAGCCGGGGCGATGCCAGTTCGTTAACTATTGTGAAAATTACTGTAAAGCCAGCGGATGCCTGCTTTTTGTGGGGGTAGCGGGAGCCGTGCGCGACAACCTGCGTCTGTAACGTGAAACCCCGCCCGGCGGCTGCCGCGGCGGGGTTTCTGTGGCTCCTGGCCACGGGTCCGGTCAAGCCGGACCCGGTGTGGCGGGCGGGGTATCAGCCGCACCCGCGTTCGCTTCGGTCATGTTGTCGGGCAGCCCCGGCGGCGGGCCGCTGGGTGCCCTGCCGGGACTGTGGCCTTCCGGCCTCGGGCGGGAAGGCCCTTAATTACAGTCGGGCGGAGTTTCCATGCGCGTCGCACCCTCCCTGCTGGTTGCACCAGTGCCGGCCGGCCGCCGATGACGGACCCGGTTCCGTCGGCCGTCTGTCCCGCCGCTTCTGCTCCGGGTGGCGGCGGGGCGGCGCGTCATCGCCCGTCGGCGGCGCGCCCGACCGGCCAAGCCGGCACGGAAAAGCCTGCGCCCGCTCCGGGGCGAGGTCAATCGGGACCGTTTTCCTGATTCAGCCGCGCCGCCACAGCGGCCGCAGCGCCCGCACGTCGGCGACGGCACCGAGGTCGCGCACGGCCTCGACCAGCGTCGCCGTGCGGCGGTCGCCGAGGACAGGGGCGATCAGGCCGGCGGCGACGTCCTCCACCTCCCGCTGCGTCATCGGCAGGTCGGGGGTGCCCTTCACCGCCTCGACGCGGTGGCTGAGGGTGCGGCCGTCGGTCGTATCCACCTCCACCGTCGCGGTGCGGCGCGGCATCAGCTTCTGCATCTCGTCGTCGAGCACGAGGGAGATGCGCCCGCGGACGTCGAGCACCGCCGGGTGCTTCATGCGCGCGGCGTCGTGGCTGCTGGCCAGCGTCACGGTGCCGTCGATCAGCGCCAGCGACAGGACGTGGTGCAGGTTGATGTTGGGGCTGTTGCGGCCGTCCACGATGACGCCGTCGCGTGCCGGCACGATGGTGCGGACCGCCTTCACGTTATCCGGCGTCAGACCGTGTTCGCCGCGCAGCGCGAGCAGGGCGTTCAGGCTGGCGTGGATCGGGTAGCCGATGGTCCACGCCTTGAGGCTGGTCTCCATCACCTCGAAGCGTTCGCCGAGGCCCGCGGTCAGCTCCGACAGGTCGGAGCCGTCGCCCCCGAAGGCGCGCTGGAAGGTCCAGGCGCCGGACAGCACGTCCGGGTTGGCGGTGAAGCCGGTGGCGACCATGTCGGCGGCCCAATAGCCGTCGCGCGCACCCATGCCGCCCATGAAGAAGGAGCACTCGACATGCTCCTCGTCGGAATACCAGCTCTGCAACCCGCCCGACTGCTGTGCCGCATAGGACAGCAGGTAGCGCGCCTCGCGGGCGTCGACTCCGGCGCAGACCGCGGCCGCCACCGAAGCGCCCCATACCTGGCCGATGGCCTGCGGGCCGAAGCCGCGGTCCTCGATCTGGGCTAGGCCGAGGGCGGGGACGACGCGGCAGCCGATGTCGTAGCCGGCGGCGACGGCGCGGATCAGGGTCTCGCCCGAGACCCCCTCGCGCTCCGCCATCGCCAGCGCGGCAGGCACGACCGAGGCGCCGGGATGGGCGCGCGAACGGGCGTGCACGTCGTCGGATTCGTCGGCGCGCGCGGTCATGCCGTTGACGAAGGCGGCGATCCCGCCGGGCGCGGTCATCGCCGTGCCGGGCAGCGACGCCTCGCCGGCCTCGCCCATGTCCTGCACCATATCGAGCGCCTTGCGGCCCGGCAGCAGATCGCAGCCGGAGATCATGCAGGACAGGATGCAAAGGATGTGCTGGCGGGTGCGCTGGTGCACCTCCGGCGGCAGCGGCGTGGTCGCGGCACCGGCGACGAAGCCGGCGATGCGGCCGGTCAGCGCGGAATTGTCGTTCGAGCCTGCCATCGTCCCTCTCCCTCGGTTGCGGGACCATCCTAGGCCCGCCGCCGCTGGCCCGTCACGCATGGCAGGGGTAGACTGTCCCGCGGGGAAGGGGAAGCCGCGCCAGTCGAGGAGCCGTCCATGGCCGCGCCCGAACTCTCAGTCGTCGAGCAGCCCGACCGGATCGCCTGCCTGGAGGCGCTGGAGCGCCGGGTGCTGTGGCTGGCGAGCTGGACCATCCACCACGCCAACCACGTCCGCGAATCGCGCGACGGCCTCAAGGTCGGCGGCCACCAGGCGTCCTGCGCCTCGGTGGCGACGCTGATGACGGCGCTGTACTTCGGCGCGCTGCGCCCGGAGGACCGGGTCGCGGTGAAGCCGCACGCGAGCCCGGTGTTCCACGCCATCATGTACATGCTCGGCCGCCAGGACCGCGACGCGCTGGAGCGGTTCCGCGCGCTTGGCGGCGCGCAGTCCTATCCGTCGCGGACCAAGGACGCCGGGCCGGTCGACTTCTCGACCGGATCGGTCGGCCTCGGCGTGGCGACGACGCTGTTCGCGTCGCTGGTGCAGGACTACGTCCACCTGCACCGCATGGTGCCGGAGGGCCGGTCGCGCGGCCGCATGGTCGCGATCATGGGCGACGCCGAACTCGACGAGGGCAACGTCTTCGAGGCGCTGCTCGAAGGCTGGAAGCACGACGTCCGGAACCTGTGGTGGATCATCGACTACAACCGCCAGAGCCTCGACGGCGTGGTGTCGGACCGGCTGTTCCAGAAGATCACCGAGTTCTTCGGCACCGTCGGCTGGAAGATCGTGCTGCTGAAGTACGGCAAGAAGCTGCAGGCGGCGTTCGCGCGGCCGGGCGGCGAGGCGCTGCACGACTGGATCGAGAACTGCCCGAACGGCCTCTACTCGGCGCTGGTGTTCAAGGGCCAGAGCGGCGAGGCGGGGGCGTGGCGGACGCGGCTGCTGCGCGACTTGCGCGGCGTGAACGGCATCCCCGAGCTGCTCGACGGCCACGACGACGAGGCGCTGCACGCACTGATGACCAACCTTGCCGGACACGACATGGCGGCGGTGGCCGAGGCGTACGAGGCCGCGGCGGCGGACCCGGCGGCCGACGACGTGCCGCACTGCTTCATCGCCTACACCATCAAGGGCCACGGCACGCCGCTGGCGGGGCACAAGGACAACCACGCCGGACTGATGACGCCGGAGCAGATGGCGGCGTTCAGGCGGTCGCAGGGCATCGCCGACGGGGCGGAGTGGGAGCCGTTCGCCGACAGTGGAATGCCTGCGGAGGCGCTGCGGGCGTTCGTCGCGCGCACGCCGTTCGCGGCCGGCGGGGCGAGACAGACGGAGGCACCGGCGGTGGCGGTGCCGGCGCGCCTGGCGCTGCCGGGCGGGCAGAAGAAGCTGTCGACGCAGGCGGCGTTCGGCGCCGTGCTCGCGGAACTGGCGAAGGGCGACACCGAGCTGGCCAAGCACATCGTCACCACCTCGCCGGACGTGACGGTGTCGACCAACCTCGGACCGTGGGTGAACCAGCGCGGCATCTTCAGCCACCGCGCGCGCGAGGACGTGTTCCGCGAGGAGAAGGTGGTGTCGGCGCAGAAGTGGGCGATGCACCGTCTCGGCCAGCACGTCGAACTCGGCATCGCCGAGAACAACCTGTTCCTGCTGCTTTGCGCGCTTGGCATCTCGGGCGAGACCTTCGGCGCGCGGCTGCTGCCGGTCGGCACGGTGTACGACCCGTTCATCGGCCGCGGCCTCGATGCGCTGTACTACGCCTGCTATTCCGGCGCGCGGTTCATGTTAGCGGGCACGCCGTCGGGGGTGACGCTGGCGCCGGAGGGCGGCGCGCACCAGTCGATCTCGACGCCGCTGATCGGCATGGGCCAGCCGGGGCTGCTGTCGTTCGAGCCGACCTGGGGCGACGAACTGGCGGCGATCATGGCCTGGGGCTTCGACCATATGCAGCGGCCGGACGGCGATTCGGTCTACCTGCGGCTGACGACGAGGGCGCTGGAGCAGCCGGCGCGGGCGATGGACGACGCGCTCGCCGGGCAGGTGGTGGCCGGCGGCTACTGGCTGCGCGACCCCGACCCGAAGGCCGAGGTCGCCATCGCCTGGAGCGGCGCCGTGGCGACCGAGGCGCTGTCGGCGGCCGACCAACTCGCCGACGACATCGCGGGCGTCGGTCTGCTCAACGTCACCTCGCCCGACCGGCTGTACCGCGACTGGCAGCGCGCGCAGCGGGCGCGGGCGAAGGGCGAGCGGGCGGCGCCGTCGCATGTCGAGACGCTGCTCGGCCGGCTCGGGCCGAAGACGGCGCTGGTGACGGTACACGACGGCCATCCGGCGGCGCTGTCCTGGCTCGGCGGCGCGGCCGGGCGGCGGGTCTATCCGCTCGGCGTGACGGCGTTCGGCCAGTCGGCGGACATACCCGACATCTACGCCGCCCAAGGCATCGATGCGGATGCGATCCTCGACGCCGTGGCGCTGGCCTGCGTCGAGGGGCGGCGCGGCCGTTAGCTCAGGCGGCCCTGGTGAGGCGGCGGACCTTGATATCGCCGGCCTTTTCCTGCGCGCGCGCAAGGTCCCAGGCCGTCTGAAGCCGCAGCCAGGTCTCGGCCCCGCCGCCGAATCCCTTATCGAGTCGGATCGCCATCTCGGGCGAGATGCCGGCACGGCCGTTGACCACGTCGGAAAGCTGCTTGCGGCTGACCCCGAGCGCCTGTGCGGCCTCCGTCACGGACAGCCCGAGCGGCTCGAGGCAATCGTGCCTGACAGACAGTCCGGGATGCGGCGGATACTTCATAGCCATTCGGCTCACGCTCCTAGTGATAGTCCATCAGATCGACGTCGTCGGCATGGCCGTCGGCAAAGCGGAAGACGACGCGCCAATTGCCCGAGACGGTGACTGCCCAGAAGCCGGCAAGATCCCCTCGCAGGGGATGCAGGCCCAGCCCCGGGAGGTTCATGTCCGCAACGTCTGTCGCGACATCGAGACGCGCCAGTATGCGTCGCAGCTTTTCCGCATGATCAGGCCTTACGCCGCGTCGGCTACCCGTCTCGTAGAGCCGTCTGAGCCCCTTGTGACGGAACGCCCTGATCATGGATCCAGTGTAATGTGTAACGTGACAGGTGGCAATGGCGAGGCTTCCGCGCTGGCGCGCCACTGACGCCGGGTCAGTCGTCTCCGGCCGGGCCGACCACCGCGAACATGCGGTCGCGCGCGGCGAGGACGTGGTCGCGCATCAGGCGCTCGGCGGCGTCGGCGTCGCGGCGGGCGAGGGCGTCGACGATGGCGTGGTGCTCGCGCATCGCGTCCGCCGGGCCGGCGCCCTCGCGCAGGGTGCGGCGGCGGAACAGCAGGATCTGGTTGACCAGGTCGCGGTAGGTCTCGCGCAGCTTCCTGTTGCCCGCCAGCGCGAGGACGCGGTCGTGGAAGCGCAGGTTGAGCGGCAGGTAGCCGGAGATGTCGCCGCTGTCGGTCGCGGTCTGCATGGCGTCAACCAGCGTTCGCAACGCGCCGACCGCGGCGTCGTCGATGCGGGCGCAGGCGAGCCGCGCGGCGAGGCCGTCGAGCGCGGCGCGCACCTCGAAGATCTCCGACGCCTCATCGACCTCGACCCGGCGCACCGTGACGCCGCGGTTGCGCTCGAAGCGCAGCAGGCCCGCGCGCTCCAGCGTGCGGAACGCCTCGCGCACCGGGCCGCGGCTGACGCCGAGCCGGCCGGCCAGCGCGTTCTCGCTAAGCTTGTCCCCGCCCACGAGATCGCCACTGGCGATGCGGGCGAGGATGTCCTCCTGCACCAGCATGGCGAGCGACGTGGTCTTGAGCAGGGCGAGGGCGGACCCGGTGGCCGAGTCGGTCATGTGTCTGGTGTGAAGTGTTGACAATCCAGCGTTGAAGGTACCAAGCTGGACATCGACCGGGCAAGGGCGCCATGCGGCGGTACCGGAACCCGGTGGCGCAACCATTAACGGGAGGTGCGCGGGAGCTTACCGAACAGTCGAAGCGACGGACGTGCGAACCGCCGGCGGCGGACGCATGCCCGGGGGCATTGATCGCCCCGGCCAGAGAGACGCCTGCAGGCGCAGCCACCGCTTCAGAATTTGAAAAAGATCGGGAGGAGACCCATGAAAGCCAGTCGAACCGCCACAGTCCGGCACATGTTGCTGACCGGAACCGTGGCCGCCCTCGCGTCCGTCGTCGCTCTTCCGGGCGGCGCGCAGGCGCAGCAGAAGACCTGCAGCGTGCTGGAGGTGATCTCGCACGCGTCGCCGGGCGGCGGCACCGACACCACCGCGCGGATGATGATGATCCGCTCGCGCCGGGAACTCAGCGACTACACCAACGACATCGTCGTCGTCTACAAGCGCGGCGGCGCCGCGGCGGCGTCGCACGAGTACCTCAAGCAGCGGCCGGCCGACGGCTGCACCGTGCTGGCGATCACCCAGACGCACATGTACACCATCGCCCGCGGCAAGAGCGCGATCGAGATGGACGATATCGTCGGCGTGGCCCGCGCGATGGACGATCCGACCTTCCTGGTCGTCGGCAAGGACAGCCCCAACAAGACCGTCGAGGACCTGATCGAGCAGTCGAAGGAACGGCCGCTCAACTGGGGCGTCGCGCAGGTCGGCGGAACGGAGCATATCGGCCTGATCCGGTTCTCGAAGGCCGTCGGCATACCCTACAAGGTGGTTCCGTTCGGCAGCGCCGGCGAGATGATGAACGCGCTGCTGTCCGGCGCCATCGACGCCACCCTGCCCAACGTCAGCGAGGCTGTCGGCCAGATCGCCGACGGCCAGGTGCGGCCGCTGCTGGTGCTCAACGACAAGCGCCTGGGCGACTACCCGGACATCGCCTCGTCCTACGAGAAGGGGTGGGAGGTGAAGGTCTCCACGACCCGCGGCTACGGCGTCAAGAAGGGCACGCCTCCGGAGGCGATCAAGGCGCTCGAGGAGGCGATGGTGAAGGCGATGAAGCACGACACCTTCGCCAACTACCTGAAGAGTTCGGGCCTGAACCCTGAAGACAGCGTGACCGGCCACGACGTCTGGGACAAGCAGCTCAAGGAAGAGTATGCGATCGCCAAGGACGCGATCGAGAACCTCGGCCTCGGCCAGAACTGACGGCGCGGAGTCGCCGCGACCATGGACGACAATCGTCCGGGCAGTGAGGAGGGCGCCGGAACGCCGGCGTCCTCCCCGCTCGTCAATCCCTGGGACCTGCTGATCGCCGCGATCATCGTGGCGATCTGCGCGGTGCTGTGGTTCGACACCTTCGCCTACGACACGCCGAACCCGATGCTCGGCCACTACATCACCGCGGCGATGTTTCCGCGGACGCTGATGGTCGCCATCATCGCCCTGACCCTGCTGCTGCCCTTCGAAAACCATTTCCTAGAGCGCCAGGGCTCCGGCCTCAACGAGGACCGGGCGGTTCCGATCAAGCCGATCACCTGCCTGACCGCCCTGCTGCTGTTCCTGGTGGTGTGGAGCAACCCGTGGCTCGGCACCTATCTGGCGATGGTGGCGGCGTGCATCGGGCTGCCGCTGCTGTGGGGCGAGCGGCGCCTGTGGCTGATCGCGATCTACGCCGCCGTCTTCCCGGCGCTGGTCGGCTTCCTGTTCGTGCAGGGCCTGCTGGTCAGCTTCCTGCCCGGCATCACCGGGCACATCTTCCGCTAGGGGCGGTCCATGCAGATCGACGCCATCCTCACCGGCATCGGCCTGCTGGCCGACCCGTTCAACTTCTTCCTGATCTTCATCGGCGTGCTGATCGGCGTGCTGGTCGGCGCGCTGCCGGGGCTGAGTTCGGTGATGGCGGTGGCGCTGCTGCTGCCTTTCACCATCGGGCTGGAGCCGATCCCGGCGATCGCGATGATGGCGGCGCTGTACTGCGCCGGCACCTTCGGCGGCTCGATCACGGCGATCCTGATCAACACGCCGGGCGCGCCGCCGGCGGTGGCGACCGCGCTCGACGGCTTCCCGCTGGCGCAGCGCGGCGAGGCGGGACGGGCGCTCGGCATTGCCGCCTTCTCCAGCGTCGTCGGCGGCGTGCTCAGCCTGATCGTGTTCATCCTCGCTGCGCCGGCGCTGGCGGCGGTGGCGCTGAGCTTCCGGCCGCAGGAATACTTCGCGCTGACGCTGTTCGGCCTGTCGATGCTGGCGACGATCAGCGGACGGTCGTCGCTGCGCAACCTGATCGCCGGGCTGGCCGGGGTGCTGGTCAGCACCATCGGCGTGCACCTGGTCAGCGGCGAGGAGCGCTTCACCTTCGGCGCGACCTACCTGTACGAGGGCATCGGCTTCGTGCCGGTGCTGGTCGGGCTGTTCGCCATCGGCGAACTGCTGCGCCAGTCGGAGACGCTCGACATCGTTCGCGAGCGCATCGCCTCGGTGGCCGTCAAGCTGCCGAGCCGCGAGGACATCCGCCTGATCATGCCGACCGTGCTCCGCTGCAGCGGCGTCGGCACCTTCATCGGCATCCTGCCGGCCGAGGGCACCACCGTCGCCGCGATCATGGGCTACAACGAGGCCAAGCGCTGGTCGAAGAACAAGCACGAGTTCGGCAAGGGCGCGATCGAGGGCATCGCCGGGCCCGAGGCGGCGAACAACGCCGGCACCGGCGGCGCCATGGTGCCGACGCTGGCGCTCGGCATTCCCGGATCGGGTACCACGGCGATCATCCTCGCCGCGCTGACCATGCACGGCTTCCGGCCGGGCCCGCACCTGATCCGCGAGACGCCGGAGTTCGTCTACGCGATCTTCGCGGCGATGCTGGTGGCGAACTTCCTGTTCCTCGGCATCGGGCTGGCCGGCGCGAAGTTGTTCTCGCGCATCACGCTGGTGCCGAAGACGTTCCTGTGGCCGTCGGTCTTTGTCTTCGCGATGGTCGGCTCCTACTCGTTCAACGGCTCGCTGTTCGATGTCTGGGTGATGCTGATCGCGGGCCTGGTCGGCTATGTGATGATGCGCCACGGCTTCGGGCCGGCGCCGTTCGTCATGGGCCTGATCCTCGGGCCGCTGGTCGAGGAGAACTGGTCGCAGGCGATGATCATCTTCGACAACAACTGGCTCGGATTCTTCACCAGCTGGATCTGCAACGTCTTCTTCGCGCTGACGTTCCTGAGTATCTTCGGCGGACCGCTCTGGCGCCTGCTGCAGCCGATGCTCGGCAAGCGCGAGGCATTGCACGGCGACGACTGATCGCCCCAGACTGCCAACGTCCCCAACGTCCAGAGGATACCCGCCATGTCCGACGCTCTCGCCGAGCGCCTCGCCGATTGGTCGCACTCACTCGATGTCGCCGACATTCCGGCCGAGGTGCGCGCCGTCGCCGCCAAGGCGCTGCTCGACCACGCCGGCCTGTGCGTGGCGGCGCGCAACGAGGACTACATCGGCGCCATCCTGAGGTCCTGGGACGGCGAGGGCGGCTGCACGGCGTTCGGCCATGCACAGGGACTGGACGCGGCGGGGGCGGCGCTGGTCAACGGCACCGCGGCACACGGCGAGGACTTCGACGACACCTTCGAGGGCTCGCCGGTGCATGCCACGGCGGTGGCGATGCCGGCGGTGCTGGCCGCCTGCGAGCGGTACGGCCGCAGCGGTGCCGACCTGCTCAAGGGCTATGTCGTGGCCGCCGAACTGATGTGCCGGCTGACGGTGGTGGCGCCGACGGCGATCCACCGCGCGGGTTTCCACCCGACCGCCGTGCTCGGCACCATGGGCGCGGCGGCCGGCGTCGCCGCGGCGCTGGGGCTGAACGAGAAGCAGACGGTCGACGGACTCGGCGTCGCCGGCAGCCTGGCGTCGGGCATCATCGAGTACCTCGCCGAAGGTGCCTGGACAAAGCGCATGCACGCGGGATGGGCGGCGCAGTCGGGCATCCGCGCAGCGCTCATGGGCCGGGAGGGCTTCCTCGGCCCGCGCACCGTGTTCGAGGGCGAGCACGGCTTCTTCCTGGCCTTCGCGGTGCCGGAGATCGAGCGCGACTACAGTCACCTGACTAACGGGCTGGGCAGCGACTGGTACATGCAGCGCATCGCCTTCAAGTCCTATGCCTGCGGGACCATGACGCAGCCGTTCATCGACTGCGCCATCCAGCTCCGCGACAAAGGGGTCGATCCCGACGGGATAGAGAAGATCCTGTGCCGGGTCGGCGAGGGCACGGTGCACCGGCTTTGGGAGCCGCTCGACGAGAAGCGCGAGCCGACGACCCCCTACTCGGCGAAGTTCAGCGGGCCGTTCTGTTCCGTCATCGGGCTGCTCGACGGGGGCGCGGGGCTGGCGCAGTTCACCGAGGAGCGGGTGCGCGACCCGCGCGCGCTCAAGCTGGCGGCGAAGGTTTCCTACGAGATCGACCCGAAGGACGAGTATCCGCGCAACTACAGCGGCCATATACTGGCGACGCTGAGCGACGGCACCGAGGTGGAGGCGCGCCAGCCGCACCTGCGCGGCGGCGTGCGCGAGCCGCTGTCGCAGGAGGAGATCGCGGCGAAGTTCGCGGCAAACTGCGCCTTCGCCGGCTGGGACGAGCAGAAGACCCAGGCGCTGGCCGACTGCTGCGCTGGCCTGTTCGACGCCCCGGACCTGAAGGCGCTGGCGCGGTTCCGCGGCTGAGGCTTCGGCAGGAGACCCCGGCGCTAAACAGCAGCTCGATCAGGTGCCGACCCTGGAGCGGCCCGGTACCGCGGTAAGGCGCCGCCGATGATCCGCGTCCGCAGCCGCTTCGATACCCAGTCGATGCAGGCGACGGTGACCAGAATCAGGATCAGGATGAAGCAGGTTTCCTCCCACTGGTGCGCCCGGATGCGATCCGAGAGCTGGAAACCAATACCACCAGCGCCGACGATGCCGAGGATGGTGGCGGAGCGGACATTGGATTCGAACATGTACAGCGCGCTGGACAGGAACATCGGCAGCACCTGCGGCAACACGCCGAACCGCAGCGTCTGTACCGCGCCCGCCCCGGCCGACCGCACGCCCTCTATCTGCTTGTTCTCGACATTCTCGATCGACTCCGAGAACAGCTTGGCGAGGGTGCCGGTATCGGAGATGAAGATTGCCATGATTCCGGCTAGCGGACCGAGTCCCACCGCTCGCACGAAGATCAGGGCCCAAATCATCTGATCGACCCCGCGCAGCACGTCCATGAAGCGCCGCACGCCGAAGCGCGGCAGCCGGAAGGGAAAAGTGTTGCGCGCGGCGAGAAACGCCAGCGGCAGGGCGAAGAGCGCGGCGAGCAACGTGCCGATGAACGCCATCGCCAGCGTCTCCAGCAGCGCCCACAAAATTGCGGTCGGGTTTTCCCCCATGCTGGGCGGAAACATCTCGCGCACTACGACGCCGAGCTGGCCCGCCCCGTCGGCGAATCGAGCGGGCGAAAAATCGAACCGTACAAAGCAATAGAGCGTGAGCGCGCCGAGACCGCCCCAGATGGCCAGCCGGACGGCGCGCTCCGGTGCAGACAGCGCGAAGGCGCGGGGCATGCGGCCTCGCATCGCGGCGACGCGGGTGGCATCGACGGCTTCCAGCCGGGGGATCATACCATCGCCTCCCGACCGATCAGCCGGTGCCGCAGCCTGCCGCAGCCGACGTCGATCAGCGTGACGGTGGCGACGATCATGATCAGCATCGCGCTGATGTCCTCATAATAGAGTGAGCGGACTGCAGTGATCAGCTCCATGCCGAGTCCGCCGGCGCCAACGAAGCCAAGTACCGCTGCCGTGCGCACGTTGATCTCGAACCGCCACAACACATAGGAAGCGTAGTTGGGCAGGACCTGCGTCAGGACGGAGTAGCGCATTGTCTGGATCCAGTTGGCGCCGAGCCCGCGAAGGCCCTCGACCGGCCGCATG
>JBBDQX010000005.1:0-13836 GCA_040905765.1 Acetobacterales bacterium
TCGAGAAGCTGCGCGCCTTGTCGACGAAATCCACGGCACCGGTCGCCAGCGCCGCCTCCTCGAACATCTGGTCGGTCAGCGCGGTGAGGAAGATCGCCGGCACGTCCTTGCCCTCGTCACGCAGGCGCCGGAGCACCTCGATGCCGCTGGTGCCGTCCATCTTCCAGTCGAGCAGCAGCAGGTCGGCGTTGCCGCCGTCGTCGAAGAAGCCCAGGCACTTGTCGCCGCTGATGAAACTCTGCACGGCGAAACCGGCATCGCGCAGGTTTTCGCCGAGCGATTCGGCGAACAGGGAATCGTCGTCGACCAGAACGATCCGCAAGGCTGGTCGCAATTCGCTATCGGCTGCCACGGCGGACCATCTCCGAATTCTCGAAGCAATCGTTGAGGGCGCGATCGTCGACCCCGCGGGCGGCGACGTCGTACGACAGCACCCTCAACTCGCGGGTTTCCACATTCGCGTAAAGGAACAGGTTCAGCACGCAGGGCCCGGACGTGTAGGTCCAGATCGTGGCCGGCGGTTCCTGGATCACCGCCTGGGGGGAGCCGATACGCATTTCGGTCTCGTAAGGGCCGAGTCCCACAAGCGTGTTCGGGTTGGGGAAGGACCGGGTCGCCGCTGTTTGCGGCATGGGCGGCTTCTGGCGCGGGAGCGGCGCACGGGGCAGGGAATCGCGCGGCAGTGCCGCCTCGGTCGGCGCCGACCCGGCGTTCCGCGCGTTGCCGCCGGGCGCGGAGGTAGTGTGCCCGACGTCGCCGGTCGAGGCGCAGCCCGCGACCAGCAGCACCAGCAGCGCCAGGCCCGGTCCGGTCACGGATTTGACACAGCCTGATCTGCTGATCGGAACGCCCCGGCTGCGTACCATGTCGACATGTTCGAGATTCAGCATGACACAATTCATTCAGATCTCGGCCCCGGAAAGGGCGCCCGTAGTGTAGCGGAGATTCCGCAACGCACCGAAAACTTCTTGAGATACGGTACCGTGCGCGGCCCCGTCGCCCGACGTACGTTGCACGTGCTTCACGGTCTTCGCCTTCGTATATCCTTCGTCGTCGTCGACCTGACCCACCCCGTATCCGACGTCACCTCCGACCGGGTCGCCCGGGCCCTCGAGCCGCTGGGCGTTCTCGAGCAACTTCCGGGCGGAGCGATCGGATTGCTGTGCTTCGGGCCCCGTCCCTCCGGACTGCTCGGCGACCGCACGGTGGAGAAGGACGTCTTTCGCCGGATCGCCGATGCCCTCGGGGTCGGACGGACCGACGCCTTCGGTATTCGGGCGACCCATCTCTGGGCGGACGAACTCCCCTACAATCAGCCCGGCCCGAAGTGGACAAGCACCGTAGCCACTTCATCACCTTAGGCAATTCGAGCCTAAGAAAGACTTAACATACTTATTCGGCCGTCACTATTTTCGCTGATGCGGGAATGGCAGGTGGTCGCGCGCTTCGCGCTGTCGGCAGGGCTGCCAAGCGCGTGCCGGTCGTGAGCCGACGGGCGATTCAGCCGGCGAGCAGCCAGCGCTGGTCGCTGCGCCGACAGGCGCGGACGAAGATGTTCTGGATACCGCCTCCGGCGCGGACCTCGGCGGTGTAGTCGCGACAGATCAGACCGACGTAGTTGGTGTAGCTCTCCAGCAGCGTGATCTCGTAGCGGATGCCGGCCTCGGCGTTGTGCCACCGGACCGATTCGCCGTTGCCGGCGATCTCTAGGGCATAGGCGACGCACCGGCGGTCCAGCCGATCCATCGGCTGCGCCGCAGTCCCCGTCAGGATGCCCCCAAGACCGAGTCCCGTCATCGATGCCGACAGGTGCTGTGCCTGAGGGCCTGCCTCGGCCAGTGCGTTCCGGTCGCAGGCGATCGGCGCGGCTTCGGACCGGGCGGCCACCACGTCGCGGTCGCGGGCTTCCGCGTTGCCTTGTGCCAGACATTCGCGGGAGACGAATGCCGCCAGCAGGGAAATGGCGCAGACGACACTCAGTCTCGGGAGGCTGTACGACCGCAGAGTGGCGAGCACGGCGGGGTTCTCCGACAGGTTTTTCCTAGTCCGGAGATAAACGTGACCGCCGCGCCATGCGTGCGTCCAAGCTGTGACAATGTTGCGACAGCGGCGCGGGGGCGGCTCAGCCCCCGGCCGCGGCGTCCAGTGCCGAGAAGAAGCGCTCCACGTCAGCAGGCCGGCAGTAGACGTGAGGACTCAGCCGCAGCGAATCGCCACGCATGCTGACGTGCACGTTCTGCGCCGCGAGCTTGCGTCCGACATCCTCGGTGAACGGTGCCGCCGGCCGCCTCAGGCCGATATAGTGGGGCACGCGGTGCGGCCTGGCGGGGAAGCTCAGGCCGTGTTCCGCCGCGCCTTCCGCGATGGCATCGGTCAGCGGCGCGATGGTGGCGCTGATCTCGGCGGGCTCCCAGTCGTTGAGCTGGCGCAGGGCGGCGATACCCATGGTCAGCGCGATGGGATCGTGCCGCTCGCCCATGTCGAAGCGCGTGCCGCCGTTGGGTGCGTCGTTGCCGCGGTGATGCGCGCCGTCGGGGGGCACGGCGCCGCAGTTCCACTTCGCGTGCTCGACCGGCCGTCCGTCCTGCCGGTGCGGCGCGACGTAGAGGAACGACAGGCGGTAGGGGCAGAGCAGCCACTTGTACCCGGATGCGACGAGGTAGTCGGGCTGCAGGCGTCCGACGTCGATCGGCATCGCGCCGGCGGCCTGGGTGGCATCGACGAACAGCGCCGCGCCAACCTCCCGGCAGCGATCGGAGATGCGCTCCAGGTCGATCGCCGCACCATCCGTCCAGTGGCTGGGCGGCAGGGTGGCCAGAGCCGTCCGCTCGTCGATCTCCGCCAGCACCGCCGCCGTCCAGTCGCCGTCCTCCGGACGCGCAACCTCGACCATCTGCGCCCCGGTCTGATGCGCGCGGATGCGCCAGGCGTAGAGGTTGTTGGGGAACTGCGATTCCAGCGCCACGATGCGCCGCCCGGCGGGAATCTCGATGTTCGCTGCCGCGACCGCCACCCCGTAGCTGGTGGCGGGAACGACGGCAATGTCGCTGCCGGTGGCGCCAACGAGCCCGGCGAACAGGTCGCGGCACTTGTCCGCCTCTTCCTCGACCCTGCTCCGGTAGACGAACCACGGGTGGGCCTTGCGTTCCACGCCGACATGGCCCGCGGCCACCGCAGCTTTCAGCAGAGGTCCCTGCGAGGCATTGTTGAGCCAGACCACGTCGTCCGGCATGTCGAAGAGGTGGCGCTGGCAGTCGAGCATCGGAGCGTCTCCCGAAAATGCATGCGGCTCGACGGCAAGAGTAACGCCCTCCCGGCGCGGCTGTCGAAGGTTGTCGCCCGGACCGGCCCGCCGCCGGGACCCTATTTCGGCGGAGCGTCAGCCGGCCGCGCCGGAGGGCATCCATCCGTCCGGCGCCAGCTCGAAGGCGTCGAAGCTGAACGCCGGCGCAACCGTGCAGCCCACCAGCGTCCATGCGCCCCGCGGCTCGGCGCTTTGCCAGTGGCCCGCCGGCACGATGGCCTGCGGCCGTTCGCCGTGAATCAGGTCGGGGCCAAGGCGGCATTCCGTCGCCCCGGTGCCGTCCGGCGAGATGCGCAGGGCCAATGCGTCGCCAGCGTACCAGTGCCAGACCTCGTCCGCGTCCACCACCCGGTGCCAGGCGGAACGGTCGCCCGCTGCCAGCAGATAGTAGATGGCCGTGGACGCCCCGCGTCCGCCGTCGCCGGGGTCTTGGCGATAGGTTTCGCGGAACCAGCCTCCTTCCGGATGCGGCGTCAGGCCGAGCAGCCCGACCACGTCGCTCGCCTTCAAGCCGTCGTTCATTGCCTCTCCTTTTCGCCCGGACTGCCGCGGTCGCGTGGCGCGGCGGCCTTGGCTATAATTTGGGGTGGCCGGCGAGGGGCGTGCCTTTGAAGCACTATGATCTGACCGACCTGCGGGTCCTCATTGTCGACGACGACGGGGAATCCCGCGCGCTGATGCGGGACTACCTCGCGGACCTCGGCGTCGGCAAGGTGTACCAGGCGAGGAGCGGAGCCGAGCCGCTGCAGTTCCTGAAGTCGGCGTCGGTCGAACTGGTGATTTCCGACATCCGCATGGCGCCGATGAGCGGCGACACCTTCGTCCGCCGGCTACGCGACGACAGCGCCAACGCCAACAGGTCGGTGCCGGTGATGATGGCGACCGAGGAGCCCGACCGGATGAGCATCGAGGCGGCGAAGCGTGCGGGCGTCACCTCGCTGATGGCCAAGGCTTCCGATTTCGACGAATTCCGTCAGCACGTGATCGGCACCTTGAAGCGTGCCGGGATCGCCCTCGATGTCGAGGAACCGGACGGCATCTCTGCCGTCGGGCCGGCCGACGTGCCCACGGGCAAGGCCTGGGAGTAGCCCCCTAAGCTTCTTCGGCGGTTTCCTTCTACTTCGCGGTGTCGTGCCAGAACGGCGTCGCCTTGGCGAAGCCGCGCCAGTCGCGGAGCAGTTCGGGCTCGGCCTTCGCCACCTTATGGTCGTACCAGCCCAGCACCAGTCCCCCCGCGCGGCCGGGCGCCGCGTCGCCGATCAATTGCAGCAGGCCGTCGGCGACGGCGATGTCGTTCATCACGCCGAGCGCGTCCTGGAGCCTCTCGAGTGCATCCAGATAGCCCCTGGTCTTGCGCCTGGGGTAGAGCGCGCGGAAGAATTCGGTGGCGTACCGCAGCTTCTTCACGGCGATGCGCACCTTGTGGCGCTCTTCCGCCGACAGCTTGGCGAAGCCGCGGCCGAGCCGCATGACCTTGCGGTGCCGCCTGGTCAGGAGCAGGTCCGCAAGCTCGATCAGCGGCCGGTCGAGCTTCTCCGCGCTGCCGGTCATCGGCGCTTCCCCGGGTGCGGTGACGACGCGCCAGCCCCGACCTTCCACCCAGGCGCCGAGCGTCAGCAGGAATGCGGTGTAGCGCGGCGCGCGGATCGTCCCGCGCGCCTTCTCGTAGCCGTCAGCCACTTTCGCCTCGGCGGCATCGCGCAGGGCGCGGAGGTCGGCATCGTCGGGCCTGTGGCCCAGTACCGGCGGCAGCGTCTCGGTCAGGAACACGTCCCAGTCGCGCGCCGGGCCCAGCCCCTTCACCACCCATCGTGCCTCGTCCTGCAGGGCCGCATACTGGATTTCCGGGATGACGTCGCGGAACAGCGACAGCGCCGAGCGCAGCCGCCGCAGCCCGACCCGCATCTGGTGGATGCCTTCAGGGTTGCGGCCGTCCAGCGCCGCCGCCTCGTTGGTAGTCCAGTGGTCGATGCAGGCGCGCACCGTCTGCGCCATCGCCGCCTCGACACGTGACCTCTTCGGCAGCGCCAGCTTCTCCGCCTTGCGCGCCGCCGGCGGCTTTCCGGTGGCCAGCAGGTAGCCGCGGGCCGATTTGCTCTGGGTCTCCACGCGCAGCGGACTCAGCGCATGCAGCTCCATTGCCAGCCGGTAGAGCGCATCGGGCGAGCCGCGCCGCAGTTCCAGCTCGATCTCCGCGATCGGCACGGTTCCCTGGGCGGTCTCGACCTCCCCCTCGTCGAAGCAAACCTCGATGACGCCGTCGGCGCCAAGGTCTTTCAGCACATGCTTCTTGCGTCGCACCTCTGCAGAGAAGACGCGGCGAAGGTCCTCCTGCCGGACGCTTCCCAGCCATGCCCGGGCCTCCGGTTCCTCGAACGCCTCCGGATGAGGTTCGAAGCCGGCGACCTCGACCTGCCATTCGCCGCGCCGATGCACTGGACCCGAGACGTCGTCCCCCGACTTCAGGGTCTGGATGTAGCGCCGGCCTTCCTGCCGCACGCGGAACGACAGGCCGCGCGCACGAAGGCCGAGGTCGGCGGTATCGTAATAGGCATAGTGCATGCGCTGAATCATGCCCTGCCCGATGGCGCGCCGGCGCAACGGTTCCGCATCGTCGAGGTTCGCCAGGGTCTCCGGCGAACCGGCGAGTTTCAGCTCGACCTCCAGATTCGAAGGCGTGGCATCCTCGGTGAGAGCCGGGTCCCGTGCTGTCTGCGTATCGACCATGCTTCGCGCCGCTGCCACCTCCAAGCGAATTCTGGCTACAGGCTGCGCCGGGTGCCAGAGAAGATAATATCGACCTTTAGTGCAAGTCATCTACATGCAGGATCGGAAGACTGTCAACGGAGCAGGACCGGTGAGGCCGGTGAGAGCGCCATGCACTCGTCCGCATCCCACAGAACGAAGCCCTCGTCGAGGCTCTCGATGGCGTCGAGCAGACGCTGCTCGGCGCGCTGCAGCGCGGTGATGTCGGACCGTATGCCGACGATGCCGCCGTCCCGCGTGCGCCATTCGCGGATCAGGATCACCCGGCCGTCGTTCCAGTGCTGCACGACCGGCTCACCGGTCGCGTTCCGGTGCGCGTCGAGCCGCTGCCGCAGCCATCCCTCCGGGTCCGCCCGCAGATCAGGATCGTCGACCACCCGGTTCTCGATGCCGAGGCGGGCGAGGTCCTCGAACCGGAGGCCCGAGAGCTCCTCGCTCGGCGGCAGATAGGGATAGAACTCGCGATAGCGTTCGTTGCACAGCACCAGGCGATCCTCGTCGTCGTAGAGAATGAACGCGTCGCTGATACCCTCGATCGAATCGACGAGCTGCTGACGTGCCCGTTGCGCCTCGCTGATCGCTTCGTCGCGCAGTCGCTCCGCCGCTACCTGCCCGGTCAGGTCTCGGCCGATCCCCCGGTAGCCGAGGAATTCGCCGCGTTCGTCGAACAGGGCGCGGCCGGTGTTGCTCAGGGTCAGTAGCCGGCCGTCCTCGTGCGGCACCGTGTAGACGAAGTCGTCGAAGTCGCGGTGCGCGTCGAGGGTGGCCAGGAACCGCGTCCACTCGGCCTTGTTCGCATGGGGCCAGCGCTGCGACAGTTCCCGCCGCGTTCGGCCCAGCAGCAGTTCCGCCGGGCGACTTGTGACCCCGGTGTAGCGGGGCGAGACGTAGGTGTAGCGAAGATCGGCATCCAGTTCCCACAGCCAGTCGGACCCCAGCTCCGCGAAGTCGCGGAACCGCTTCTCGCTGCGGGCGTATGCGAGCTCCGCGCGCTTCCTGCCGGTGATGTCGATGAGAACGATGGCCGAGGCCGGAGCGCCCTGCCAGGTCGTCCAGTAGACGTGGCTCTCGCACCAGAACAGGCTGCCGTCGCGTCGCTGGCAGGCGACTTCGTATCGGTGCGGGGCCGACCGGCCGGCGCGCCGACGCTCCCCGTACTCCCGGACCCGCGCATTCTCGTGCGGCGCATAGAGCGGTTCGGCGCTCCCCAGCGCCGTGATCTCTTCCGGCGAATCGTAGCCGAACAGGCGCGCCGCGGCCTGGTTCGCGAACCGGGGTCGGTGGTTCTGCACGACGATGATGCTGACGACGTCGTCGGCCACGAAATCCCTGAACGAGACCTCGAGCCGGTCGGTGTCTCCGATCGCCTGTTCCGTCATCTCGGCGCGGCGTCCCCCTCGGTCGGCCCCGGCGCTTCGTCTACAGTCTAATCGGGCAGTCTAATCAGATAGGGCGCCCGTGCTGCAAGGCGATGCGTCTGGGGACCAGGGACTTCCCCCCGATCCGGGCCAGCACCGGATCGTCGCTTGCGGCGCAGGCGTCGCTCAAGGCCATCAGCACCTTGCCGAGCACCGTCTCGTTCCACATCCAGTCTTCGACGCGGCGACCAGAGGCGCTGCCGGGCTGCGCCGTCACCGCCTCCTGATAGAAAGCCCGCAGGTCGTCGGCGGCCAGCTTCAGGTTGTTGGCGAGCGGCCGGCCAGGGTCGGGATTCTCGGGCGTACCGTCGAGAAAGCCGGTCAGGAATGCCGGCAGCGCTGCCGGCGCCATGCCCGACAGGCCGAAGGTCGTGCGGCCGCGGTTCCGCAGCGACAGCTCGTACCACGGCGCAAGGCTTGCCACCTCCGCCTCCAGCGCCGCGCGGTAGCCGCCGCCGGCTTTCTCGTCGACCGGTGGCGGCGGCAGGTTGACCGGGCACACGGCGACATCCGCCGGCGCACCGGTCTCCGGCGCATCCTCGGGGAAATCCTCCAGCACCGGGCCCTGCTGGCGGCCGAGCAAGCCGAAGGCCGCGTCCAGCACCTTGCGCTGGAACGCCGCGTCGCCGGGCACGCCGAGCGGCCGACCCAACTCGAACGGCACCCACAGCGCCCGGGGCGGACGGATGCGTTCGCTGTGCAGCCGGATCAGGCTGATGCCGGTGGTGGCGATGCCGTCGTGCTCCAGAAAATGCGAAAGCGCGCCCACGGCGCGCGTGCACATCGGTCAGACGGGCACCAGCAGGGCGATGTCGACCGCGTCGCGCTTCAGCAGGCCGGCGATCTCCCGCGCCGCCGGCTCCAGCTTCTCAGGCGGTGTGCCGCCGTAAACCGTGTAGTGGAAGTCGGCCACGCCGCCGATCGCGCCCTCGGTCGCCATCTCCTTCAGCCGGTCGATGGGGAAGGCGATGTTATGGTCCTGCTGGAAGCCGGTGCGGTCGAAGTTGACCGACGAATGGCTCATCAGCAGATCCTTGGCCGCCACGTCGCCGGGGATCACGCCGTAGTGCGTCGCCCCGCTGTAGAACGGCTGTTCGCCGCGCCGCTGCAGCGCCGCCGTGCTGACGATGGCAACCCTTGCCTGCGGCAGCGGCTTCGGTGTCGTCCATGGCGTGGTCTCGAACGACGGGCATTCGGTGCGGACGAAATAGTCCTGCTCCGCCGTGTCGAAATCCGACAGTCGCACCATCGTCGCCTCCGTCGGTCCTGATATCTCCGCCCAGCATACACGCTGTGGCGCCGCGCTTAAGCCCCGCCCGGCCGGTAACGGAATCTTAAGCACCCTCTCATCATGCTTCGTAGCCGCGGTTCTTCCAGCCGCGGTGGCGGGCCGTGCGGTCCGCCCGTCGCATCGGGTCCGCGAAGCCTTGCGCGGGCCGGGAGGCCGGGACCGATGACCATCGACCGTTTCCTGCCGCGCATCTCGCGGCACTACCACCAGGGGCGCCTGTACGGCCGCGAACCCGAGCTGTTCGCCGTGCCTGTGCGCGCCGCGACGACCGCCGGCACCGCGCTGCTGGAAAAGGGCGACGTGTACGCGGCGGAGCTGCAGTACCGCCGCGCGCTGACCGCCAGGGCGGACGACGCCGAGGCGCTGTGCGGTCTCGCCCTCTCGCTCTACCAGCAGACGCGCTGGAGCGAGGCCGAGGAACTGCTGAAGGCCGTGCTTGCGATCAGGCCGGGCTGGCGCAAGGCGGAGGTGGCGCTCGGCGAGGTGCTGCTGCAGCTCGGCCGTTACCGCGAGGCCCTGTCCTCGTTCCGCGACCTCGTCCGGGCGCTGCCCGAGAACCCCTATCTTCGCAAGCGCTACAACCGCATCCGCAAGCGGCATGAGGAGATCGAGGCCGCGCGTCGCAGCATCCGCATCGAGAATGAGCCGAATGCCGAGTGGGGCGAGACGCGCCGCGGCACCGCGATCTCGCTGCAGCCGAACCCGGTGATCCGCCCGGACAGCCGCATCTTCACGATGGGCAGCTGCTTTGCGCTGGAGGTGCGCCACGAGCTGGAGCGCCGCGGCTTCGGCATGTTTCCGAATTACAGCGCGCTGCGCGTCGACCCGACCCGGCAGAAGATCAACGCGCTGCCCGACCGCAACAACCTCAACTACTACGACACCTTCACGATCAGGCAGGAGTTCGACCAGGCGCTGGAGGGGCGGCGTTACGAGCTGGAGGACTTCTGGCGTATCAGCGGCCGGCCCATCAACAGCCTGTTCCGCAGCCCGGTCGTGTTCCAGGACCCGTATCGCAAGAATGTCTACGGCATCGACGGGGACGCGATCCTCGATGCGAGCGATCAGCTCTCCTCGGTCATCGCCGAGGGCATCGAGGCGTCCGATGTCTACGTCATCACACTCGGCCTGACCGAGGCGTGGCAGAACCTCTCGAACGGCATGTATGTCGCCGGGCCTCCGGGCGGCAAGACGGGCGGCGCAGGTCTGTGCCGGCTCAGGCTCAGCACCTTCGCCGACAACTACGCCAACCTGCGCCGGGTGATGGAGCTCATCTCCGCCAACTTCGACAACCGCGACGTGATCCTGACGGTATCGCCAGTGGCCTTGCACCGGACCTTCTCCGGCCAGGACGTGATCGTTGCCAGCACCGAGAGCAAGTCGATCCTGCGCGCCGTCGCCGGTCAGCTCGCGCGCGAGTATCCGCGCGTCCACTACATGCCGACCTACGAGCTGTTCGGGCGGCACGACCTGTATCACGAGGACGGCCGGCATGCCTCGCGCGACGGCGTCGAGGTGGTGTTCGACACGCTGCTCTCCGCCTTCATGGAGCCGACGGTGGAGCGCGCCGACATCCGCGAACTGCTGCGCGAGCGGGCAGCCTGATCGCGGACGCTCATTGCCGGCGTTGACGGGGCCGTAACTCCGGCCGATAGTTGCGACGTTCCAAGGGGTGCCCCGCTAAGGGGCTGAGAGGCCGCTGGCCCGCTGACGCGGGCAACGCGCCGACCCTCCGAACCTGATCCGGGTCATACCGGCGTAGGGATGGACAGTCAGGACGGCGCAGAGGCCGTCCGCTCTCCGGCCAGAAGCCATATGTGACCCGGGTCTCCGCAACACGCCGTTTGCAGGAGATCCCGGATGAACGACACTTCCTCTTCCTCTTTCCGCATCACCACCGGCCCGTTGCCGGCCTCGCGCAAGATTCACGTCGCCGCGCCGTCCGATCCGTCGGTGCGCGTGCCGATGCGCGAGATCGCGCTGCACCCGACGTCGGGCGAGCCGCCCGTCAGGGTCTACGATCCCTCCGGCCCTTACACCGAAGACCGGCCCGACATCGACATCCACCGCGGGCTGCCGCGGCTACGCGAAGCCTGGATCGCCGCACGCGGCGACACCGAGGCCTATGACGGCCGCATCGTCAGGCCGGAGGACAACGGCTTCGTCGGCGCCAGTCACCTCGCGCCGGAGTTTCCCCTCCGCAACCGGCCGCGTCGCGCCACCGGCGGCGGCGCCGTGACGCAGCTGGAGTACGCCCGCCGCGGCATCGTCACGCCGGAGATGGAGTTCGTCGCCATCCGCGAGAACCTCGGCCGCGAGCGTATGCGCGAAGCCGCGCCGCGCGACGGCGAATCCTTCGGCGCCGCGGTTCCCGACCATGTGACGGCGGAGTTCGTACGCGACGAGATCGCCCGCGGCCGCGCCATCATCCCGGCCAACATCAATCACCCGGAGGCTGAGCCGATGATCATCGGCCGGAACTTCCTGGTGAAGATCAACGCCAACATCGGCAACTCCGCGGTCGCGTCGTCGGTCGAGCAGGAGGTCGACAAGATGGTGTGGGCGATCCGCTGGGGCGCCGACACGGTGATGGACCTGTCGACCGGACGGAACATCCACAACATCCGCGAATGGATCGTGCGCAACGCGCCGGTGCCGATCGGCACGGTGCCGATCTACCAGGCGCTGGAAAAGGTCGGCGGCGTCGCCGAGGACCTGACGTGGGAGGTCTACCGCGACACCCTGGTCGAGCAGTGCGAGCAGGGCGTCGACTACTTCACCATCCACGCCGGCGTGCGCCTGCCCTACATCCCGCTGACCGCCAGCCGCGTCACCGGCATCGTCAGCCGCGGCGGCTCGATCATGGCGAAGTGGTGTCTCGCGCATCACCGCGAGAGCTTCCTCTACGAGCGCTTCGCAGAGATCTGCGAGATCATGCGCGCCTACGACGTCAGCTTTTCGCTCGTCGACGGCCTGCGGCCGGGCAGCATCGCCGATGCCAACGACGCCGCGCAGTTCGCCGAGCTGGAGACGTTGGGCGAGCTGACGAAGGTCGCCTGGGACCACGGCTGCCAGGTGATGATCGAGGGCCCCGGCCACGTGCCGATGCACAAGATCAAGGTCAACATGGAGAAGCAGCTCGCGGTCTGCGGCGAGGCCCCGTTCTACACCCTCGGCCCGCTGACCACCGATATCGCGCCGGGCTACGACCACATCACCAGCGGCATCGGCGCGGCGATGATCGGATGGTTCGGCACCGCGATGCTCTGCTACGTGACGCCGAAGGAGCACCTCGGCCTGCCCGACCGCGACGACGTCAAGATCGGAGTCGTCACCTACAAGATCGCCGCCCACGCGGCCGACCTCGCCAAGGGCCATCCGGCGGCGCAGACGCGGGACGACGCGCTCAGCCGCGCCCGCTTCGAGTTCCGCTGGGAGGACCAGTTCAACCTCTCGCTCGACCCCGAGACGGCGCGCGGTTTCCACGACGCCACCCTGCCGAAGGAGGCGCACAAGGTGGCGCACTTCTGCTCGATGTGCGGGCCGAAGTTCTGCTCTATGAAGATCACGCAGGAGATCCGCGAGATGGCGCGGGACGGCATGGCCGACATGGCCACGAAGTTCCGCGATGGCGGAGGCGAGATCTACATGCCGGCCGAACCGCGCGAGAAGGCTGACTGAAGGCGGCGCTCAGGCGGGCAGGGGCGGCAGCCCCGCCCGCCGGCGCAGTTCGCCGTCGCGGATGCTCAGCTCCTGGCCTGCGAGGTCTATCGCCTCCGGGCCGCACAGCCATGCCACCGCCCGCGCCGGCAGCGCCGGATCGGCAAGGTCGTCGCGCGGGATCCGGCTCACCGGATTGATGCCGGAGGCGCGGATGGCGACCTGCATGTCGGTGTCCACGGTGCCGGGGCCGAAGCCGTAGACGCGGATGCCGCTGCCCTCCGTCTCCAGCGCGGTGGCGCGGGTCAGCATGGCGACCGCCGCCTTGCCGGTGCAGTAGGCCGACCAGCCCTCCAGGGGCCGGTGCGCCGCGCCCGAGCTGATGTTGACGATGACGCCGCCGCCCGCCCCGGTCATGCGCGGCAGCACCGCGCGGATGCCGTTGTAGACGCCGAGCAGGTTGACCTCGATGTTACGTGCCCAGGCCTCCGGCGAGCTGTCCTCCAGCGCGCCGATCGGTTCGATCATGCCGGCGTTGTTGACCAGGATGTCGGGTCCGCCGAGCCGCGCGGCGGCTTCCCCGACGACGCCGGCGATCTGGTCGTAGTCGCAGACGTCGCAGGCGGTCGCCTCGGCGGTGCCGCCCGCCGCCCGGATCTCGTCGACGATTTCCCAGCACGCCTCGACGGTGCGCGCCGCCAGCATCACCGCTGCGCCGCGCGCCGCAAGCTCGGCGGCGATGGCGGCGCCGATGCCGCGGCTCGCACCGGTGACGATGGCCGCCCGGCCGCTCAGCTCGCCCATGATCTCCTCCGCTGTCGTGGCGGCAAAAGTCTAGTGCATGGGCGGTCGCGGGTCAGGGGGCGGTAGTGAACCGCAGGGTGAAGGCGTAGCCGCGCAGCAAGTCCCGGTCGTCCAGCCTGCCCCGCCCGCATTCCGCCAGGTGGCGGAAGTGATCACGCAGCGCCGGCTGCGGCGACACGCCGAACAGTGAAAGCCAGCGCCTGAGACCGGCGCGGAACAGCCGCGGCAGGCGGTCCTGTTGACCGAAGTCGACGACCGCGACGGTGCCACCGGGCCGCACCGCCGTCAGGGCCCGCTCCGCCGCCGGCCGCCATTCCGGGAAGATGCTGAAGGCATACGAGAACAGCAGTACGTCGAAAGGCCGGTCGAGCCCGAACATCGCCGGGTCGAGGTCCTCCGCGAGACCATGCGCCAGCGTCACGCGCCCGGCCCCGTCTGTTCGCGTCAGGCCCGCCCGTGTCAGGTTCGCCCGCGCCGTCCGCAGCATCTCCTCCGACGCGTCGATGCCGAAGAAGCGCGCCTCGGGGTAGCGGCGCGCCAGCCGAGCGAGGTTGCGCGCGGTGCCGCAGCCGACCTCGCAGACCAGGTCGCCC
>JBBDQX010000006.1:0-13817 GCA_040905765.1 Acetobacterales bacterium
GAGTGAATCACGTCGGCAACAGACCCTCCACCGACTTCTTCAACAGCCTGCTAGTCCTTGCGCACCGGAGGAGTCGCCAGCGGGTTCTCCGTCGGCTGAAACGGGAAGTCCTCGCCCAGCGGGGCGAGCGCCCGCCGGTCCCGCGGTACCGCCGGGTCGCTCTGCATGTACAGCGCAAGCAGCCGCGCGATGCTTTCCAGCGCATGCAGGTTCGTGCGCTCGTAGCCGTGTGACGAGTCGAGGCCGAAGCAGACCAGCGCGGTGCGGATGTCGTTGCCGGAGTCGATCGCCGAGGCGCTGTCGGAGCGGTAGTGCTTGAACACGTCGCGCTGCACGGCGATGCCGAACTCCAGGCACAGGTCTATGACCTTGTGCGTCAGGTGGTAGTCGAACGGCCCGGCCGAGTCCGCGATCGCCACCGTCACGCCGAACTCGCGCGACCCCTGATCCGGCGCGACCGTGCCGTTGTCGACCGTCAGCATCTCGGCGATGTCGCCGGTCAGCACGCCCGAGGCTCCGGAGCCGACCTCTTCCGTGATGGTGAACAGCAGGTGGCAGGGGATCGGCAGGGCGACGCCTGATTCGACCACCGCCTTGGCTGCGGCCAGCGTCGCCGCGACCCCCGCCTTGTCGTCGAGGTGGCGGGAATTGATGTAGCCGTTCTCCAGCAGCTCCGGATTGGTGTCGACCGAGACGAAGTCGCCGATCCGAAAGCCGAGGTTGAACAGGTCGATTCCGCTGGCCGCCTGTTCGTCGATGCGAATCTCGAGGTTGTCCCAGCTCACCGGTTGCGTGTCGATCTCGTCGGCATAGACGTGCCCGGAAGCCTTCAGTGGCAGGATGGTGCCGCGGAACGGCATGTTGTCGGTGTAGACGTTTACGCGCGCCCCCTCGGCGAAGCGCGCCGACCAGGTGCCGATCGGCTTGACCCCGAGCCTGCCGTTCGGCTTGATGTGCGTGACCATGGCGCCGAGCGTGTCGAGGTGTGAGACGATGGCCCGGTCCGGAGAAGTGCTGCGCCCCGGCAGGTTGGCGCGGATCGCGCCGCGTCGGGTGATCTCGGGCGTGATGCCGAGCTTCACGAGCTCGCCGCAGGTATAATGGACGATCTGGTCGGTGAAGCCGGTCGGGCTCGGGATCGCCAGAAGCTCGAGCAGGATGCGCGCCATGTACTCACGATCGATCGTGAGGTCGCGCATATCGGATTTCGTACGGTCCAGCATGGTTCCCCTGTCGCTTGGCCTTGGCCGTTCAGCCGCCGAGCGGCGAGGCGGTCTGCGGAAAGAGCAGGTCGATGAACCGCTGCGCCGTCGGCTGCGGCTCGTGGTTCGCGAGACCCGGCCGCTCGTTCGCCTCTATCACGACATAGTCGGGCCCGTCGATCTTGGGCACAAGGAAATCCAGCCCGACCACGGGCATCTGCAGGGTTCGAGCCGCCTTCACCGCGGCCGCGCACAGCGTCGGATGCAGGTTGTCGGTGACGTCGTGGATGGTGCCGCCGGTATGCAGGTTGGCGGTCTTGCGCACGGCGATCGAGATGCCGTCCTCCGGCACGTCGTCCATTGCATAGCCGGCGTCGCCGACGCAGCGCTCGGTCTGGTCGTCCAGCGGAATGCGGCTTTCTCCGCCGGTTGCCTTCTCCCGCCGCCGGCTCTGCCGCTCGATCAGGTCGCGCACGCTGGTCTTGCCGTCGCCGACCACATGCGCCGGCTTCCGCACCGCCGCGGCGACGACCTTGTCGTCGATGACGATGATCCGCAGGTCCTCGCCCTCGACGAACTGCTCCAGCAGCACGCGGTCACCGCCCTCGGCGGCATGTCTGATGGCCGCCTCGACACTGTCGGCATCGCGTACGTCCACGGTGATGCCCTTGCCCTGCTCACCCCCCGCAGGCTTGACGACCAGTGAGACATGCTCTTTGAGGAAGCGGGCATTCTCTTCTGGCGTTCCAGCCGGCCGCTGGGCCGGCACATCGATTCCCGCCTCGGCGAGCGCGCGTTGGCAGACTGCCTTGTCGGCACAGCGACTCATCGCCACGGCGGTGGTCAGGTCGGTCAGCGACTCGCGGCAGTTGATGCTGCGGCCGCCGAACATCAGCTTGAAGTAGCCCCCCTCGGCGTCGAGGATCTGCACACGGATGCCGCGCCGCCGGGCCTCGTCGATGATGATCGTCGCGTAAGGATTGAGCTCCGCTTCGGGGCCGGGCGCGATGAACAGTTTCTCGTTGATGATGTTGCGGCGCTTGATCGCGAACACCGGCACGCGCTGAAAGCCGAGCTTCTCGTAAAGCGCGATGGCCTGCTCGTTGTCGTGCATCACCGACAGGTCGAGATAACTGCGTCCCCGGGTAATGAAGCGCTCCACCACCTTGCGCACCAGCGCCTCGCCGATGCCGGGCTGCATGGCCTGCGGGTCGACCGCGAGACTCCACAGGCTGCTGCCGTTCTCGACGTCGCCGAACGCCGCCCTGTGGTCCGCGCCCATCACCACGCCGACGATATGGCCGGAGGATTCCTCCCGCGCGACGAGATAGAACAGGCTGCGCTCGCGCGGCCTGAGCTCGAATTCGTCGGCCAGACGCACCATGCCGTGCGCCTCGTAGATGCGGTTGATCTCGTCGATCTCGCCGCGTTCGCGCGCCGGCACGATCTGGACGCCGGGGACATGGCGATGGCCCGCCCGGTACTGCGGCAGCCACAGACGGTAGGTGTGCGACGGATCGAGGAACAACTCGTCCGGCGCCTTCGACAGCACGACATGCGGGTCGCGCAGGTATATGGCGACGTCGCGCCGGCCCGTCCCCTCGCGGCGCAACTCGTCGGCTACTTCCTGCGGATCGCTGAACGTCTGGCCGAAGATCAGCCGCCCCCAGCCGGTCTCGAGCGCCTGGTTGGCCGGCACTTCCTCGCCCTGGAAGCCCTCCACGCCTTCCCAGTTCAGCGAGGGGCCGCTGCGCCGGGTGAGGCGGGGGTCGCCGTGACGTCGGGGTCGGCCGCGTTGCGCCATCAGGCAGTCCGGATACCGTGGGTCTGAAGCCAGAGTTCGAGTAACCCGAGCTGCCACAGTTTCGATCCACGCAGCGGCGTGATGTGGCTGTCGGGATCGGCCAGCAGCGTGTCCACGTAGTCGCGCCGGAACAGGCCGCGGGCCAGTCCCGTCTCGCCCGTCAACGCCTGGCGCACCATCTCCAGCACCGGGCCGCGCAGGTATTTCAGCGCCGGCACCGGGAAGTAGCCCTTGGGCCTGTCGATGACCTCCGGCGGAATGATGCGCCGGCCGATCGACTTCAGGATGCCCTTGCCGCCGTCCGCCGTCTTCAGGTCTGGCGGCACCTGCGCGGCGAGTTCGACCAGTTCGTGGTCGAGGAACGGCACGCGCGCCTCCAGTCCCGAGGCCATGGTCATGTTGTCGACCCGCTTCACCGGATCGTCGACCAGCATCACGGTGGTATCGAGGCGCAACGCCTTGTCGATCGGCCGCTCGGCACCCGATTTGGCGAACGCGCGCTCGACGAAGTCGCGGCTGTAGTCGCCGCCGTGGAAGCGGTCGTCGACGGTGGCGCGGTATTCCCGAGGGTCGCGGTCGAAGAACACCCTTGCGTAATCGCCCACCGGGTCGTTGCTGCGGTTCATTGGCGGGTACCAGTGGTAGCCGGCGAACACCTCGTCGGCGCCCTGACCGCTCTGCACCACCGTGACGTGCTTGGCGACCTCCCGCGACAGCAGGAAGAAGCCGATGTTGTCGTGGCTGACCATCGGCTCCGACATCGCGGCGACGCAGGCTTCCAGGTCCGGGATGATGTCTTGCGAATGGACCGACAGGCGGTGGTGGGTGGTCGCGAAGCGCTCGGCGACGATATCGGAGTACTGGAATTCGTCGCCTATCTCGTCGTTCACCGTCTCGAAGCCGATCGAGAAGGTATTGAGCCCTTCCTGCCCCTGTTCCGCCAGCAGCCCCACGATCAGGCTGGAATCGAGGCCGCCCGACAGCAGCACGCCGACCGGCACGTCGGCGACCAGCCGCCGCTGCACCGCCAGGCGCAGCGCGCCGAGCACGCGCTCCTCCCAGTCCGCCGTGGTCAGGCCGGCATCGGCCGGATCGGTTCGGAATTCCAGGTCCCAGTAGCGGGTCTCGCGACGTCGGCCGTCCGCCTCGACGGTCAGGGTGGTGCCCGGGGGCAGCTTGCGCACGCCGGAGAGGATGGTATGGGGTGCAGGCACCACCGCGTGGAAGGTCAGGTAGTGGTGCAGGGCGACCGGATCGATGCCGGTATCGATGCCGCCTGCGGCGACCAGCGCGGGGAGGGTGGAGGCGAACCGCAGCGCGCCGGCCGGCTCCGCGTAGTAGAGCGGCTTGATGCCGAGGCGGTCGCGCGCCAGGAACAGGCGTCCGTCGTCGCGCGACCAGATGGCGAAGGCGAACATGCCGTTGAACCGCTCGACGCAGGCCTCGCCCCAGGCATGGTAAGCCTTGAGGATGACCTCGGTGTCGCCGGTCGAGAAGAAGCGGTAGCCCTTCCCCTCCAGTTCGCGGCGCAGGTCCGGGTAGTTGTAGATGGCCCCGTTGAAGGCGATCGACAGGCCGAGATGCGGGTCGACCATCGGCTGCTGCGCTGCGTCGCTGAGGTCGATGATCTTGAGCCGCCGGTGGCCCAGTCCCGCCGCCCCGTGCCCGACGATGCCGCTGCCGTCGGGCCCGCGCGGCGCCATGCACCGCTGCATCGCCGTGATGGCGCCGGCATCGGCCTCGGCGCCATCGAATCTCAGTTCACCGCAGATTCCGCACATGGTTTGACTTCGCTGCCGGTCACCCTGACCAAGCGGCGGCGTCGCGCCACCGTTCCGAGTGCGCCGGGCTGCGAAAACTCCTTGAAATGTTGAGGTTCAATATCAATCTTGCAATACAGTAGATGTGGTATATAAATGTGCTTGTCAAGAGACTGGAGGAAGCAGAAGTAAAAATATAGAAAACTACATTTTTTACTTACGGATGCGTATTGTATATATAATTTCTTGAAAGACTGAGAATAGTGATGCGGGTCCTCTCCCCGAATCATTAGTGGCGGAACTTCCCGTCGGCGCGTTCCGACGGCAGTTTTTTCAGGTGTTTTTATCGAATTCCGGTGCCGGCAGGCGCGGCGTCCGCCGCCGCGTCCGCTTTCGCGCCGGCGTCTGCAACCAGAAAAGAAAGGAAAAGCATGACCCAAGCAGGACAGACTCCGCAGCGGATCCTCATGATGGTGGCCGACGGCTTCGACGAGGCGCCGGCGACCGCGTTCCAGCGCACCATGAACAAGGCCGGCATCCACGTGGACCTTGCCGCCCCGGAGAAGGGGCTGGCCCAGGGCTGGCACGAGGGTGTGTGGGGCCACCACTTCCTGATCGAGAACAGCCTCGACGACATTGAGGTCGGCCGCTACGACGCGGTCTATATCCCGGGCGGCAGCCGCAGCGTGCAGACGCTGTCGGATGCGCCGAAGACGGTCGATTTGCTGGCGCGTTTCGCCGCCGACGGCAAGAAGGTGATCGCCGCGGGCGATGCCCGCAGCCTGATCGACCGGGCGGGCATCGAGGCGACGATCGCAGAGAATGGCGACGCGGATTACGAGGTCGCCCCGGGGCACGCCCTGATCGTGGCGTCGACCGCCGAATCGGCAAACTCGCTGCGCTGGCTCGCCGCGGCCTGAGCCGCACCGGCGCCGAGACGCAGACGGTTTCCCGCCGCTTTGCGAGCGGGGGCCGTCAGCCTCTCGCGCCGCTTCCCGATACGGCATGGAAATCAGTAGCCTGAGGGCATCAGCCGCCTGGCGCGACTCTTGCGTCTTCCTTAACCAGGGCCGCAGGCAGGCCCGATACATGACGCCCCAGCCCGAGGGGCGGCAGGTACTCGACAACAACATGCGGGTGCTCGGCTTGCTCAGCGAGGCGATCGCCATCGCGGAGGACTCGACGCGGGTGCTCGACCAGGCCTTCGGGCGCAGCAGGGCCGAGGCCGGCGGCCGGCCGCGGATCGGGGTACTCTAGCGGACGACCGAGAGCAGCAGCGCCATGACCCACAGCGCCAGCGCCACCGCGGCGGTCGCGTCCGCGTGCCAGCGGTAGCGGTCGGCAAGCAGTCCGCCGATCAGTCGCTGCGCCTGCTCGTCGGGCAGCCCGCCCGCATCGCGGTCGAGCAACAGCCACATCTCGGTCCGGCGGTAGGGCTGCCGGGGCGCCATGTGGGCCTTCAGCAACAGCACCGCGCTCATCAGGGTAGTCAGGATCGCCGCCGTTCGCGCGGCGAGGGCCGCGTCGAAGCTCATCCCGACCGTGATGGTACCGATCGCCAGGGTCCCGAAGGCGACCGCACGGCGGATCGACAGGTCGGCGCAGAACTTCATGCGCTCGAGACTTTCCATCGGAGGACAGATAGGGCCGCGCCGTCCCGGCGCAAGCGCGCCCCGTGCGACACCGCTCAGGCGATGAAGCGAAGCGCCGGCACGGTCAGCACGATCACGCCGGCCAGCCAGATCGTCGCCGACACGCCGTCGGTGGCACGCGTGCCCGACAGGCGCTCGTAGACCGCGGCAGGGACGCCCGCGAGCAACAGAGTGACGGCGGAGAGTAGCAGCGAGGAGAGATACAGCAGCACTGCCGGCGAAGGCGGCAGGAATGCCGGAAACCACAGCGGCGCCAGCTTTGCCACCACGATCAGCAGCGGCGAGAACAGTCCGTTCACCACGGCGACGAGGACGACGGCGACGAGCAGGTGTCGGCGCATCGTCAGGGAGCGGCCACGGTCGGCGCGAGGCCGGCGGCGATCATGCCGAGGCCGAATGTCAGGCGCAGCAGGTAGACCCAGATCGCCGCGACCGGCAGGAGCACCAACCGCCGCACGACCGCCGGCGTGACAACGGAGCCGGCGATCACGGCCGGCTGGGTGAGGCGGACGAAGGCGCGCCAGATGTAGTTGTCCCAGTCCGCCGGCACGAAGGCGGCGAGGATGAAGCGGCCGAGCAGGGTATAGATCACTACCGCGAACAGGTAGTTCGGCAGGTGGAAGTACCAGTGGCTGAGAATCGTCATGTCGCCCGAGTGTCCGGCCCCGATGCCGGAATCGTAGCGCCACCCCGCGCCGCGGCAAGCTGAAAACGCAGGGACCGGAAACGCGGGGGCCGAAAACGCCGGGATCCAAAAACGCCGGGATCCAAAAACGAAGGGGCCCGCCGAAGCGGGCCCCGAGGTCGATACCCCTCCTGTGCGGACGGGTCAGACTGCTTTTTCCTCCATCATCGTGCCACCGCGCGGGGTCCGCAGGTTGTCGATGAAGTCCTGCATCTCCTTCGAGGGGGCGGGGGTCATCAGGCTGACCACCCAGATGGTGAGGAAGCCGAGCGGCAGGCCGAAGGTGGCGGCCGAGATGTTGCGCACCCCGAACCATTCCCCCATGCCGCCGTAGCGGGTGGCGACCAGATAGAACAGGGTGACGCCGAAGCCGACCAGCATGCCGGCGACCGCGCCCTCCTTCGTCGTCCTGTTCCACCACACGCCCATCACCAGCGCCGGGAACAACCCGGCCGCCGCCAGCGAGAAGGCCCAGGCCACCATCGCCAGGATACCCGCGGGTCTGGTGCTTGCGACCATCGCCGCCATGATGGCGACGACGACCAGCAGCGCGCGCGCCACCGTGAGACGCCGGGCGGTCGACGCCTGCGGATCGATCATCCGGTAGTACACGTCGTGGCTCAGCGCGTTGGCGATGGCCAGCAACAGGCCGTCCGCGGTGCTCAGCGCCGCGGCGAGGCCGCCCGCCGCCACCAGGCCGGCTACGACATAGGGCAGTCCGGCGATCTCCGGCGTGGCGATGACGACCACGTCCGGGTGGATGGTGAATTCGGCGAACTGCAGGATGCCGTCGGCGTTGGCGTCCGCAATGGTGACCAGGCCGATGCCGCTGTAGATCGAGACCCATTCCGGCAGCGCGGCGATCTGGGCGCCGATCACGTTCTGGTAGATCTCGAACTTCGCGAACGCCGCGTAGGCCGGCGCCGTGAAGTAGAGGATGAAGATGAACAGCAGCGCCCAGCCCACCGACTTGCGCGCATCGCGCACGCTCGGGGTGGTGAAGAACCGCATCAGCACATGCGGCAGCGAGGCGGTGCCGATCATCAGGCAGGCGATCAGCGCGAAGTAGTTGAGCGGGTCGTAGGTCGAGAACGGTACGGTGTGCGCCTTGGCACCCGCGAGCGCCGGCTTGGTCTGCTCCAGCTCGGTGATGCGCTGGAGGATGTCGCCGTACATGATCTGCGGAATCGGCACCCCGGTCAGCTTCGCCGACAGCATAACCACCGGGACGAGATAGGCGATGATCAGCACGATGTACTGGGCCACCTGCGTCCAGGTCACCGCCCGCATGCCGCCCAGCATCGAGCACACCAGGATGCCGACCAGTCCGACGAACACCGCGACACCGAACGGGATGTCGAGGAAGCGCGAGGCGATGATGCCGGTGCCGGTCACCTGCGCGACGATGTAGGTGAACGAGCAGCAGAACAGCACCACGATGCCGATGGTGCGCGCGAAGTCGCCGCCGTACCGGGCACCGAGGAAGTCCGGCACGGTATAGGCGCCGAACTTGCGCAGGTACGGCGCGATCAGCACCGCCACCAGCACGTAACCGCCGGTCCAGCCGAGCACGAACGCGAGACCGTCGTAGCCGAGAGCGTAGAGGGTGCCGGCCATGCCGATGAACGAGGCGGCGCTCATCCAGTCCGCCGCGGTCGCCATGCCGTTGTAGAACGCCGGCACCTTGCGGCCGGCGACGTAGTACTCCGAAACCTGCATGGTGCGCGACAGGTAGCCGATCGCCGCGTACACGCCGATCGTCATCGCCACGAACAGGTAGCCGATGACGCGGTTGGGGACGCCGACCTGCTCGAGGATCGCGAGCAGCACGACGAAGCCGATGAAGCCGCCGGTATAGGTGCCGTAGATGCGGCCGAGATTGGAGACGAAATCCCCCTTCATCGCCATGACCTAGTCCTCCGCCACGTCGAATTTTTCGTCGATCCGGTTCTGCCGGGCGGCAAACCAGAAGATCAGCACGACGAAGACGATGAGCGATCCCTGCGCGGCGATGTAGAAGCCGAGAGGGAAGCCGAAGATGACGATCGCGTTGAGCGACGGCGCGAAGAAGTGCACGACAAAGCTCGCGAGGAACCAGATGGCGAGCACGAACCACATCAGGCCACCCGTCGCCTTCCAGTACTGGGCACGGCGTTCGGGCGTCATATCCCCGTTGGACATTCCATACTCCCGTTCATGCGGCCGGCTGCGGGAAGCCGGCCGGTTGTTGTCAGGCTGGGATCGCGAAAAACTTGCAGTACGGAGACGCATGCGATTGAGACGACCTCGCCCGTTTTCCCCTTTCGCGAACCGTCCTGAGTTATTCTGTCACCTATAGATACCTCGACAAGCAACAAAAAAAGAGTGAATGCTGCAATGCAGCAAGAATATGACTCTCAGGAATGCTGGCTCATGCACGCGTCGCGTGTCGGCAAGGAGGCTGTATGTTCGCCGGGCTGATGCGCCGGCTGCGCCCGGTGCCGGTGGTCGATGGTGGGGCTTTCGAAGCCTTCCTCAAGGCCAACGCGGCCTTCGTCGCGCAGAAGTCGGTGTCCGAATATTGCCGCGCCAAGACCTCGGTGTTCAGCAACCTGATGTTCCGCGAACCCGCGTTCCTGGAGGCGATGTCGGATTCCTTCCGTATCGGCTTCGCCGCGACGCTGGCCGACCTGACGCTGGTGGCGGAGGGTTATCTGCGCCCCCATGCCGCCGACGGGGACGCTTTGCGCAGCGGGCTGGCGGCGATGTATGTGCGCCTGCTGCGGTCGGAATCGCCGCCGCGGGGGCGTGCCGTGATGTGGGACGAGGCTGAGGCCGACTTCGGGCCGCGCATCGCCCGTGCCGGCATGGCGCCACCGAGGCCCGCCCGTGGCATCGCCGAGTACGCGGCGGCACGCATGTTCGAGGCGCTGCCGCTTCATCCGGATATCGTCCGCTACGACCGCGAGGTGTTCTCGGCCACGGTCGCCTTCCTGACCGTGTCGTTCCGCGACACGCTGGAAAAGCGCGTCGACGCGCCGGCCGTCGCGCGCGCGATCTCGGGACCGCCCCCGTGAGCACGTGGCGCCGGACGCACAGCCAGACGGAACTGTTCTCGCTGCGGGTCGGTGCGGTGATGGGCTCTGCGCCCTATGTCGTGCGCCCGGACATGGCCGTCGCCTGGGTGGTGCGGGGCATGGCCGCGGCCGGCGTCACCAGCGCGCTGGTGGTCGACGAGGCGCGGCGGGCGGTCGGCATCGTCACCGAGCAGGACGTGGTACGCCGGATCGCCGCGGGCGGCGCCGACACGGTGCCGGTCGAGCTGGCGATGTCGACGCCGGTGACGACGGTGTCCGTCGACGAGCGGCTGTTCCGCGCCATCGGGCGGATGCGGCGGGACGGCCTGCGCCACATGCCGGTGGTGTCCGCCGCCGGCGAGCCGGTCGGCGTGCTGCAGCTCCACGACGCGCTGGCGGCGGCGTTGCAGCGGCCGATGCAGCGCATCGACGCGCTGACGCATTCGGCCACGCTCGACGGCATGACGCGCACCAAGGAGGCGCAAGCGGCGGTCGCCGCGGACCTGATCGCCGACAACATGCCCGCGCCGGAAGTGCAGCTGCTGCTGACCGGCATCAATGCCGACATCCACCGCCGGGTGATGGACCTGTGCGTCGCCGGCATGGCGGATGCCGGGCATGGCGCTCCCCCGGTGTCGTTCGAGGTGATCGTCATGGGTTCCGGGGGGCGCGGCGAGTCGTTCCTGTTCCCGGATCAGGACAACGGCTTCGTCCTCGACGACTACCCGGACGAGCGGCACGACGGGATCGATTCCTGGTTCGTCGCCCTGGCCGAGCGCTATACCGCGGCACTGGCCGCCACCGGCTTCGCGCTCTGCCGCGGCAACGTCATGGCGACCAACCCGCTCTGGCGCAAGACGCTGCCGCAGTGGCACCGCCAGATCGACCGCTGGGTGGAGATCCATCATGGGCAGGTACTGCGCCATGCCGGAATTCTCGCCGACTGCGCCGTCGTCTGGGGCGAGGGCGCCCGCACCGATGCGCTGCGAGGTCATTTCCTTGCGCGTGCATCGCACGGGCCGTTCGCGCGCGAACTCTACCTGCTAAACGAGCGGCAGGAGGTCGCCGTCGGCTGGTTCGGCCGGCTGCGCCCCGACCCGGAACGGCCCGGCCGCCGCGAGGCCAACCTGAAGCACGCCGGCATCATGCCGCTGGTGGAGGCGGTGCGCGTGTTGTCCATCCGCGACAGCATCGCCGATACCGGCACCGTCGACCGGCTCGCGGCACTTCAGGCATGCGGCGCGCTGTCGGCGGTCGAGCATGCCGACCTCGGCGTCGCGCTGGGGCATATGAGCGCGCTGCTGCTGCGCCGGCAGCTGGAGGACTTCGCCGCCGGACGGGAGGTGGGCAACCATGTTCCCATCCGCGAACTCGCCGCACGGGATCGCCGCATGCTGGTCGAGTCGTTCCGCGTCGTGCAGGCGCTGCGCGCCAAGGCGCGGACCCTGCTGACCGGCCAGATCCTGTGAGCGCCCCGGGTTGGCCACCCGATCCCTTCCGGGTGCTGCCGCCCGCCGTGGCGCTGTGCTGCGGGCTGCTGGCCGCGCTGGCGGCCTTCGGCTGGGTGGCCGCCGGGTGGACGCCGCTGCTCGCGGCGGCGCTGGTCGCGTCGACCATCGCGCCGCTCGCGCTGCTGCTTGTGCTAGCCCGGGCGCTGACCCGGCGCGGGCGCGAGGTCGGACGTGCGGCGGACGCGCTGGCCACGATGGAACGCACCGGCGGCGCCTGGGTGCCCCCGCCCGGCATGCTCGCCGGATCGGGGGAGACGGCGGTGCTGTTCGCCGCCATCGATGGTGTCGGCCGCCGCTGGCGGCGCGCCATCCACGAGCCCCAGCCACAGTTGTCGCGTCTGATCGGCGCACTGGCGGAAGGCGTCGTCGTGATCACCGGCTCGGGTCTCGTCAGCCTGGTCAACCACGCCGCGCGCGGCCGTTTCCCGCCGGATCGCCTGAGTATCGGCTCCAGCGTGTTCGACGTCTTCATGCGCGATGCGCTGGCGCAGGCGCTACGCAGGAGTCGTGACGAGCGGTGCGCGGTGACCGCGCCGCTGGCGCTGGTCGACGGCGACAGGGTCGAGGCGCGCGTGGCCGCGATGGACGACCCCTTTGGCGCCCTGATCGTGTTCGAAGCCGCCGGGGGCGCGGGGGAGGGCGTCGAACACAACCTGCGCCTCCACGGGCTGCCGGAGCCGGCGCCGCCGCCGACCCTCGACACCCCGCTGGCCGAGCTTCCGGCGCTGGTGCTCGATACCGAGACGACCGGCCTCGACCCGCGGCGCGACCGGGTCGTAGCCGTCGGTGCGGTGCCGATGCGCGGCCGCAGGAGCTATCCGGCCGCGGCGATCGACCTGCTGGTCAACCCGGGCAGGCCGATCCCCGACCGGTCCGTCGCGGTGCACGGCATCAGCGACGCCATGGTCGCAACGGCGCCCGCCATGACGGCGATCGCCACGGAACTGCGCCGCGCGGCCGCGGGTCATGTGATGGTCGGCCACAGTATCGACTTCGACGTCGCGGTGCTGACGGCGTCCGGCGCGGAGGTGGTCGATGCGGGGAAACCGGCGATGCGGCTGTGCACGATGCGGCTCGCCGTCGCCCTCGACCCGGCCGTCGACGACCTCGACCTCGGCTCGGTGGCCGCCGCGCATGGCATCGACGTCGTCGGCCGGCATACCGCGCTTGGCGACGCGCTGGTGACGGCCGATCTCTTTACCCGTCTGCTCGACCGCCTGGCGGCGGAGGGCGTGACGACGCTCGGCGGCGCGCTCGACGTCGCGGAGCGCGGCCGTCGGCTGATCGAGGAGCGCCGTACCCGCGACGCGTGACCGCCGTCACTGGTAAGGTGCGCGAACTGCCTATGTTGTTGAAATCAGGCGACACGCCCTCTATTGCAGCGGCGAACCCGGCGAACACGAAAACCGACGCTCATGTGGCCATTCCGGCGGAGCAAGCCGCCGACTCCAGAACCCACGGTCAGGCCCCGTTACGAGGCGCGACCCGGTGTCCGCCCGAAGGTCGCGGCCAGGCCTCTACGGAGGAAGGCCCGCCGGCGCCTGCGCCCGGCCACCGTCGGCCAGACCCTGTGGATGATCACCGCGCTGCTCGCGCTGCTGGCGCTGGTGCTGGCGGGGCTGGGCTGGTTCGGCCTGACGCAGGAAATCCGCGATGGAGGCGTCTATGCCTCTCAGCTTACGTTGCAGTTCGCGCTGGTCGTCATCGTGGTGCTGGTCTTCGCCTCCCTGGCCGGCATCCTGCTGCAGCATTTCCGCGGCCTGCGCAGGCTGCACCGCACCATGCAGATGCTGGCCAACCGCGATGCGGACTGGACGCCGCGGCAGGACCAGATCGAGGGCCAGGGCGCGGTGTCCGCGCTGTTCCGCGGGCTCAGCCGGCTGCAGGATTCCTGGCGCGGTCGCACCGGGGTGTCGACGGCGCGCCTGACGGCCATTCTGGGGGCCCTGTCCGAAGGCGTGGTGGTGGTCGGCCACGACGGCAGGGTCAGCCTCGTCAACGCCGGCGCGCGTGCGCTGTTCGGGCCGCGCCGCCTGCGCGTCGGCAGCAGCGCCTACGAGGTGCTTGACCGGGGCGCCCTCGACACGGGCATCAAGGTGGCCGGCGAGGAGGGCCGCCCGGTGAAGACTGAGATCCGCGCCACCGAC
>JBBDQX010000007.1:0-64212 GCA_040905765.1 Acetobacterales bacterium
CCTCGCTGGCGGCGGCGCGCCTGGCCGGCGTCGAGCCCCGGAAGGACGAGGTCGAGGGCGCAGTGGACGCAGCGATGAAGGAGCGTGCGTAATGCTGGCTCACGCCCAGATGGTCGAGGGGCAGGAAGCCGCCTACGGCTACGCCCATTTCTGGGAAGACCCGACGTTCTGGGTGCTGGTGGCCACGGTCATCTTCGTCGCGCTGGTATGGCGGAAAGCGCGGGCGGCGATCCTTGGCGGTCTCGACGCCCGCATCGAGCGGGTGCGAACCGAGATCGACGATGCCGAGAAGCTCAAGGTCGAGGCGCAGGAGATGCTGGCCGAGGCCAAGCGCAAGCAGGCCGAGGCCGAGAAGCAGACCGAGGCGATCCGGCGGCACGCCCAAGAGGAGGCGACGCGCCTTTCCGAGCGCGTGACCCGCAACCTCGAAGAGACGCTGAAACGGCGCGAACGGCAGGCCCGCGACCGCATCGCGCAGGCCGAGGAGCAGGCCCGGCGCGAGGTGCAGGCGACCGCGGCGGACGTCGCCGTGGCCGCGGCGCGGCGGATCATCAGGGACAGCCTGGGCGCGGAGAAGGCGCGCGTGCTGGTAGACGCCTCGATCCGGGAGCTTCCCGAAAAGCTGCACTGACGTCCCGCAGGGGACCCAACGAAAAGCGCCGCCGGCGACAGCCGGGCGGCGCTTTTTCTTTGCGTCTATCGACCGAGGGGCTGCGGCGTTACTCCGCCGCCTCCCGATAGCTCTCCAGCGGCGGACAGGAGCAGACGAGGTTGCGGTCACCGTGCACGTTGTCGATGCGCGACACCGGCGGCCAGTACTTGTCCGCCGCGACCCACGGCAGCGGGAAAGTCGCCTGTTCCCTGCTGTAGGGATGGCTCCATCCTTCCTCGACCACGTCGGCAAGGCTGTGCGGCGCGTTCTTCAGCGGATTGTCCTTCGCGTCCATATCGCCCCGCTCCACCGCACGTATCTCGTCGCGAATGGCGATCATCGCGTCGCAGAAGCGGTCGAGTTCCTCCTTCGCCTCGCTCTCGGTTGGCTCGATCATCAGCGTGCCGGGCACCGGGAACGACATCGTCGGCGCATGGAAGCCGAAGTCGATCAGGCGCTTGGCGATGTCCTCGTTGTTGATGCCCGAGTCGCGCTCGATCGGCCGGATATCGACGATGCACTCATGCGCCACGCGGCCGTTCTTGCCGGAGTAGAGGACGTCGTAATGGCCCTCCAGCCGCTTGGCGATGTAGTTGGCGTTCAGGATGGCCATCTGGGTCGCCCGCTTCAGGCCGCGCCGCCCCATCATGGCGATGTAGGTCCACGAGATCGGCAGGATGCCGGCACTGCCCCAGGGGGCCGCGGAGACAGCGCCGATCCCCTGCTCCGGCCCCGCATCGTCCCGCAGCGAGTGACGCGGCAGGAAGGGCGCGAGATGTTCCGCGACGCCGATCGGCCCGACGCCCGGACCGCCGCCGCCATGCGGGATGCAGAACGTCTTGTGCAGGTTCATGTGGCAGACGTCGGGCCCGAATTCCCCGGGGCGGCACAGGCCGAGCAGCGCATTGAGGTTGGCGCCGTCCATGTAGACCTGGCCGCCATGGTCATGGACCACCTGGCAGATTTCGTCGATCGCCTCCTCGAAGACACCGTGCGTCGAGGGATAGGTGATCATCAGCGCCGCCAGCGCATCCGCGTGCTCGGCACATTTCGCCTTCAGGTCGTCGACGTCGACATTGCCCCTGGAGTCGCAGGCGACGACCACGACCTTCATTCCGGCCATCACCGCGCTCGCCGGGTTGGTGCCATGCGCCGAGCTCGGGATCAGGCAGATCCGGCGGCCTTCGTCGCCCCGCGCGCGATGGTACTGCCGGATCACCAGAAGCCCCGCGTACTCGCCCTGGCTCCCGGCGTTCGGCTGGACCGAGACCGCGTGGAAGCCGGTCATCTCCGCGAGCCACTTCTCCAGCCCGCGGATCATCGCGATGTAGCCCTTGGTCTGCTGCGCCGGCGCGAACGGATGGATATCGGCGAAGGCCGGCCATGTCACCGGCAGCATCTCCGTCGTCGCGTTCAGCTTCATCGTGCAGGAACCGAGCGGAATCATCGACCGGGTCAGCGACACGTCGCGGCGCTGCAGACGATGCAGGTAGCGCAGCATCTCGGTTTCGGAATGGTAGCTGTTGAACACCGGATGGGTCAGCACCGGGCCGCTGCGCAGCGACGTTCCCGCCAGCCGGTCCCTGGTCTCCGCGTCGAGCGTGCCGGCCTCGAGACCCGGGTCCTGCTTGCCGGATGCCGCACGCCAGAGCGCCTCGACCTCGGCACGCGTGGTCGTCTCGTCCACCGTGATGCCGACGCACTCGCCGTCGAAGCGCCGAAGGTTGATGCCGGCCTCGCGCGCGCGGCCGATGAATTCGTCGGCCGTGCCGGCACCGCCCGAAACGACCACGGTATCGAAGAAAGCCGAGTAGCGAAGCTTGCAGCCAAGACGTTCCAGTCCGTCGGCGAGAATGCAGGCCAGACGATGGACGCGCGTGGCAATCCGGCGCAGCCCCTCCGGCCCGTGATAGACCGCGTACATCCCCGCCATCACCGCCAGAAGCACCTGCGCCGTGCAGATGTTGCTGGTCGCCTTTTCGCGGCGGATATGCTGTTCACGCGTCTGCAGCGCGAGGCGCAGCGCCTGACGGCCGCGCCGGTCGCGGGAGACGCCGACCAGGCGGCCCGGAATGACGCGCTTGTGCGCGTCGAGGGTAGCGATATAGGCGGCATGGGGGCCGCCGAAGCCCAGCGGAACGCCGAAACGCTGGCTGGAACCGACGACCACGTCGGCGCCGAATTCGCCGGGCGACTTCAGCAGCAGGAGCGACAGCAGGTCGGCGGCTACGACGAGCATGGCCCCCCTGGCATGAGCCGCCTCGGCAAGCGCCGCGTAGTCCCTGATGCGTCCGTCGCTCGCCGGATACTGGACCAGCAGGGCGAACGGTTCATGCGCGAGGGGATCGTCCTCGGGATCGCCGACCACAAGCTCGATACCCACCGATTCGCAACGGGTCCGCACGACGTCGATGGTCTGCGGATGGCAGTCTCCGGCGACGAAGAAGACTTCGCTCTTCGCCTTGGCCCGGGCGTGGCAGAGCGTCATCGCCTCGGCCGCCGCCGTGCCCTCGTCGAGCAGCGAGGCATTGGCGATGTCCATCCCCGTCAGGTCGGACACCATGGTCTGGAAGTTCAGCAGCGCCTCCAGACGGCCCTGGGAGATCTCCGCCTGGTAGGGCGTGTAGGCGGTGTACCAGCCGGGATTCTCAAGCACGTTGCGCTGAATGACGGGGGGCACGACGGTGCCGTGATAGCCGAGGCCGATCATCGACTTCATCACCCGGTTCTCGGCCGCGTAGCGGGAGAGGTCCGCGAGCGCCTGGCGTTCGCCGCGGGCCGGCGTCAGATCGAGCAGTTCGTCGATCAGGATCCGCTCGGGCACCGTGTCGCGCACCAGTTCGTCAAGCGATCCGAGGCCGAGCTGCCCGAGCATGTCGGCCTCGTCGTGCGGACGCGGGCCGATGTGCCGCGACACGAAGGCGTCGCGCGCCTCGAGCTCGTCCAGGGTGGGCCGGGCCTGACTCATCCGATCACTCCTCCGCGAACGACTTGTAGGCGGCCTCGTCCATCAGGGCCTCGAGCTGACCGGCGTCGGCGACGCGAATGCGGAAGAACCAGCCGTCGCCAAGCGGATCGCTGTTCACCAGCGCCGGCTCGTCCGCCAGCTTCTCGTTGACGCCGACCACTTCCCCGTCGATGGGGGCATAAAGCTCGCTGGCCGCCTTCACCGACTCCACGACCGCTGCCTCGTCGCCCTTCGAAAGCGACTTTCCGACATCCGGCAATTCGACGAACACGACATCGCCCAGCTGCTGCTGGGCATAGTCGGAGATGCCGACCACTGCCTCGTCGCCCTCGACGCGGATCCACTCGTGTTCCCTGGTGTACTTCAGCGTGCTCATCGTTTTGGGTCCCCTTTCCGCTCAGCCGCGGTGGTAGCGATGTTCAACGAACGGCATCCCGACGATCTTCGCGGTAAGGCTTCGACCCCTTACCACGATGCCGACCTGCTTCCCGGCGGCGTCGTTGCCAGCGGTGACGTAACCCATGGCGACCGGCTGCCCGGCCGTGGGCGCGAAGCCGCCGCTGGTCAGGGTTCCGATCTCGGTGCCCCCCGCATCCGTCACCGCCGCGCCCTCCCGGGCCGGCGCGCGGCCATCGATACGGAAGCCGACGCGTCGGCGCGGCGGGCCGTCCGAAAGCTGCCGGAGAATGGTCTCCGCCCCGGCGAAGCCGCCCTCGCTGCGCCGGCGCTTGGAGATCGTCCATACGAGGTCCGCCTCGACCGGCGTCGTGGTCTCGTCGATATCGTGGCCGTAAAGGCACAGCCCCGCCTCCAGCCGCAGCGTGTCACGGGCACCAAGGCCGATCGGCCCGACCTCCTCCTGTTCCAGCAACGCGCCGGCAAGCTCCTCGGCCCGGTCACCGGCAACGGAAATTTCGTAGCCGTCCTCGCCGGTGTAGCCCGAGCGGGTGGCGGTGCAGGGAATGCCGGCGATTTCCAGCGCGCGCCAGTCCATGAACCGCATCTCGGCGGCCGGCGGCGAGAGCCGCGCCAGCACCGCGGCCGCCTTGGGGCCCTGCAGCGCCACCAGCGCCCGATCCGGTTGCTCCTCCAGCTCGACGCCCTTCGGCATATGGGTCCGGATATGAGCGAAATCCGCGCCCTTGCAGGCGGCGTTGACGACGAGGAACAGGTCCTCGCCGGTGTTCGCCACCATCAGGTCGTCGCGGATGCCACCCTTGTCGTTGGTGAGCATGGTATAGCGCTGCCGCCCCGGCTTGAGCGCCCGGATATCTCCGGGAACCAGCAGTTCCAGTGCCTCCGCCGCGTTCCCGCCGCGCAGCCGCGCCTGTCCCATGTGGGAGACGTCGAACAGACCGGCCGACTGGCGCGTCTGGTTATGCTCGGCGATGATGCCCGCTGGATACTGGACGGGCATCTCATAGCCGGCGAACGGCACCATCCGGGCGCCCAGCGATCGATGCAGGGCCGCTAGCGGCGTCTGTAACAGGTCTTGCTGCCGGGTTTCGGCCAATACAGGTCCTCCGTCAGAGCCTCCCGACGCGCTGCGCCGGCGTCCTCCTCTGTCTCGGAACCTGAGAGATTCACCGGCCTGCCGAAGCGATTCGGCCGGTTTACTCCTTCGGTGAGACCGGGCGCTGCAAGCGCCCCGACGCCTCTTTCCAGAGACCCAATCCTCCCGCGGTCCTTTTGCCTGAGAGTTTCGAGGACCGGTTGCTCCTTCGGCGCCGGCGCAGTGCGCCGGTCTCTCCCGCAGGACTCATCTGGGCAGTCAGAAAGGTATAGGCGCCGGGAGGCGAGGGCAAGGCCCCTCCCCCGAAAGACTGATCGGGCGCTTCAGCGTCGTTCCGCCTGGCGGCGGTTATACTGAAGCTGTTCCTCGCTGAGCTGGAAGCCCAGCAGAAGCTGGAAGGACGCTCCCGTCTCGTCTTCGCCGAGCGGCAGCAGCAGGTCGATCTGGTTGTCGCGGAAGCGGACCTGGTTCTGGTTCGGCGGCGCGACGACGGTTAGGTCGAACACTTCCTTGTTCAGGATCGCGCTGTCTGACCGGCGGACCACAGCCACGAAATAGGAGAACTGGGCCCGGCGGTCGGCATCCGCCGCCCCCATGGTGACGCGGAAGGCGGGAAAGAAGCTGATGGCGAGGGCACTGCGTCCGTTGCTATAGGCGCATTCTCCGGCGAGTTGGACGATTTCCGCATCGAACTCCATGTCGATGACGTCGCGCCCAGGTCCGTCCCGGAACTCGACGAGGTGGTCGGCGTCGCCGAGCACCCGCGCTTCCGGGCAGGGGGGCAACGGCTCCTCCGACGAGGGCGTCCCGCACGCCGCCAGCGTGCCGAGCGCCACCGCGGCCATCAGCGCCGCCGCGCGGCGCGTGACATTGGGGTAGCTGGGGCGGAGTGTCTGGAAAAGGCGCTGACGAGGCTGCATCTACCGGGAAGGGTTCCCAAATCGGGACGAAGAGTTGTAGAAGAGATCGGCCGCCCCCGCAACGCGGAGTGGCCGCAATCCAGAGGGTTTCATGGTTTCCAAGCCGCCGCTGACCATATTGCTTGCGTCCCCGCGGGGCTTCTGCGCGGGCGTCGATCGCGCCATCAAGATCGTCGAGCAGGCGCTGGAGCGATACGGGGCCCCGGTCTACGTGCGCCACGAGATCGTCCACAATCGCACGGTGGTCGAGAGCCTCGAGGCCAAGGGTGCGATATTCGTCGACGAAATCTCGGAAATTCCCGACGGTGTGCCGGTGATCTTCTCCGCCCACGGCGTGGCGAAATCGGTTCCGCGCGAGGCCAAATCCCGCAAGCTGTTCTACCTCGATGCGACCTGCCCGCTCGTCAGCAAGGTCCACCGCGAGGCCGAACGGCATCATGCCGAGGGATCGCAGATCGTGCTGATCGGCCATTCCGGCCATCCGGAGGTGGTCGGCACGATGGGGCAGTTGCCGCAGGGCTCCATCCGACTGATCGAAACGGCCGCGGACGCCGAGTCACTGGCGGTCGACGACCCTGACCGCCTGGCTTTCGTCACCCAGACCACGCTGTCTGTAGACGACACCGCCGAGATCGTCGCCGTGCTGCGGCGACGGTTCCCGAACATCCGGGGGCCGCGCAAGGAAGATATCTGCTACGCCACGACCAACCGGCAGGAAGCCGTTAAGGCGATAGCGGCACGCTGCGACGCCATGTTCGTCATCGGCGCGCCGAACTCGTCGAACTCCCGCCGCCTCGTCGAGGTGGCCGGTCGCGCAGGGTGCGCGCGGGCGCAACTCGTGCAGCGTGCCCCGGACATCGACTGGGCTACGATCGACGGCATCGGCTGTCTTGGCATCACGGCCGGCGCTTCGGCGCCGGAGCGGCTGGTCGAAGAGGTGGTCGCAGCCGCCCGCGAACGCTATGAGGTACAGATTGAGGAAGTGTCGGTGACCGAGGAAGACGTGACTTTCAAACTTCCCGCCGCGCTGACCGCCTGAGCCCCACATGGCGGTCTACACCGAGGTCCCCGACGACGACCTCGCCGCTTTCGTCGCCGAGTACGACATCGGCAGGGTCCTGTCCTGCAAGGGGATCGCCGAGGGCGTCGAGAATTCCAACTATCTTCTCCAGACGGAGAACGGCAACTTCATCCTGACGTTGTACGAGCGCCGCGTGGATGAGAGCGACCTGCCGTACTTCCTCGGGCTGATGGCCCATCTTGCGGACAAGGGGCTGCCATGCCCGACCCCGACACTCGGGCGTGACGGCAGGGCGCTGCGCCGGCTGTGCGGCCGGCCGGCGGCGATCGTGACGTTCCTGCCGGGCGTATGGCACCGGCGCGTCGGCAGCGACGATACCGGCCAGCTCGGCACCGCCCTGGCGGACATGCACGTCAAGGGGATGGATTTCCCGTTGCAGCGTCCCAACAGCCTCTCGGTGGAGAGCTGGCGACCGCTGTTCGCCCAGAGTCGGGAGCGCGCCCATGAGGTGCTGCCGGACCTGGCGGAAGAGCTCGAGGCCGAACTCGACCATCTCGAGGCCGCCTGGCCCACCTGCGCCAGGCTGCAGCTTCCGACGGGCAACATCCATGCCGACCTGTTCCCGGACAACGTGTTCTTCCTCGGCGAAAGGCTGTCCGGCCTGATCGACTTCTATTTCGCCTGCACCGACTTCCTCTGCTACGACCTCGGCGTCTGCCTCAACGCCTGGTGCTTTGAACCGGACACCAGCTTCAACATCACCAAGGCGCGGCTGATGTTCGCCGGCTACCGGGGAGTGCGGGAATTGGCGCGGGACGAAATGGAGGTGATGCCGTTGATGGCGCGGGGCAGCGCGATGCGGTTCCTGCTGACGCGCCTCTATGACTGGCTGCATCGGCCGGAGGGCGCGATGGTGACACCCAAGGACCCGCTGGAATATGTGCGAAAGCTGCGCTTCCACCAGCGCGTCGGCAGCGCCGCCGCCTACGGGCTGGACTGAGAGCCCCCGTGGGGGAAAGTGCCGGCGATCCGGTCGAAATCTTCACCGACGGTGCCTGCAGTGGCAACCCCGGGCCTGGAGGCTGGGGTGCGGTGCTTCGCTTCGGCGCGGTCGAGAAGGAACTGAACGGCGGCGAGGCGGCGACCACCAACAACCGGATGGAACTGATGGCGGCGATCAGCGCCCTGGAGGCGCTGAAGCGTCCGGTTCGCGCGCGTGTCCATACCGACAGCGCCTACCTGCACAAGGGCATTACCCAGTGGCTGCCGCGCTGGAAGCAGCGCGGATGGCGCACCGCGGACAAGAAGCCGGTGAAGAACGTCGACCTGTGGCAGCGCCTGGACGAACTGATCGCCCGGCACCGGGTGGAATGGCGCTGGGTAAAGGGCCATGCCGGCCACGTCGAGAACGAGCGGGCGGATGCGCTGGCGCGTGCCGGGATCGCCGCCGTCCGCGCGGCGGCCAGGGAGTAGCGGCGGCAGGCCCGAGGCCCGCCGCCGCCCGATAATCTAGAGAGCCGCGAGAATCTGGTCGGCGCCGCTCTCGGCGATCTGGCCGGGCTTCTCCTCGATCTTGAGCGCCGCGACCTTGCCGTCGTCGACGATCATCGCGTAACGGCGCGAGCGGACGCCGAGGCCCGGCGTCGAGAGATCGACATCGAGGCCAAGGGCCTTGGTGTAGGTCGCGGCACCGTCGGCGATCATGGTCACCGAATCGCCGACGCCGCGCGCGGCAGACCAGGCCTTCAGCACGAAATGATCGTTCACCGCCATGCACGCGATCTCATCCACACCCTTCGCCTTGATGTCGCCGGACTTGGAGACGAATCCGGGCAGGTGCTGTTCGGAGCAGGTCGGCGTGAAGGCGCCCGGCACGGCGAACAGCACGACCTTGCGGCCCTTGAAGAACTCCTCGGCCGGCACGTCCTTCGGACCGTCGGCGGTCACCACCTTGAGCGTCCCTGCCGGCATCTTGGACCCTACGCTAATCGCCATGGTCGCGTTCCTCTCTGTGAGCTGTGCGGATGTTCCGGAAAGCCGCCGCAGAAGCGGCCGGAATGGGTATGGCTATGAGATAGGCGGTTCGGAGCGGCGAGTCACCCATGAAAAAGGCCGGAACCGCTCCGTCACCGCGGGTTTCCGGCCGCATCCACGGCATCGAGGACCATTTCCACCGTCAGCAACTCGGGCAGCGCCCTGCCTTGCGGAAGGGCGGGTCCGTAAACCGCATTGAACGGAATCCCATAGCGTCCGAACCCCGCCAGATAGTCGGCAATGGCAGCATCCGGGGAGGTCCAGTCGCCCCGCATCCTTACCACGCCGGGCGCGGACAGCAGTGCCGCAACGTCGACGCTGTCGAGCACCAGCGCCTTGTTGACCTTGCAGGTGATGCACCAGTCGGCGGTGACATCCACGAAGACCGTTCGACCCTCCGCCACCAGCGTGGGGATGGCGCCGCGATCGAGAGGCCGCCAGTCCAGATCGCGTACCGTCGGCACCGTGGCCGCGTCCGGTGCCGGAACGGCGATCGGCACCAGAAGGGCGGAGAGGACGAGCACCACGCCTGCAGCCAGCGCAACCGGCGTCCACCCCGGCGCCCGGCAGGCGAAGGCCGCGGCGGCGAGGAGGGAGCACGCGGCCACGCCGATGGCAGCGGTAGCGCCGCCCTGTACCGCCAGGATCGTCATCAGCCAGCCCGCGGTACCCAGCAGCAGGAGGCCGAGCAGGCGGCGCAGCCAGACCATCCACGGTCCGGGCCGAGGCAGCATGGCCACGAGCCCCGGTCGGAAAGCGACGGCAAGGTAGGGAAGCGCAAGTCCGAGGCCCAGCATACCGAAGACGGCGAGGATCTCCGACGGGCCGCGCGACAGGGCGAAGCCCACGGCGGTGCCGAGGAAGGGCGCGGAGCAGGGGGTCGCCAGCAACGTCGCCAAGGTACCCGCGAGGAAATCCCCGGCGACACCGTGCTTTGGCCCTGCCGTACCCAGGGCGGCCAGCGACCGCGGCAGCGGAATCGCGAAGGCGCCCCAGAGATTGGCGGCGAACAGCGTCAGGACGACAGTCATCGCGGCGAGGAAGACGGGCTGCTGGAACTGGACGCCCCAGCCGATCCGGGCGCCTGCCCCCTGCAGAGCGATCAGAGCCAGCGCCAGCACGAGGAAGCTCGAGACAATACCCGCAGCGGTGGCGAGGAAAGCCTGCCGCACCCGGGTCCGATCCCCTCCCCCCAGGCGGACGACGCCGAGAAGCTTGAGCGACAGAACCGGCAAGACGCATGGCATCAGGTTGAGGATCAGCCCGCCGGCAAGGGCAAGTCCGAGCGCCACGACCCACCCTGTCGGCGCCCCCGGCGGCACGCCGGCCGCGGCAGGCTCGGCAAGAGCCGTTATTTCGGCCGCCATCCCCTCCGCCGCGACGGTCAGCGTCAACGGAGCGCGGGCCAGCATCGCGAACGCGTTCTGCCCGCGCACCGGCATTTCCAGGAGCACCGATCCCCCGGACCTCGCGGTGGGCTGTGCGGCAAGAAACTCCAGGCCGGATGCGCCCTCCACGAAGACATCGACGTCGTGCAGCGGAATGCTGGTATCGAGAGCAAGCAGGAGTCTTGCGCCGTCGGGGGCAGGCAGCACCTGCAACCCGTCCACGCGAAGGCCGGCCGATTCCGCCGGCACGGGCACCTTGCCGCCATAGCGCCCGATCAGATGGGCGAAAGGCGTGGACGACGCCTCACCGGCTGGAAGGTCGAGAGCGAGCTTGGCATCGAGAGGGATGCAGACGTCTCGGCAGGTCAGGAACGCGACATCCGCCCGAAGCGAAAGGGGCGAGCCGGTGTCCTCGGGCAGTACCGTGACGGGCAGCACGACCTCGCCCTCATAGCCGTAATTCTGCAGCCCGAAGAGCTCGAACCGCCTGGGCGCCGGCCACTTCACTTCCGCGGCGGCGAGATTGCCCGACCCCGTCCAGTCGATCCGCGGCGGGAACCCGGCATCGCCGGGCGTCCGCCAGTAGATCTTCCAGCCCTCGGCCATCCGGAAATGCAGTCCGAGCCGCAGACCTTCGCTCGCTGCGCCACCGGTCCCCGCGACAGCGGACACGAGGCGGACGTCGACCTGATCGTTGCGCACCCAGTCCGATGCCGCCGGCGCCTGCGCTCCGGTGGCCTGCGGCAGGCACAGCAACCCGATCAGCAACGCGATACGCGATGCGATCACCACGGCGGGCGAAGCGGGCGGGAAAAGCCGGAAAACCATGAGGACACTCTAGCGGCGCGGTAGCGGAAGGTCGGCTCACAATGGCGTCAAGGCCGCCGCACTTGATCGGCCCGCAGGCGGGATCATTATTGATAATCGGACACTGCGCGGCAGCCGCGCGTTGTCGATGCGGGAAGCGGCCCGCAGCGAGGGAGATTCGGCCATGTCAGGTGAATTTGGCGAGAAACAGGACAACGGCTATCTGCCGGGACAGCTCCTGGTCGCAATGCCGCAGATGGAGGATCCGCGTTTCGCACGGTCGGTGGTCTATCTATGCGCCCACACGGCCGAAGGTGCGATGGGCCTCGTGCTCAACCGGGAGCTGGAGTCGCTGACCTTCCCCGACCTGCTGGAGCAGTTGGGCATCGAGCCGGGGCTGGCGGCCAAGCAGATTCGGGTCCACTTCGGCGGTCCCGTCGAATCCAGCCGGGGCTTCGTGCTGCATTCCGACGACTACATGCATGAGGCCAGCCTGAACGTGGACAACGGCATCGCCCTCACCGCGACGGTCGACATCCTCAAGGAGATCGCGCACGGCAGCGGGCCGCGCAACTGCCTGCTGGCGCTGGGCTATGCCGGCTGGGGACCGGGTCAGCTCGACGGCGAGATGCACGGCAACGCCTGGCTGCACGTCGAGGCGGACCAGGATCTGGTGTTCGGCTCCGACCTCGCAATGAAGTGGGAGAACGCGATCCGGAAGATCGGCGTCGACCCGATGCTGCTGTCGGGTGCGGCTGGCCGGGCCTGAGCGGCTTTCAGCCGAAGCGCGCCGCGATCTGCTCCGTCGACTCCATCTTCCTGATCGGCCCCAGCGCCGCGACCGTCACAGGCGCGCGGAATAGGCGGTCGGCCGTCCGCGCGACCTGCGCCGCGTCGACCGCCTCGATCCGCGCCACGGTCTCCTCCAGGGCAATGGGACGACCAAAGACCAGTATCTGCCGCGCTGCCTGCTCGCACATCGCCGACGTGCTCTCGAGCGACATCAGCACGTTCGCCCGAAGCTGCGCGCGCGCGCGCGCGATTTCGTCCTCTCCGACCTTGCGCCGCACCGCGTTCAGCTCATCGCCGACAACCGGAATCAGTTCGCCGACCTCCTTCTCGCCGGTTCCCGCATAGACCCCCACCACCCCGGTATCGTCGTAGGACGAGGAGAAGCTGAACACCGAATAGACGAGGCCCCGCTTCTCGCGCACCTCCTGGAACAGACGGGAGGACATGCCGCCGCCGAGCAGGGTCGAAAGGACCGTAACGGCATAGTAGTCCGGATCGCCGTAGGGCACGCCCTCGAAGCCAAGGATCAGATGGACCTGATCCAGCTTGCGGCGCTCGCGGTTGTCGCCGCCGACATAGCTGGCCCGCGGCGGCGCCTCATCATTGTCGGCAGGCAGGTCGCCAAAGGCCGCCGCAATGCGGCGAACGAAATCCTCATGGTCGATTCGCCCGGCAGCGGATGCGACCAGCCGCGACGGACTGTAGTAACGGTCCATGTAGGCGCGCACATCCGAGCGTCCCAGGCCGCGGATGAGGTCGGCACTCCCCAGCACCGGCAGGCCGAGCGGCTGGTCGGGATAGGCCGTCTCCTGGAAACGGTCGAAGATCAGGTCGTCGGGCGTGTCGTTGGCCTGGCCGATCTCCTGCAGGATCACGGAGCGTTCACGCTCCAGTTCCTGCTCGTCGAGCGTCGAGTGCTGCAGGATGTCGGCCAGGATGTCGATGGCGAGCGGCACGTCATCGACCAGCACCTTGGCGTAATAGGCCGTGTGCTCGCGGGAGGTATAGGCGTTGAGATGACCGCCCACCGCCTCGATCTCCTCCGCGATGGATCGGGCCGTGCGCCGGCGGGTGCCCTTGAACGCCATATGCTCGAGCAGATGCGATACGCCGTTCACCTCCGGCGCCTCGTCACGGGTGCCGACGTGCACCCAGAGGCCCAGCGAAACGCTCTCCACCTGCGGCATCTCCCGGGTGACGACGCGGATGCCGTTCGGCAGAACCGTCATTTGCGCCGGGGCGATGTCAGCTTTCATCGTCATCGGACGGATTCGCTCAGCGATTCGCGGATATGCGCCTCGACCGCCGCCAGGTCGTTGGGCAGGGCGACCGCGCGTTCCGGCAGCTCCATCAGATCCGAGAGGCGGGACGGCAGCGCCGGGCACTCCCCGATCGCCTGCGCCACGGCATCGCCGAACTTTGCCGGATGCGCCGTTGCCAGGCAGACCACCGGCGCGGTGCGCGGCTGCACCCGCGCCACGGCGATGCCGACCGCCGTATGCGGATCGACCACCTCGCCGCTGTCGGCGTGGACGCGCCTGATCTCCGCCAGAGTCGCATCGTCGTCGACGCGGCCGGCATCGAACAGCTGGCGTGCCGCGGCGATGCGGTTGTCCCCTACCGAGAGGCTGCCGGTATCCCGGAAGGTCCGCATCTCTTCCGCCAGCGTGGCGGGGTTGCGATCACAGAGGTCAAACAGATACCGCTCGAAGTTGCTGGATACCTGGATATCCATGCTGGGACTCCATGTAGGTTCTACACCGTCGATGCGCATCGTGCCCGTGTCGAAGAACCTCGTCAGGATGTCGTTCGAGTTGGACGCCACGACCAGCCGCTGTACCGGCAGGCCCATCTGCCGCGCCGCATAGGCGGCGAAGACGTTGCCGAAGTTGCCGCTGGGTACCACGAAGGTGACCTCCCTGTCCGGCGCACCGAGGGCCACCGCCGAGGTCACGTAATAGACGATCTGGGGCATGATCCGCGCCCAGTTGATCGAATTGACCGCCGAGAGGTTCAGTTCGTCGCGGAAGGCGGCGTCGTTGAACATCGCCTTCACCAGATCCTGGCAGTCGTCGAAATTGCCCTCGACGGCGATGTTGTGGACGTTCGGCGAGTCCACCGTCGTCATCTGGCGCCGCTGAACCTCCGAAACACGTCCCTTCGGGTGGAGGATGAAGATCTCGACCATGTCGCAGTGGCGGCATGCCTCGATGGCCGCCGATCCGGTGTCGCCCGAGGTGGCACCAACCACGGTGATGCGCTCCCCGCGCCGCTTCAGGACATGATCGAACAGCCGCCCGACAAGCTGCAGCGCGACGTCCTTGAAGGCCAGGGTAGGACCGTGGAACAGCTCCAGCAGCCACAGGCCGCTTTCGAGCTGGCGCAGCGGCACCACCGCAGGATGGCCGAACACGGCATAGGAGTCGGCGACCATCGCACCGAAATCCTCATCGGAAATCGCGCCGTCGAGGTAGGGACGCATGATTTGGACGGCCGCCTCGGGATAGGGCAAGCCGTGCAGGGCCCTGAGGTCGTCCGCGGCCATGGCCGGCCAGCTCTCGGGCACGTAGAGGCCGCCGTCCCTTGCCAGCCCGGTCAGCAGAACGTCTTCGAAGCCGAGGACCGGAGCCTTGCCCCGGGTGCTGATGTAGCGCATTTGGCGGAGCCTCAGGGCAGATAGCGATTGCGGAGATGCGCCTTGAAGGCCTCGGTGCCGAGTGGCTTGCCCGTCGCCTGGGCGATCAGATCGTCCGTGCCGAGCAGGCTGCCCTTCTGGTGCACCTGGCTGCGCAGCCAGTTGAGCAGCGGCGCGAAGCTGCCACGGCCGATCGACGACATCAGCCCGGGACTGGCCCGGCTCGCCGAGTCGAACAACTGCGCCGCCAGCACGGCCCCGAGGCTGTAGCTGGGAAAGTAGCCGAAGGTGCCGTAGTACCAGTGGATGTCTTGCAGGCAGCCCTCGCCATCGTGCCGGGGGGCGAGGCCGAGGCGCTTTTGCATCTCCTCGTTCCATGCAGCCGGGAGGTCGGCGACCGAAAGATCACCGGCGATCAGCGCCTTCTCCAGCCGATAGCGCATCAGCACATGCAGGTGATAGGTCACTTCGTCGGCCTCGACGCGAATCATCCCCGGCCGGACCCGCGAGACCAGACGGTAGAGATTGCCGGCCTCCCACGCAGGGCCCTCCCTGCGGAAATACTGGCGCAGCAGCGGCGCAAGGAATGCGACGAAGACACGCGTCCGACAGGCCTGCGTCTCGATCAGCAGGGACTGGCTCTCATGTACGGTCGGGCTGCGGGCGCGGCCGACCGGCTGGTTGCGCCACGCTTCGGGCAGCCCGAGTTCGTAAAGCGCGTGGCCCGTCTCGTGCAGCACCGCCATCAGGCCCTGCACGAACTCGCCCTGGCTGTAGCGCGTGGTGACGCGGACGTCGCCCGGTACGCCGCCGGCGAAGGGGTGGGCGCTGATATCGAGCCGCCCGTAGCGAAAGTCGAAGCCGAGGATCTCCATGATCTTCTTCGACAGCGCCCGCTGCGCCTCGAGCGGGAACGGTCCCTCCGGCTCGGCCACCTCACGCTCGCCCTTCTGACGCTCCAGCACGCGCTCAAGGAAGCCTGGCAGAAACGCTTCGATGTCCCCGAAAATGCGGTCGAGCACCGAACCGCGGAGTCCCGGTTCGTAACGGTCGAGCAAGGCGTCGTAAGGGTCGCAGCCTAGCGCCGCACCCTTTGCCCTCGCGATCTCGCGGGTCAGCGACACGACTTCCTCGAGATGCGGGCGAACCATGGCGAAATCCGCCGATTGCCGTGCCCGCCGCCAGACCAGTTCGCAACGGCTCGCTGCCATGCTGCGTCGCTCGACGAGGGCGGTCGGCTGGGCATTGGCATGACGCCAGCGATGCTGCATCTCGCGCAGATTGGCCTGCTGCCAGTCGTCGAGGCCGTCTTCACCCGTCGCCTCCTCGAGCAGTTCGGCGAGGGGCGGATCGGTCAGCATCGCGTGGGATATCGCCTCGAGGGTCGCGATCTGTCCGGCACGCGGCTCGGCGCCGCCGGGCGGCATCAGCGTCGCGGCATCCCACGACAGCATGCTGCGGGCACCATCGAGATCGGCCAGGCGGCGGAACCACAGTTCGGCGTCGGCGTAGGCGGGCATGTCGCGAATTCTCTGGCTCGATCCTGCCGCTCGCGGACTAGCCGGCGGGCCCGGCGCGACGGCCGCGCATGTATAACACGAATATGACGCCGAGGACCGCGGCCAGCGCAAACCAGGTGAGCGCATAGCCGAGGTGCCGGTTCGGCAGGTCCGGCGTGACGCGGTGCGGCCGAAGATCGGCCGCCATGGCGGGCTCCTGCGCCGTGGCCAGCACGTATACCGGCGCGACGGCGCCAAGCCCGGCGGCCGAGGCCATGCGCGGCAGGTCCATGCTGAACCAGTTGTTCGCGGCGGGTTCGTTATCGGGGACGAAAGCGCCCGGCTCCGTCGGGACCCGGGCAACGCCGTTCACCTCCACCTCACCCGCCTGGTGTCCCTGCGGTGCCTCGCGCCAGGACACGGGAACCCAGCCGCGATTCACCAGCACCGGCGCTCCGCCGTCCCGGCGAAGCGGCGTTACCAGCTCGTATCCGAGCCGGTTGTCACGGGCCTTGCCTGCAAGGAACAGGGTGGCCTGATAGGCGTACCGCCCGCGAACCGTCACCGGCCTGAAATCCCAGTCGTCGACGCGCTCCAGGTTCGGCGGCAGCATCACCGGGCGCGTCGCCAGCCGGGCGGTCATACGGTCGATCAGGGCCTCCTTCCACTCGAGCCTCTGCAATTGCCAGACGCCGAGGGACAGCAGGAGAACGAAGGCCAGCGCCGCGGTGACGGTACCGACAACGGCCGAACGATCCGCACTCCGCCGGGCCATCAGCCACCGTCACCGTCAGCGGCCCCCATCTCCCCCGGCCGGTGCCGGTATTGCAGCGCCACCAGGACGGCCTTAGCAGGACGCAGCAGGATCAGGGCCAGTCCCAGGATGACCGGCGGCCAGAGCAGCGCATGCAGCCACAGCGGCGGCAGGAAGACGACCTCGACCGAGATCGCCATCCCGACGACGACAACACCGAGGATGAAGATCAGGAAGACCGCGGGACCGTCGCCGCTGTCATGACGTCGCATATCGAGCCCGCAGACCGCGCAGCGGTCGCGGACGGTCAGATAGCCGGTGTAGAGTGAACCTTCTCCACAGCAGGGGCAACGGCAGGCGATGCCGGCCACGAAGGGAGAGGGCGCCGCTGTCCGGTCGCCTTCGGGATGCATCCGCTATCTGCGGCCGCAGCCCTCAGTGCCCGCCGGCGTGCGACCCGGCGCCCCACCAGTAGATGCAGACGAACAGGAACAGCCACACGACGTCGACGAAGTGCCAGTACCAAGCCGCCGCCTCGAAGCCGAAATGGTGGTTCGGCTTGAAGTGCCCCTTTATCGCCCGCACGAGGCAGACGCACAGGAAGATCGTGCCGACGAGGACATGGAATCCGTGGAAGCCGGTCGCCATGAAGAAAGTCGACGCGTAGTAGCCGTCGGTGAAGCCGAAGGCGGCATGGCTGTACTCGTAGGCCTGAACGCAGGTGAACGCGGCGCCGAGAGCAACGGTGAGCGCAAGGCCCTTGATCAGACCGTCGCGGTCGTTGTGGATCAGGGAATGGTGAGCCCAGGTAACGGTACAGCCGGAAAGCAGCAGGATCAGCGTATTGAGGAACGGAAGGTCGAACGGATCGAAGGTAATGACGCCCTCTGGCGGCCACACGCCGCCGAAGACCTCCTGCCGGGCGACGCTGCCGTCAGGAAACAGGGCGGCATCGAAATAGGCCCAGAAGAAGGCCGCGAAGAACATCACTTCCGAGGCGATGAACAGCGCCATTCCGTAACGCAGTCCGATCTGCACGACCGCGTTGTGGTGGACCCCGGATTCCGCCTCGCGCACCACGTCGCGCCACCACATGAACATCGTGAAGAGCACGCCGGCGACGCCCGCGGCCAGAACCGCCGCGCTGCTGTAGTGCATCAGCCGGACCATCCCTATCGCCATCACGAACGCGGCGATCGCCCCCACCAGCGGCCACGGGCTGGGATCCACCAGATGGTAGGGATGCTTGTGCTCGGCGGCGCCGTGCGCGTCACTCATGGGTCGTGTCTCCAGCCACGGTTTTGATGCTGCTGTCGGATGCGGCGCCGGCATCGGCGACCTCGTCACCGGCCCCTCCCGGCTTCGGAATGTCGTCGAGCGACCGGAAGAACGTATACGAAAGCGTGATCGTCTTCACGTCACGAGTCGCAGGGTCGTCGGCCAGCGCCGGATCGACGAAGAAGACGACGGGCATCTCGACCCGCTGGCCCGGCGCCAGCGTCTGTTCGGTAAAGCAGAAACAGTCGATCTTGTTGAAGTACTGGCCGGCCTTGGCCGGGGTGACGTTGAAGGTCGAGATTCCCGTGACCGGCCCCGCCGTGCGGTTCACCGCCTCGTAGAAGGCCATGCCTTGCTCGCCGACGCGCAGGGTTATCTCCCGCTGCATCGGCCGGAACTGCCACGGCATACCGGCATTGACGCGCGCATCGAACTGAACCTTGACGCGGCGATCGCCGATCCTGACCGCCGGCCCCTCGGCGCGCTGCGTGGTTCCGCCGTAGCCGGTGACGCGGCAAAAAAGGTCGTAGAGCGGTACCGCGGCGAAGGACATCGCCGTCATGCCCAGCACAATGCCGGCCAGCCCCGCCATCAGGCGAACGTTGCGTCGGCGCAGGACGGAAGCCGGTGCGCCGTTCACACCCCGCCTCCCGACATCCGCGCGATGGTGATGAAATAGAACAGCGCCACCAGCGCCACCAGAACGCCGAGCACCGCCAGATTGCGACGCCGTATCCGGCGGCTGCGTTCTCGCTGCTCTTCCGGGTCCATCGCCGTTTCCGATCACAGGACGGATGCCGCGGCGTCGGCCACGAAGGCACCGAACAGCGCGAACAGATAAAGGATGGAATAGCCGAACATCCTGCCCGGCGCAGCCGGGTCACGGGCCTGCAGGACCCGCCACGCCTTCCACACCAGCATGGCGCCGAGCAGCGCCGCCGCGATACCGTAAAGCAGGCCCGACATGCCCACCAGCAACGGCACGAGCGAGGCGGCCATGGTGGCCGCCGCATAGACGACGATCTGGCGACGGGTCTCGCGCTCCCCGGAAACCACGGGCAGCATCGGCACCCCGACCCGGGCATAGTCCTGTGCGCAATTCAGCGCCAGCGCCCAGAAATGCGCCGGGGTCCACAGGAAGATGATTGCGAAGAGAATCAGCGGCTCGATCGCAAGCTGGCCGGTCACCGCCACCCAGCCGATGACCGGCGGGAACGCCCCCGCCGCGCCGCCGATGACGATGTTCTGCGGCGTACGGCGCTTGAGCCATATCGTATAGATGAAAACATAGAAGCCGATGCTGAGCGCCAGCATGGCCGCCGCCGGCCAGCCGACGGCCAGATGCATCAGCAGCACCGACCCCACAGCAAGGCCCACACCGAACGAAAGTGCCTCGCCTGGAGCCATCCGGCCGGCAGGGATCGGCCGTCCCCGGGTGCGGCGCATGCCGGCGTCGATATCCCGGTCGTACCACATGTTGATCGCCCCCGCCGCGCCAGCACCGAGTGCGATGCACAGCACCGCCGTGGCCGCGAGAACGGGATGAAGCCCGCCGGGCGCCAGCAACAGGCCGCACAGCCCGGTGTAGACGACCAGCGCCATCACCCGCGGCTTGAGCAGGGCCACGTAGTCGCGGGCATCGGTGACGTGCGCCTGGGCACTCATCGGCGCCAGCGTGCGTTCGGCCGGAAGGGTGCCGTCGGGCATGGCCTCCTCCAAGCTGCCCCCGCCTTTCAGCGGACCTGCGGCAGTTCCTCGAAGGTATGGAACGGCGGCGGGGAAGACACCGTCCACTCCAGCGTGGTCGCCCCCTCGCCCCAGTAGTTCGGCGCAGCCTTCTCACCGGACACGTAGGCCCGCACCACGACGAACAGGAACCACAGCGTCGCGATGCCGCCGAGGTAGGCGCCGTAGGACGAGATCGCGTTCCACGGAGCATAGGCATCGGGGTAGTCCGGGATGCGGCGCGGCATCCCCGAGAGGCCGAGGAAATGCTGCGGGAAGAAAGTCACGTTCACGGAGATGAAGAACAGCCAGAAATGCACCTTGCCCATCCATTCGGGGATAAGGCGGCCGCTCATCTTGCCGAACCAGTAGTAGAAGCCGGCGAAGATGCCGAATACCGCTCCCATGCTGAGCACGTAGTGGAAGTGGGCCACGACGTAGTAGGTGTCGTGCATCACCGTGTCGATGCCGGCGTTGGCCAAGACCACGCCCGTCACGCCACCCACGGTGAACATGAAGATGAATCCGATCGCCCACAGCATCGCCGTCGTCATCCGGAGAGAACCGCCCCACATCGTGGCGATCCAGGAGAAGATCTTGATGCCCGTCGGAACGGCGATGATCATCGTCGCGGCCGTGAAGTAGGCCTTGGTATCGACGTCCATTCCCACCGTGAACATGTGGTGCGCCCAGACGACGAAGCCGATCACGCCGATCGAGACCATCGCATAGGCCATGCCGAGGTAGCCGAAAACCGGCTTGCGCGAGAAGGTCGACACGACGTGGCTGACGATGCCGAAGGCCGGCAGGATCATGATGTAGACCTCGGGGTGCCCGAAGAACCAGAACAGGTGCTGGAACAGGATCGGGTCGCCGCCGCCCTGCGGCTCGAAGAAGGTGGTACCGAAGTTGCGGTCGGTCAGCAGCATGGTGATGGCGCCGCCCAGCACGGGCAGGGCCAGCAGCAGCAGGAACGCGGTAACCAGGATCGACCATACGAACAGCGGCATCTTGTGCAGGGTCATGCCCGGCGCCCGCATGTTCAGGATGGTCGTGATGAAGTTGATGGCACCCAGGATCGACGATGCACCCGCTAGGTGAAGCGCGAAGATCGCCATGTCGACCGAGGGGCCCGGATGGCCGAGCTTGCTCGACAGCGGGGGATAGATCGTCCAGCCGGTACCGGCGCCGACGTCAAGCACCGCCGACAGCAGCAGCAGCACGAAGGCCGGCACGATGAGCCAGAAGCTGATGTTGTTCATGCGCGGGAACGCCATATCCGGCGCGCCGATCATCATCGGCACGATCCAGTTGCCGAATCCGCCGATCAGCGCTGGCATCACGACGAAGAACACCATGATCAGGCCGTGGGCGGTGATGAACACGTTCCAGAGCTGACCGTCCCCGCCCAGCACCTGCGCACCCGGCTCCTGCAGTTCCATCCGCATGACGATCGAGAAGGCACCGCCAATCAGTGCGGCGAATACCGAAAAGATCATGTAGAGCGTGCCGATGTCCTTGTGGTTCGTTGAGAAGAACCACCGCGTGAAGAACCCAGGCATATGATCGTGGTGGTCGTCAGCCTGCGCGTGTCCGCCGTAGCTCATGTCTTCAAACCTCTGGTTCCTGACGCGCCGCAGCGGCGGCGGGCCATCCTGTAATCGGCGATGCCGGGCAAGGGCCCGGTCCGGAAAAGCTATTCCGCGGTGCCGGGAGCGGTGGCCACCTGCATGCCGCCCGCGCTGCCGCCGTCGGCAAACTGCTGCCTTGCCTGATCGAGCCAGGCGTCGAACCGGTCCTTCGAGACCACGCGAACCTCGATCGGCATGTAGCCGTGGTTCACGCCGCAAAGCTCCGAGCACTGGCCGTAATATATGCCCTCGGCCTCGGCGCGGAACCAGGTCTCGTTCGCGCGGCCGGGCACGGCATCGGTCTTCAAGCCAAACGGCGGCACCGCCCAGCTGTGCAGCACGTCACTGGCGCTGATGATGACCCGTACCGTGGTGTCGACAGGCACTACCACAGGATTGTCAACGGACAGCAGGCGCTTCTGGCCCTCCGTGAGCTGGTCGTCCGGCACCATGTTGCTGTCGAAGGTGAAACCGCCGTGGTCGGGATATGCGTAGGACCAGTACCACTGCCGCCCGGTCACGTTCAGCGTCATGTCCGCGTCGGGCACGACATCGGAGAAATAGAGCAGCCGGAACGACGGGATCGCGATGACCACCAGGATCAGCACCGGCACCACGGTCCAGATCACCTCGATGACGGTATGGTGGGTGGTCTTGGAGGGCGTGGGATTGGAACTCTCGCGGAAGCGGAAGATGCAGTAGAGCAACAGGGCCAGCACGAAGACGCAGATCGCGATGATGATCACCAGCAGCAGGTTATGCAGGCTGGTGATGCTCTCCATGACCGGCGTGACTGCCTGCTGGAATCCGAGTTCCCACGGCTGCGGCCCCGCGGCCATCGCGGCAGGGGCCGCGAGAAGGCCGAAACACAGCGTCAGCAGACGAAAAGCATGGCGCACAGCGGTCATTCCTGTTCCCCGATCAGATGCTTGGCCCGGACGAGCGGGCCCGCGGCACTGCGGCGCGTCGACCCGGGCTGGCGGCGCCGATCATATAAATGAGCTGTTGGTAATACAACCTTCCGCTCCGCGTGTTTCGGACCCCGTGCAGCGCTCTTCCGCCCGGCACGCGCGGGCTTCACGATCCGCTCTGACGTCTTCCGGACAGCCTCGCCAGGTCGAGATGGCGATCGACGTAGTCGAGCAGCCGATCGAGCGACTCCTCCACCGACAGGACCGACGTGTCGACCTCGAGGTCAGGGCTGTCCGGGGCCTCATAGGGTGCAGACACACCCGTGAACTCACGTATCTCGCCACTGCGCGCCTTCTTGTAAAGCCCCTTCGGATCGCGGCGCTCGCAAGTATCGACGTCGGCCTTGATATGGATCTCGTGGAACAGGTCCGGGGCGATCTGGCGCACCCGGTCGCGATCCGCCCGGTACGGGGAGATGAAGGCGGTCACGACCAGCACGCCGGCACGGGCGAACAGGGCCGCCACCTCGCCGATCCGACGGATGTTCTCGTTCCTGTCCTCGGGCGAGAAGCCGAGGTCGGCACTCAGCCCGTGGCGGATATTGTCGCCGTCGAGGACATAGACCTGGAAGCCCTTGGCGAAGAGCCGCCGCTCCAGCTCGATGGCGAGCGTGCTCTTCCCGGCGCCGCTCAGGCCGGTGAACCACAGGATCCCGCTGCGATGCCCGTTGACGTTCCACCGCGCCTCAAGACTGACGTCGTGCTCGACGCTGAAGATGTTCTTCGACTTGACCGCCACGGCATTGCGCTGGTCCGGATAGCCGCGCATGTCGACGGTGCCGCCGCCAACGATGTCGTAGCCTTCCACCAGCACGAAGCGTCCGGTCCTCGGGCCGCTGGAGAACGGGTCGAGCGCGACCGTGCTCCTGCTGCGGAGGACCACCTCCGCCACAGCGTTGCGTTCCACGACGCCAGTACGGGAAGCGGCGAGGTCGCCGACGTCGATCACCTTCTCGATCGCCTCCACCTCGACGGGGAAATCGGCGGTATTGAGCTTGGCGACGTAGCGCTTGCCCAACTCAAGCGATGACTTGCCAAGCCAGAAGATGCGACCGCGAAAGACATTGGTCAGGGTCGGCGGGCGCTGTAGATGGCTCATCACCTCGCCGCGCTCGACGAAGACCGGCTGGTCGAGCGTCACCCCCGCCGTCTGGCCGGCCGACAGCGCCAGCAGTGGCTCCTCACGGCCCCAGCTTTCGATGCTCCTGATCCGCGCTGTGGAATTGCTCGGGGAGAACATCACCTCGTCGCCGATACGCAGGCGGCCGCTCTCGATACGGCCGACGACGATGCGACGTTGGTCGAACTTGTAGACGTCCTGCACCGGCATGCGGAGCGGCAGGTCCGAGAGCCAGGCGGGCGGGGTGAAGGCATCCAGTCCGTCGACGAGGGTCAGCCCCTCGTACCAGTCCATGCGACCGTAATCGCGGCAGTGGGTGACGACGTTGTCTCCTTCCCGGCCGGATACCGGCACGATATGCGTCGGTACGATGCCGAGATCCGCCAGATAGGCGCGAATATCAGCCGCCACGTCGGCGTAGCGGTCGAGGCGGTAATCGACGAGGTCCATCTTGTTGACGGCCACCAGCACCTGGCGGATGCCGAGCAGGTGCAGCAGATAGCCGTGGCGACGCGACTGCTCCTGGATGCCCTCGTCGGCATCGACGACGAGGATCGCGGCGTCGGCCTGCGCCGCCCCGGTCACCATGTTGCGCAGGAATTCCTTGTGGCCGGGCGCGTCGATGATGACGTAGTCGCGCCGGGCAGTGTGGAAGAAAGTCTGGGTGGTATCGATCGTGATGCCCTGATCCCGCTCCGCCTGCAGGGCGTCGAGCAGAAAGGCGAATTCGAAGGCCATGCCGCGGCGTTCGCAACTGGCCCGGATCTGCTCCGCCTTGCCGTCGGGCAGCGAGCCGGTGTCATGCAGGATACGGCCGACCAGGGTCGACTTGCCGTGGTCGACATGGCCGACGAAAACGACACGCATCGGCAGGCCGCGGGTCACAGGCGAGCGACTTTCCGCCAACGCGCCGCTCACATGTAGCCAGAGGCGCGGAGACGCTCGAAGGCATTCTCCGCTTCGTGGTCCATGGCCCGGCCGGCGCGCTCCTCCTGCTTCGTCGTCTCCAGTTCGGCGATGATCTCCGCGAGGGTCGCGGCGTCGCTGTCGATCGGATTGGTGATCCCGATCTCGCCGAGCGATCTGAAACGCTTGCCGTCCCGCGCAAAGTACAGCGGCACCACGGGAATGGCCTCGCGCTGGATGTAGCGCCAGATGTCGATTTCCGTCCAGTGCAGCAGCGGGTGGATGCGGATGTGGGTGCCGGGCGGGAAATCGGTCTTGTACTGGTCCCAGAACTCGGGCGGCTGGTCGCGGAAGTTCCAGTCGCCCTCGGCCCCGCGCGGGCTGAAGTAGCGTTCCTTGGCACGCATCGGCTGCTCGTCCCGGCGGATGCCGGCGATGATGCCGTCGAAGCCGTACTTCGCGACCGCCTGCTTCAGACCTGCCGTCTTGCGCGCCGCGAAGCGGGACGCAGGAGGCAGGCTGGGATCGACCTCCTCGATCGGCGGACAGGGATCCGCGATCAGGTTGAGCTCCCATTCCTTCACGTAGCGCTCGCGGAAGGCATAGGTCTCCGGGAACTCCGCGCCGGTGTCGAGATGCATCGCCGGGAACGGCAGGCGGCCGAAGAAAGCCTTCCTGGCGAGCCAGATCATCACGTTCGAATCCTTGCCGATCGACCACAGCATGCCGAGGCGGTCGAACCGGTTGAAGGCTTCGCGGAAGATGAAGATGCTCTCGTGCTCGAGGCTATCCAGATGATCCATCGGGTGCATCGGAACCGGCGCAGCGCAAGGACCCCATGTCCCGCGCGTGCCCGTGCATAGCGACCCGGCGCCACGCTGACAAGCCCTGCACGCGGGTCAGTTCAGGCGAAGACGTCGAGACCCGAGGGCGAGCGAGCCGGGGGCGCGGAAGTGAGCAGCGACGAAGAAGCGCCGGCCGGCTGAACCGAAGACAGGTACGGGAAGTCTCCGACAGACGGCGGAGCGAAGGAGCGGATCTGGAAAGGGTCGGATTGTGCCGGCTGGGTACGCAGCGGCTCGGTCAGGCCCGGGACAACGAAGCCGAGCGCGAGGCCGGAAAGGATCTTGAACAGCTCGCGCCGCTGATCGGCCTGGCGGATGAGCACCGCGGCCGCGTCGCGCAGCACGCCCTCGTTGCGGCCGCTCTCGAAAGAGACCTCCCCGAGCTGCTGCTGGATGCCGGATACCATGCCGCGAATCTGCGACAACGCCTGCCGGGCCTCGGCGATCGCGGTCCGCGCACCACCGGCATTGGCTGCACTGAGCAGATCCGTGGTCCGCAGGTCGGCCGAGAGCTCTCCCGCGAACACCGGCTCCAGCGAAACCGGCACGGAGTCGCCCTCTTCGGTCCGCGTACCGACCTGGACGTCGAACCTCCGGGCGACGAGCGTACCGGCTACATCGAAGCCCGCATCGTCCGTCGCGGGTTCGATATCCGTGGCCGGATCGAAGTTTTCGTCGACGGTGACGACGATGCCGAAGCCGGTGAAGAAGATGCGGTCCGTGTCACCGGCTTCGGGCGCGGAGTCCGGTCCTTCCACACGCTCAACACGCCCTGTAGCGGTGTTGGTGAGGGTGAACAGGACGGCCGTCGCATCGTAGGCAATGGTGAAGCCGTCACCGGCCGCGAGGTTGCCGGTCGCCGGGTCATCGAACGTTATCGAAGCGATCCCCGCCGGCGCACCGATGTCGGCCCCGATATTCGCGGCGGAGAAGTCGTTGCTGCCAGCGAGGACATTGATGCCGTCCTCTTCCGTCCTCTCGGCTATGCCGTTGAGACGGTCCAGCACCGAGCGGAAGCGGATGTCGAGGAGCGCCCGTTCGACATCGGTGGCATCGTCCTCGGCGGCCCGGGCCGCCAGTTCGTCGAGTTCGATCAGGGCCAGGTCGATCCGCTCCAGCGCCGAGGAAGCATTGGGTAGCACGGTGTTCGCCTGGCGCGCGTTGTCGCCGCCCTGGGCGACCAGCACGCTCTCCGCGCTCAGCCGGTTCTGCAGGAGCCCGCTGAGCAGATTGAGCCGCGTGTTGGTCGTGAAATAGGGATCGGCTACGACCTGAGGCCGGTTCCGCTCCACCAACGTCTGCGACACGAGCCTCTGATTGAGGCCCAGAGTGAGGAAATCGGGCATGACGACCGTGTCGCCACCCTCGCCATTCGCGGCGGGCGCCTGCGCGGCACACCATCGCGACGCATCCTGCTACCGGCGTCTATGCGAACGGGATTCCGTCCCTGGAACCCCTCTAGACGGGGCGAATCTCCCTGCTAAAAGCCAAAACACATCGTTTCGCTACGACGCGCGAATGGTGGGCCGGATTCGCAGGTGCCGCAAAAACAAGGGAAGCTGTCGTGACCGCGACAACTTGACCTTGCGGCCGGATTATATCGGCGCATGGCGGGAAGCCAAGCGGATTCAGCCGCCGGCGGCTATCCCGAGATCGCGGGTAAAGGCGGCATAGACGTCGGAAACGGCCGCATTCATTGCGCTGACCGTACCGGTCATCGTGCGGTCGGGCGCCTCACGCTCCACCTCGTACACCTTGATCAGCATCAGCTTGCCGTCGCTTTCGCGGCGCAGGCTGAATTCCATCGTCAAGGCGACGAGCGGATTGCCCGGCCTGACGATCTGCTCCATCCGGCGCAGCTTGGCCCCGACGGAGTAGTCCGGATCGGCGCGCTGCTCGGTGGTGACGATCGTTCCGGCGACATTTGCGCCGCGGAGATAGCTTACCAGCTGCCCCTGCAGCATCCGGGGCAGCGCTTCGGTCCAGTAATGGTAGTGATACTGCATCAGCCGGTCGGGCGCCTCGACGCTGGAATACACCAGCGCACGCTCGATCAGGAGACCGTCGGCAAGGAACCTGTCGACCTGCAGGGTACCCTGCAGGACCGGCGCCTGGGGCGAGGAACCCTGGAAATCGACGCTGAGACGGTAGAACTGGTCGCGCGGCGCTTCCTGCGGTGCGGCGCAGGAGGCCGCCACCAGCACCAGCGCGAATACGCCCGCAAGCCGAGCGACGCTCACGGCCGGGTGCTCCGGAGGACCCCGTTCTCTTCATCCGGGGTCGTGCCGCGGAGCAACACGCCGGGATTCTGCCGTACCTGGCGGCTGAACTCGTACATGTTTCGGCTGGTACCCTCGAGGTTATAGGCGACCAAATCGACATGGCGGGCAAGGCTGTCGAGGACGTAACGCAGATCCTCCACCGCCTCCGAAACCCCTGCCTCGTTCTTTCCCACCAGATCGTTGACGGAGGAGATGATCCCGCTGAGTTCGCCCCGACTGTCGCGCAATCCCGCGCTGAGGTCGGCGAAATTCGAAGCGGTCGCCTCGAGATCGGTGAGAAATCCGTCGACCTGCGCCACACGCTCCTCCGACAGGAGCCTGTTCATCCGTCCGGCCGTAGCGTTCAGGGAGTTCGAGAAGGACTCGAGATCGGTCATCAGCACCGGCGTCGATTTGGCGACGTCGGCGACCACCTGGCGCAGGTTGGCGATGATGTCCACCATTGCCGGCTCGCCCGCCGCACCGAATACCTCGACGAACCGGTTCACGTTCTCGAGCAGCGGCTTTATGTTGTTCTGCGACAGATCGAGAACCTCCGTCGCCACCTCCTCCAGAATCGCGAAGACATCGCCACCCTGAACGCTGGGGATGCGTTCGCCTGCGGGGATCATCTCGCCGCTGGCGCCGCCGCGGATGTTGATGGTGATGGCCGCCAGGAGGCCGGGGGCGGTCAGGCGCGCGATGCTGTCCTGCGGTATCGGCCAGCCTTCCGAGACCGACATCTCGATCCGGAAGCGGGTGTGATTCTCCTCGCGCACCGGGCGGATCGCCTCGACCTGCCCGACGGGATAGCCCTCGTACAGCACCTGCGTGCCGGTCTTCACACCACCGACGTTGTCGAACAACGTGTAGTAGGACTCCGTACCGCCGGTCCTGCCGGTGAGTACCGCCACCATTCCGACGAGCGCCGCGACCGTGGCCATGACGAACAGCCCGACGACGACGTAGTTTAAGCGATGGGTTTTCATGGTGCGTCCGCGGGCAGGTTTTCGCCGGTCAGGCGGGCGAGGTACTCGTCGACATCCAGTGTAACGTGCTCGGCGCGGCGGTTCAGCAGGTTCTGGACCCGCTCGCTCCGCGAGTTCCGGACCTCGTCGACGCTGCCAACCATGATGATCTCTCCGCGGTCAAGGAAGGTGATCCGATCGGCGATCTTGAACGCGCTTTCGAGTTCGTGGGTGACGACGACGATGGTGATGCCCAGGGCATCGCGCAGGCGCAGGATCAGGTCGTCGAGCGCCGAAGAAACCACCGGATCGAGGCCGGCCGAGGGCTCGTCGCAGAACAACAGTCGCGGGTCCATGATGACGGCGCGTGCGAAGGCCGCGCGCTTCAGCATGCCGCCGGACAGCTCAGACGGTATCAGGTCCTCGAAACCCGCGAGTTCAACCACTTCGAGCTTGAGGCGCATCATCACGCGCATCGTCTGCTCGTCGAGGTCGGTGTGCTCCCGCAGCGGCAGCATGATGTTTTCCCCGACCGTCAGGGAGCTGAGCAGCGCTCCGCCCTGGAACGCCACGCCCATGCGCTTGCGAATATCGTAGAGGTCGCGTCCGCTCATCCGGCAGAGATCGCGGCCGAGAAAGTCGATCGAGCCGGAAGTCGGCTGCTCCAGGGCCATCAGATGGCGCAGCAACGTGCTCTTGCCGGAGCCGCTGCCGCCCATGATCACCATCACCTCGCGGTCGTGGATGTCGAGGTCGATGCCCTTGAGGATCGTGCGCGGCCCGTAGGACTTGACCAGGTTCCGCACGCGGATCACCACCTCACGGCCATCGGCAGCGCTCGGCGGCGCGCCGTCGATCTGCTTCGGGCCGGGGTGCGTCGCCTCTGTCATGGCCATGCCTAGCGGGTGATGGCGAAGGCGAAGATCATGTCGGTGATGACGATCGCGCTGATGCCCTGCACCACCGCCCGCGTCGTCACACGGCCCACCCCCTCGGCGCCGCCGGAGACCGAGGCGCCGTTGACCACGCCGATCAGAGCGACGAGCGCGGCGAAGATCACGCTCTTGCCGATACCGTGCATCACGTCGTTGATGGAGAGTGCCTCGACGACCCGGTCGAAGTAGGTCGACATCGACATGCCCAGGTCGGCGCCGATATAGAGCCCGGCGCCGAACAGCGCGACGAGATCGGCATAAATGGTCAGCGCCGGCAGCATCACCATCATCGCGAACAGCGGCGGCGCGACGAGGAAGCGAACCGGGTTGATGCCCATGACCGTCAGGGCATCGACCTCCTGATTGATGCTCATCGTGCCGATCCGCGCCGCAAGGGCCGAACCGGACCGGCCGGCGACGAGAATCCCGGTGATCAGCGGCGCGAACTCGCGCGTCACCGACAGCGCGACGCCGAGCGTCACCTTCTCCTCCGCCCCGAAGGCGCGCAGCGTGTAGATGCCCTGGATCGCCAGCATCACCCCGATGGTGATGGACAGCACGGAGACGATCGGGATCGCCATGACCCCGATTTCCATCATCTGTTCGACGATCGCGGCAAGGCGCACCGGCTGTCGCCTGGCGTGGCCCGTAATCGCCCAGACCAGGCTCTCCACCAGCAGCATCGCGGCGAAGCCGATCTCGGCCACGCCCGCGACGGTGCGGCGGCCGATCCGCTCGGCGAGGTCGAGAAAGCCCGCGCTGCGTGCGCTAGCCGGCATTCGCCAGCGCGTCTTCGACGCTGTCGTGGATGGCGAACACCTGATCGAGGCGCGCCAGCGACAGCACCCGCATCGCCGCCGGGCTGACGCCGGCGAGGCGGAAATCGATCTTGTTCTTGCGGGCCCCCTGCAGGGCCTCGACGAGGCTGGCGACGCCCGAGGAGTCGATGTACGACACGCCCCCCATATCGACGAGGACGGCCTTGCCCTTCTTGATCTGGTCGAGCAGCAGGCTGCGCGCCTGCGGCGACGTGGACAGGTCGATGTCGCCCTGCAGCGCAACGACCGTGGCCGCGGCCTCCTCCCTCACATCGTGTTTCATCGTCCCCTCAGTCAGCCTGTTTCAGCAGCCCGTCACGCCGAACCTTTTTGCCATGCGCAACAGGTTGCCGTGCCCGGACGGCGGCGGCAAGAAGCCGCTCTCGTCCATTACCTCGTTTATCAGGTGCACGCCGATGCCGCCCGGCCGGACCTCGTCGAGGGACCGCGGCTTGATGCGGCTGGCGTCCACGGTCGGCGCGAAGTCCCTGAGCAGTACGATCATGCTGTGCCGGTCGCGCAACAGCGCCACCACGATGACACCGTCCGGCGCCGACTTGTAGGCGTGCCGGATCACATTCTGGCACGCCTCGTCCACCGCCAGCACGATGTCACAAACATCGTCGGATCCGAAGCCGCAGAGCTGCGCCGCCGCCGAGACGCCGGCCCGCACCAGCCGAAGCCGGTCGGGGCAGGACGGAACGCGCAATTCCACGAGCAGTTCGGCGTCCCGTTCGCCGAGCGCCGCCATGACGTCGGAGACGGAGGATTCCAGCGAGGGCGGGCTCGTCATGTTCCGATCGCCAGCAGGGTCACGTCGTCGTGCAGTTCCTCGTTAAAGGCGCGGATGCGCGCAGTGATCGACCGCACACGCTCGGGAAGCGGCAGGTAGCGGTACGACCGCACCAGCGTCTTGAAGCCCTCCTGCCCGAGCATCTGCTCGTGCTCCGAGGCCTCCGTCACACCGTCGGTGAAGACATACAGCGTCCCGCCCCGCAGTGCGATCTCACGATCCGGGAACTCGAGTCCCGGCACGATGCCCAGGGGCGGCTGCTCGGCCTCGAACTCGAGGAAGGTGCCGTCGGGCAGATGCAGCAAGGGCGGTTCGTGGCCGGCATTCGCCAGCGTCACCCTGCCCTCCGCGAGGTCCATCAGGCCTACAGCCATGGTGACGAACTTGCCGCGCGTCGCCGTCTCGCACACCTCTTCGTTGACATGCGCGAGGAGGGCGCCGGGATCGGGCTCGCGCTTGCCGAGCGCACGGAACACGCTGGCCGTCTTCGCCATCAGCAGCGCGGCGTCCATGCCCTTGCCGGAGACGTCGCCGAGTGCGAACAGCACCCTGCCGTCCGGAAGCGTCATATAATCGAAGAAGTCGCCGGACACTCGCCGTGCCGGCAGGTTGACGCCGAAAATGGGCAGACCGTCGCGGTCGGACTTGGGCAGCAGTGCACGCTGGATTTCTGCGGCAAGCTCGAGTTCGCGCTGAAGCCGTTCCTGGTCGACCAGCGCACGAGCCTGCTGGGCGTTGATGAAGGCCATTGCGGCGGTCGAGGCGAGCACCCGAAGCACGCTCTGGTCGCGGCTGTCGAACAGGCCCTCGCCTCCGACCTTGTTGATCAGCTCGATGGCCCCGATGCAGCGGTCCTTGATGCTGAGCGGGGCGCACAGGATAGAGCGCGTGGTGAATCCGGTCTTCTCGTCGACCTGGGCCCCGAACGCGGGATCCTCGCGGACATCGCGCACGATCTCGCAGCTGTTGTCGCGGATGCTGCGGCCGACGATCCCCTGATCGATCGGCAGGCGCAGGCCGGAGATGTCGACCGGCCCGATGCAGACGGTGCAGACCACGTCCTGCCCGCCGTCCGGCGTTTCCTCCAGCATGAACAGGGAGGAGGCCTCCGCCGACAGGATCTCGGTGATCCGCTCCAGGCCGCGCCGGATGGTCTGCTCGACGTCGAGCGTGTGCCCGAACTCCTCCGTCAGCATGACGAGAAGCTCAAGATACTCGGTGAACTCTGCGGCGGCGCCGGCCGTCGCGGGCGATCGCTCGTCTGGCATCGCGCTTACTATGCCCCCGACGGCGGCCTGAGGGAACGGCGACCGCCCCGGACTACGGCGTCTCAAGTTCGCCGTTGTCCTCGACTACATGGTCGACCATGTCGGTCAGCATGCTGCGGACATGCGGATCGGCAACCAGGTAGAACACCTGCCGTCCCTGGCGCTCCGCCTGCAGCAGACGCGCGGCACGCAGCAGCCGCAGATGGTGGCTGACCAGCGACGGCGACAATCCGAGCCGGGCCGCCATGTCCCCCACCGAGACCTTGCGGTTGAGACAGGTGAGGATGATGCCGAGACGCGTCGGATCGCTCATCAGGCGGAACATCTCCGCCAGTTCTATTACGGCGTCGTCGCCGACGCGCGGGTCGTTGCCACCCTCCACCGGGGCGTTCTTCAGCATCGTCGAAAACCGAGTGTTCGGGCGCGGTCCAGCAACCCCGCCAACTTAGAACCATTCTAGGGTCTGCCCGGGACGGTACGCAACCGAATAGCCCGGCCGACAACACATTGCCGCGACAGGAGAGCGATTTCATGCGTACTTGAAAATAACATCAATGCCGAATAAATTGTGAATCTATGAAAACTGAAAAATACAAAGTTCATAATTTATACTTGAATATTTGTTGAATCGTAGAGCTGTACATTTGAACAGGAGTTCAGATGTGGAAGTGCGGGAGATATCGATGTTGACCATTCTGCGCCGGACCCTGCTGGCAATGGCCGCCTGCCTGGCGCTGGCCGTGCTGCCGCTGCGTGCGGAGGCGGCCTACAGGATCGTCGCCACCATCGGCATGGTAAGCGACATCGCGTCGAACGTGGCCGGCGACCGGGCCGAGGTCGAGGCGCTGATGGGTTCCGGGGTGGACCCCCACCTCTACACGACCACCCGCTCCGACATGGCGCGGTTGCTGCGCGCCGACGTGGTCTTCTACAACGGCCTGCTGCTCGAAGGGAAAATGAGCGACGCCCTGATCCGGGTCGCCACCCGGGGCAAGCCCGTGTTCGCGGTGACAGAACTGCTGGACGAGAAGTTCCTGCTCGCGCCGCCGGAATTTCAGGGCCACCACGACCCGCACGTCTGGATGGATCCGTCGGCGTGGATCCGGGCCGTGGATGTGGTGCGTGACCGCCTTTCCACCTACGACCCGCCCGGGAAGGACGACTATGCGCGCAATGCCGAGGCCTACAAGGCGACGCTGCGGGAACTGGATGTCTATGCCGAACGCGTGCTCGGTACGGTGCCGGAATCGTCGCGGGTGCTCGTCACAGCGCATGACGCCTTCAACTATTTCGGTCGGCGCTACGGCTACGAGGTCGTCGGCATCCAGGGCATGAGCACCGAATCGGAGGCCGGCGTGAAGCAGATCGGGGCGCTGCTCGACATGCTGGTCGACCGGAAGATCGGCGCCGTGTTCGTCGAGACGACGGTGTCGGAGCGCAATATCCGCGCCCTTATCGAGGGGGCGGCAGCGCGCGGCCACGAGGTGACGGTCGGCGGTTCGCTGTTTTCCGACGCCATGGGCGAACCCGGCACCTACGAGGGCACCTACCTCGGCATGATGGACCACAACGTCACCGCCATCGCCCGCGCCCTCGGCGGCAATGCGCCGGCAGGCGGCAGGCGCGGCGAACTGGCGCGGGGGAACTGAGGATGGAGTCCCGTACCGGCTCCGGAGCGCCTCTGCGCGTCAGCGACCTGACGATTGCCTACCGCGACAAGCCGGTGCTGTGGGAGGTGGACTACACGGCGCCGGCAAGCGGCATGATCGCGGTGGTGGGGCCCAATGGCGCCGGCAAATCGACGCTGATCAAGGCCTGCCTCGGCCTCGTACCGGCAGCGGCCGGCAGCATCGAGGTGTTCGGGCAGCCGGCCAGGCGGCAGCGGCGGCTCATCGGCTACCTGCCGCAGCGCGAGTCGGTGGACTGGGATTTCCCCGCGTCGGCGCTGGATGTCGTGACGATGGGCCTGTACGGCCGGATCGGCTGGCTGCGCCCGGTGCGCAGGCGCCACCGCGAGGAGGCCCTGACCTATCTGGAGAAGGTCAACATGGCCGATTTCGCCGACAGGCAGATCGGTCAGCTGTCGGGCGGCCAGCAGCAACGCGTGTTCCTCGCGCGCGCGCTGGCGCAGGATGCCCGGCTGTATTTCATGGACGAGCCCTTCGCCGGCGTGGACGCGGCCACCGAGCGAGCCATCGTGGCCGTGCTGGAGGAGATGGACGCGCAGGGGCGGACGGTGATCTGCGTGCACCACGACCTGGATACGGTACCGAAGTACTTCCACCATGTGCTGCTGCTGAACAACCGCGTCGTCGCGGCCGGCAGCGTCGGCGAAGCGTTTACCCGCGAGAACCTGCAGAAGACTTACGGCGGAAGGCTAGCGCTGCTGGAACAGGCCGGCGAGGCGCTGGCACGCAGCGCATGAACACCGCCACCTCCCTCGCCACCGTTTCCTACGACTGGCCGCCGCTGCACGAGGTGCTGGCGGTGCTCACTCTCAATGCCGGGTACAACGCGGCCAGCGTGGTGGTCGGTACGATGCTGCTGGGCATAGCCGCCGGGATGGTCGGCACCTTCGCGCTGCTGCGCAAGCGGGCGCTGATGAGCGACGCGCTGAGCCATGCGACGCTGCCCGGCATCTGCATGGCCTTCATCGTCGCCGCGGCCATAGGTACCACTGGCCGAAGCCTGCCGGTGCTGATCGCCGGCGCGGCGGTGAGCGGCATCGTCGGCGTGCTTTTCGCCCAGTTCATCGTCGCCAATTCGCGTCTTCGGCAGGATGTCGCGATCGGCGTGGTGCTGAGCGTATTCTTCGGCCTGGGGGTCGTGCTGCTGAGCTACATCCAGACGATGCAGACCGGATCTCAGGGCGGGCTGCATCATTTCATCCTGGGTCAGACGGCGGCGCTGAAGCGCAGCGACGCCCTGTTGATGGGCGGCATCGCGCTGCTCGCGCTGCTTGCCACGACGGCTCTGTTCAAGGAGTTCCGGCTGATCTGCTTCGATGAGGATTTCGCGCGCGTGCAGGACTGGCCGGTCTCGCGGATCGACCTGCTGATGATGACCCTCGTGGTGGTCGTGACGGTCGTCGGCCTGCAGGCGGTCGGCCTGCTGCTGATTGTCGCCTTCGTCATCATCCCGCCGACCGCTGCTCGCTTCTGGACCGACCGGCTCGGCGCCATGACCCTGCTCGCCGCGGCATTCGGCGGCCTGAGTGGCTATCTGGGTTCCAGTGCCTCCGCCCTGTTCCCGGACCTGCCGACCGGAGCGGTCATCGTGCTGGTCTCGGGCGCGATCTTCGTCGTCAGCATGTTCCTCGCACCGGGGCGGGGGGTCGTCGCCGATGTCCTCCGGCGCGTCCGCATGCGGACGCGGATGGCGCAGGAGCATGTGCTGCGCAGCTATTTCGAACTGTTCGAGACAGGCCACTACCGGGACTGGAGGACGTCGCGGGTACCGCGCGAGGCGCTGCTGCTGTACCGGGACTGGCACCGGCGCGGGCTCGGTCTGCTCCTGCGGCTGATGGCGCTGCGCGGTCTCCTGACGCTGCATGGGGATGAGGTCGCGCTGACCGACAAGGGGCGGGAGGAGGCGTTCCGGATCACCCGCACCCACCGGCTCTGGGAACAGTACCTGACGACCCACGCCGACCTCGCCCCGGCACAGGTGCACGGACCGGCCGAACTGGTCGAGCATGTGCTGACGCCACAGATGATCGCCGACCTTGAGGAGCGCCTCGCCGTGGTGGGACGCCGCCCCCGAGCGGACGCCATGCCGCAGAGCGCGCATCCCCTTCCCGACGCCGGCGAGGGAGCGACGCCATGACCCTCACCGTTCAGGACTTCCTGCAGCTCGACGTGCCGGCGATGCTGGCGGCGTTCCTGGCCTGCGCCTGCTGCGCCCTGCTCGGCAACTTCCTCGTGCTGCGACGGCAGAGCCTGATGGGCGATGCCATCGCCCACGCGGTGCTGCCGGGCATCATCCTCGGCTTCCTGCTGACGGGATCGCGCGCCGTGGTGCCCATCCTGGCCGGCGCGCTCGGCGCAGGCATCGTGGCTGCCGTGCTGATCGAGCTTGTGCGGCGCCTCGGCCGCGTCGAGCCCGGCGCGGCGATGGGAGTCGTCTTCTCGATCATGTTCGCGCTAGGCGTCGTGCTAATGGAGCAGGCGGCGGCGAGTGCAGTCGACCTGGATGCCGACTGCATCCTCTACGGCCAACTCGAGGACATTCTCTGGCTCGCGCCGACCGGCTGGTCGTCGCTGCTCGATCCGACGGTGTGGGCAGACATGCCGCGCGAAGTGGTGACGCTGTTCGTCGTGACGGCATTCTGCGCAGCCATGGTGGCGATGTTCTACAAGGAGCTGAAGATCACGTCCTTCGACCCGGATCTGGCGACGACGCTCGGCATATCGGCCAAGCTGTTCCACTACGGCCTGATGACCCTCGTGGCTGCCGCCTGCGTCGCCGCCTTCGAGGCGGTGGGGTCGATACTGGTCATCGCCATGCTGATCGTCCCGGCATCCATCGCCCGGCTGCTGACCGACCGGCTGGCGGTCCAGATCCGCCTCAGCATCCTCGCCGCACTGGCCATAGGGCCGGGCGGCTACGTGCTTGCCGCCTTCGGACCATTCTGGATCGGCGGCACCGACTCGCTCAACGCGGCCGGCATGATGGCGACGCTTTCGGGGGTCCTGCTGGTCGTGACGATCCTGATCGCGCCCCGCTACGGAATGCTGGCGCGGCGGCGACACGCACGCCGGCTATGGGTACAGCCGGCTGAAGAACCCGAGGGATCGGCCTGAAGGCCGGGCTGTCAGGACCGGGCTTTCAGACGCGGGGGGGAGCACCTGCCGCGGCGGCGCGCGCGCCGGCACCCGGCGCGTCGTACACATAGCCGAGACCGCCCGCCGCGGGACGCGCATTTCGGCACCTGACGATGGTGAACATCTTCAGCGGCGGAACCTTGCGCACCTCCTGCACCTCGACCTCGGTCGGATCGAGGAAGGACTCGATCTCGAAGTCCGGCCGCCAGCCGAGGTGGCGCGACAGCGGCGCCAGCGCCCGCTCGACGGGCTCCATAAATCCGCCTCTGGACAGGAAGTGGTTGACGATCAGCATCTCGCCCCCGTCGACGCACACCCGGCGCATCTCGTCGAGCATGCGGGTGGGGTTCGGCACCACCGATGCCGTGTACATCGCGACGACCGCATCGAACGAGTCGTCGGGGAAGTCGAGGCTCTCGGCATCCATCTCGATCAGGTCCTCGACCTGCGTGAGACGCTGGCGCGCCACGCGGCGCCGGGCCCGCTCCAGCATCTCACCGGAGATGTCTATGCCCACCACCTTCACATCCTTGCGGTAGAGCGGCAGCGACAGGCCGGTGCCCACCCCGACCTCGAGAATCCGCTGTCCCGGTTGCTGATTCAGGGTCTCGACCGCCAGCCGTCGCCCGGGGCTCGCTACCGCGCCGAAGAGGCTGTCATAGGACGACGCGTGTCGCGCATATACCCGTTTGATCGACTCCAGATCCATTCGCTTCCTCTCTGATCATGATGCGGCCGCAGTGTCACCGGATCGTAACGAAAAGCGCCATGCATTGGTAGGCTGCCGGGAACTTGCGGAGACGAAAGAGCCACGATTTCATCGCCATATGGGAACAGGCACGTTCCGCGCAACCCGTGCACAGGCCCGGCGCTTCAGGACAGTGCCGCACGCATGCGCGTCTTGAGCACGCCCCCGTCGCGTTCCGGCATGACCAGCGGCGGTGTATCCGCCCCGACCCGTACCAGGGCGAAGACCGGGCCGTTCCCCGCGACCACAGCCTCGATCGCCTTGTCCACGCCGGGTGTATCCTCGCACGAAAGCACCGTGCGCAGCCCGGCACCGCGCGCCATCGCAGCAAGATCCGTGCCGCGCGACGTGTGGCTGCGCTGCCCGCCGGTTTCGAGATAGTGGCCGTTGTCGAGCACCAGCAGCGACAGGTTCTTCGGCGCGAGCACCGAGATGGTGGCGAGACTGCCGAGCGCCATCAGCATCTCCCCGTCGCCGCACAGCGCGACGATACGGCGTTTCGGCTGCGCCAGCGCCAGGCCGAGCCCCATCATCGCGGCAGCGCCCATGGCGCCCCACAGATAGTAGTTCAGCGGGCTGTCGCCGGCTGCGGCGAGGTCCCAGGTAGGAGAGCCAAGGGAAGAGACGACCGCCGCGTCGCCGCGGCGTGCGGCCAGCGCGCGAACGACGTCGCGCCGGTCTGGAAGGGAACGTTTGACAGGCATGGTCCGTTTCGGCGGTGAAGGACAGGCCGGCGAGAATGCCGGCCCTTCGGTGGCCTTTTCAGGTCCGGATGTTATCCTACCTAAAAGGCTCCAAGGGAAGTCAAACGAAGTCCTGAGAGGGAGAGTGGTCATCGTCTCCAACGTCCAGCAGAAGGTGACGCCTGCGGGTATCGTGCCGGCACGCCAAAGCCTGATCGAGCAGTTCCGCGTCGTGCGGGGCTGGAGCGAGCGGCTTGCGGAGCCGCTCTCCGCCGAAGACCAGACGATCCAGACCATGCCGGACGTGAGTCCGACGAAATGGCACCTGGCGCACACGTCGTGGTTCTTCGAGGCCTTCATCCTGAAGCCGCACCAGCCGGACTACCTGCCGCTCGACCCGCGCTTCCACTACCTCTTCAACAGTTACTACGAGGCCCTCGGCGAACGGCATCCGCGTCCGCGCCGGGGCTTCATCTCCCGCCCGGGCCGCGACGAGGTGGTGGCCTTCCGGCGCCATATCGACGAGGCCATGGCAGCACTGGTCGCCGATTGCGACGACCGGACGTTCGAGAGCGTCGCACCGCTGGTGGTGCTCGGCCTGCATCACGAGCAGCAGCATCAGGAACTCATCCTCACCGACATCAAGCACGTGCTGTCGTGCAACCCGCTATGGCCCGCCTACAAGCAGACGCCACCCGCCGCCACGACCGGGGCCGCGCCGCTGCGCTGGCACGAGTTCGAGGGAGGGCTGGCCGAGATCGGCAGCGACCGCACCGGTCCGGGCATGGGCTACGACGAGTTCGGCTTCGACAACGAGGGCCCGCGCCACAAAGTATGGCTGGAACCGTTCCGTCTTGCGTCCCGGCCGGTCACCAACGGCGAGTTCCTGGAGTTCATCGAGGACGGCGGCTACCGGCGCCACGAGCTCTGGCTCTCGGACGGCTGGGCCACCGTGAATGCCGAAGGCTGGACGGCGCCGATGTACTGGCAGCGGCGCGACGACGGCGGCTTTGACCACCTCACCCTGGGTGGCCGCGCGCCCGTCGATCCGGCCGCGCCCGCCTGCCACCTGAGCTTCTATGAGGCGGCGGCCTATGCGAACTGGGCGGGGAAGCGCCTGCCGTCGGAAGCGGAGTGGGAGGTCGCGGCCGAGGGCATCGAACCCGCCGGCAACCTCTTGGACAGCGGCCACTTCCGGCCCGTGGCTGCAAGCGGCACCGTCGACGGTCCGGCGCAGCTTTACGGCGACGTCTGGGAATGGACCGGCAGCGCCTATCTCGGCTATCCGGGATTCCGGGCGGCAGCCGGCGCTGTCGGCGAGTACAATGGTAAGTTCATGTGCAACCAGTTCGTGCTGCGGGGTGGAAGCTGCGCCACGCCACCCGGGCACATCCGCCGCAGCTACCGCAATTTCTTCCCACCGAATGCGCGCTGGCAGTTCTCCGGCCTGCGGCTCGCCGACGATGCCTGACGAAGTCCGCGCCGCGAAGGAGAATGGCGGTCGCGGCCGTCTGTCGCAATTCGTCGACCTCGAACCGGCGACGGAAAGCTTCCGTGACGCCGTGATCGAGGGACTTTCGCAACGGCAGAAGTCGGTTCCGAGCAAGTTCCTTTACGACGCGGAGGGCTCGCGCCTTTTCGACGAGATCTGCGCGGTGGAGGAGTACTATCCGACGCGCACGGAGCTGGCCCTGTTGCGCGCGCGCGCGGGCGAGATCGCCGACCTGGCCGGACGCGACACGGTGCTCGTGGAGTACGGCAGCGGCGCCAGCGTCAAGGTGCGCATCCTGCTCGATGCGCTGAGCGAGCCGGCGGGGTACGTGGCGATAGACATATCCGGCGAGCACCTCCGACAGGCCGCGTCGGCGGTAGCGGCCGATTATCCGGACCTGGAGGTCTCGGCGGTCTGTGCCGACTACACGAGCGACTTCGAACTGCCGAGCACGGCCAACGGCGATACGCGTCTCGGCTTCTTCCCTGGCTCGACGATCGGCAATTTCACACCCGCCGCCGCGGTCGATTTCCTGCGCCATGCCGCCGCAACCCTGGGTTCCGGGGGCGCGCTGGTGATCGGAGCTGACCTCAAGAAGGATCCAGACATCCTCAAGGCAGCCTACAACGATGCCGCCGGCGTCACGGCCGAGTTCAACCTCAACCTGCTGACGCGCATCAATCGCGAACTCGGCGGAACCTTCGACGTGGAGGCGTTCAGCCACGACGCGGTCTGGAACAGCCGGATGAGCCGGATCGAAATGCATCTTCGAAGCCGCCGCACCCAGGCTGTCGAAGTCGACGGCACGCCGTTCCGGTTCGCGGAGGGCGAAACCATCCATACGGAGAATTCGTACAAGTTCGATATCGTCCAGTTCCGCCACATGGCGGGCGAGGCCGGCTTCCGGCCGGAGCGCACCTGGACCGACCGCGAGGGGCTGTTCAGCGTTCACTACCTGGCGGTCGCGGCCTGACCGGGGACCACGCTCTCTCCTATTCGTGAATTTACCGTGTCCCGGGCTTCTGCAAGCCTTGCCGGGCTGACAGGGGCTTATCCGGAGAACGGTCGATGGACTATCTGATGCTCGGCGCGCTGGCCGTGCTGGCAGCGGGGTCGTTCCTGCTTTCGCCGCGCGTGCGCCACGTCGACGCGTTCTTCAAGGGCTGGTCCGACGAGGGCGCGCAGCCGAGCCTGCTGACACTCACGTTCTCGCAGGTCACCACATGGATCTTCGCCCGGTCGCTGCTGACCGCGGCGATACTCGGCTACTACTACGGCATCGCCGGCAGCCTGGCCTATGCGGCATACTACCTGTCGTTCTTCACCGGCGGCGCGCTCATCGCCGCGATCCGGTTCCGTCACGGCTTCGAGAGCGTGCAGGCCTTCCTCGCCGACCGCTTCGGGGCGCGCAGCGTGTGGTGCTACAACCTCGTCGTCAGCCTGCGTCTGCTCAGCGAGGTGTTCGCCAACCTTCTCGTGGTCGGCATCATCTTCGGCGCTGCCGGCACGATGGCCTACGCGGCGGCGATCACGGTGGCCGCCCTCGTTACCCTCGGCTATTCGATGCTCGGCGGCCTGCACGCCTCGCTGCGCACCGACATGTTCCAGATGGCGGCCTTCCTGGTGCTGCTCGCCGTCGTGCTGGGCTACCTCGTCGGCGCGGAGAACTGGTCGGTGGCGGCGACGGCGACCAGCAGCCCGCTGGTGCTGGAACATGGCTGGAACCTGCTGCTGGTCGCCCTGCTGCAGGTATGGAGCTATCCGCTCCACGATCCGGTGATGATGGACCGCGGCTTCATCGCCGATCGGCGCACGACGCTGCACAGCTTCTGGCACGCGGGGTGGATCAGCATCCTCTGCATCCTCGCCTTCTCGCTGCTCGGCGTATACGCCGGGCTGCAGGCGGCGAAGGGCGAGGACATGATGGTGGTCCTGACGCGGCTGCTCGGGCCGGAAGCGATGCTGTTCGTCAATCTGGCGCTGATCGTCTCCGCCGTCTCGACTCTCGACTCCACGCTGTCGAGTTCGGCGAAGCTGGCCGTCGTGGACATGGGCGCGGCGGAGCGGACGGTGGCCAACGGGCGCAAGGCGATGGCGCTGTTCATGCTCGGCGGCCTTGCCTTCCTTTTCGGCGGCAGCGAGGACCTGTACAGCGCGGTGGCGATCAGCGGCACGGCGTCGATGTACCTGACGCCAATCATCTTCTTCTCGATCTGGGGTGGCGTCCGCGACATCCCCTTCTGGTGCTACCTTACCTCCTTCGTGGTCGCGGTCGCCGGCGCGGTGCTTTACTACGTCGAAGCGGGCGGGCACTGGAGCATCATCGAACCGCTGCTCGGCATCACCGTGAAATACAACAAGCTGCTGGCGATCTCGGTGACGGTGCTGGTCATCGGCAACGGCGCCTTCCTGCTCGGCATGCTGCAGCAGCGCGCCCGCCCGGGCTCGCCCGCCGCGGCGTGACCGGGGCACGCGCATCGCTCGCCCCCTCGCGGGATCTCGGGCCGCGTGAGGGGCCCGTGCTGCTGTACGGCGGTCCGTACGGCAACCTGCAGGCGACCAAAGCGCTTCTGGCGGAGGCCGACCGGCTTGGCATCGGCGGCGACGACCTGATCTGTACCGGCGATGCGGTCGCCTACGGCGCAGACCCGCAGCCGGTGTGCGACCTGCTGCGCGCGCGTGGCGTTCCGGTCGTGATGGGCAACTGTGAGGAGTCGCTGGGTCTCGATTCCGGCGACTGCGGCTGCGGCTTCGCCGACGGCAGCGCCTGCGACGTGATGGCGGCCCACTGGTTTGCCTACTGCCGCAAGGCGGTGAACGATGAGACCAGAGCGTGGATGGGCACTCTGCCGCGGCAGTTGCGGTTCAGCATGGCGGGGCGGCAGGTCGCGGTGGTGCACGGCGGCGCCGATGCGATCAACGCCTATGTCTTCGCCTCGACTCCGGCGGCCGAGAAGCGGCGGCAATGCGGCCTTCTCGGTGCCGATCTTGTGGTCGGCGGCCACGCCGGACTGCCTTTCGCCGACGTCGACGCCGGCTGGATCAACGCGGGCGTGATCGGTCTGCCCGCGAACGACGGCACCACGCGGGGCTGGTATGCCCTGCTCGAGCCGGTTGACGGCGACATCCGGATCGAGCTTCGTCCCCTCCGATTCGATCACGTGGCCGCCGCGGCGCGGATGCGTGCAAAGGGTCTGCCGGAGGACTATGCCCGGGCGATGGAGACCGGTCTCTGGCCGAACTGCGACATCCTGCCCGATGCCGAGACCGCGGCGCGCGGCTCGGCACTGTCGCCGCGAAGGCTGTTGCTGGATTCGCGCACGTCCTGACCCCGGCTCAGGACGCCGTCTGCTGTCGCAAGCCCAGATCGTCCAGCGCCACCTGCTGCAGCCGGTGACGCTGCACCTTGCCGCTGGCGGTCATGCCGACGCCCTCGAAGCTGTCGAGGAAGCGCACGTAGCGGGGCACCTTGAACCCGGCGAGCCGATCCCGCGCCCACCCAATCACTTCGGCCGCGCCGAGCGTCTCCCCTTCGCGCAACACGACATAGGCGGCGGGCACCTCGACCAGACGGGGATCAGGCACGCCGATCACCTGCACCTGCGCCACCGCGGGATGCGAGAGGATGCAGTCCTCGACCTCGGCCGGCGCGAGGTTTTCCCCGCCAACGCGGATGATCTCCTTCAGCCGCCCCCTGAATGTCAGCCGTCCATCGGGCGACAGGGTGCCAAGATCGCCGGTGCGCAGCCATCCTTCGGCATCCAGCGCCTTCGCCGTTTCCTCGGGCTTGTTGTAGTAGCCCTTCATCACGTTCCAGCCGCGCACCAGAATCTCGCCGGGCTCGTCGGCCGCGCGGTCGATGCCCGTCTCCGGATCGACGACGCGGATCCCGACGCCCGGCTGCGGCCAGGCCAGGCCGGCGATGCGATCCTCCAGCGGATCGTCGGTGCGCGACATCGCGCAGTTGGGCGAGGCCTCCGACAGACCGTAGGCGATCACCGTCTCGGTCGCGCCGAAGCGCTCGGCAAGCCGGCGCATCGTTGCCGGAGACGCCGCCGCCCAGCCGCCGCGCAGGCTGTAGTCGTATTTCGGGAAGTCGGGGTGCCCGAGCATCATCAGCAGCATGGTGTCGTTGCCGGAAATCAGCGTGCAGCGCTCCTCCGCAAGCACGCGCAGCACCTCCCCCGGGTCGAAGCGCGGGGTGGTGATCAGGCAGGCGCCGCCGCACAACGCGGCGAGGATCGACAGCGTCGTCCCGGCGACATGAAAGAACGGGCGCGGGCTGTAGTAGCGGTCCCCGGGGCGCATGCCCATCCGGTCCGCGACGTGCCAGGCATCGACCACCATGTTGCGGTGTGTCAGCAGCACCCCTTTAGGTCGCGCGGTCGTTCCCGAGGTGTACTGGATCAGGGCGTCGTCCTCCGGGGCGACCTCCCGCGCGATGCACGGACCGGCCTTCGCACGGAACCGCTCCCAGCCGACGGCGCCATCCGGAACGTCCTCGCCAAGCACCACCATGGTCCCGAGAAGCGGCAGCGCCGGATCGGGCAGCGTCGCATCGACCGCCGGGCAGATACGGCGAAGTATCGAGATGAAATCGACCTTCAGGAACCGGTCGCAGATGAACAGGAAGCGGGCATCGGACTGCGCCAGTTGGTAGGCGATCTCGTCGCCCTTCAGGCGCGTGTTGATCGGCACCGCGACGCCGCCGACCCGCGCCACCGCGTGCAGCAGCACCACCCACTCGGGTCCGTTGCCGAGGCAGATGGCGACGTGGTCGCCCTTCCCGACGCCGAGACCGACCAGCGCAGAGGCGGTCTCGCGCACGGCGCGCGCCAGCGCCGCGAAGTTCAGGCGCACGCCGCCCATGACGAACGCCTCAGCATCGGGCCACAGCGCCTCGGCGCGATCGAGCGCCTCGGGGTAGGTCTCGGGGGGCCGGCCATACATCGCGCCGCTACGCACCCGCCTTCTTGCGTTTCGAGAACGCGGTCACGCCCCGCTTCCACTCGCTGTCGGCGAGCGCCCGGTCAATCGCCATGCGCTCGATGGCCACGCCGCGTGCGAAGTCGGTGTCCCCGCCGAGGTCGATGCTGCGCTTGGCCAGCCGCACCGCGAGCGGCGGAGCGGCCGCGACCTGCTCGGCCATCGTGCGGGCCTCACGCGCCAGCGTATCGGCGGGGAAGACGTGATTGGCGAGGCGCAGGCGCAATGCCTCCTCGGCGCCCACCACACGGCCCGTGAACAGCAGTTCCTTGGCCATCGCCGCGCCGACGATGCGGGGCAAGCGCTGCGTGGCCCCGACCGAGCCCCACACCGCCTCGGGGTAACGGAAGCTCGCCTTCTCCGACGCCAGCAGGAAGTCGCAGGCGCTGGCGATCTCGCAGCCGGACCCCACGGCCGGGCCATGCACCACGGCGATCATCGGCTTCTCGCAAGCATCCATCGCCGCGTAGGCCGCGAAAGACCGCCGTCGCCGCTCGGCGACCCAGTCGGGCCCCTTGCCCTTGCGCTCCTTCAGGTCGGCGCCGGCGCAGAACACCGGCCCCTCCCCGCGCACCAGCACGACCTTCACCTTCGGATCCGCCGCCAGCCCCTCGATCGCCGACAGCAGGTCGAGGCACATCCGGAGGTTCAGGGCGTTGCGCGACTCCGGCCGGTTCAGCAGCAGGGTGCCGACGCCCTTTCGCGTCGATACGCTGACTGTCTCGAAGTCCTGCTTCATCTCAGACCGCCCCCTTCTCGCGCAGCGCCGCCACAGCCGCGCCGTCGAGACCCAGCCACTCCTGCAGTACCGCTTCGGTATGCTCGCCGAGCAGCGGCGGACGGCCGACATCGGGATTGTCGTAGTCCCGGTAACGGAGCGGCTGGCGCAACGCCGGGAATTCGCCGATCACCGGATGCACGAATGTCTGCACGAGGTCGCGCGCCCTGGTGTGCGGGTCGTCCATGATCTCGTCGACATGGTTGATCGGCCCGCACGGGACGCCGGCCTTATCGAAGGCGTCGAGCAGTTCGTCCCGCCCCCACGCGAGGATCGCCGGACGCAGCGCGTCGTACACCTCTGCGCGGCGCTTCACCCGGACGTTGTTGTCGCGCAGGTCCTCGTCGGCCCACAGGTCGTCGAGTCCGAGCACGCGGCACAGCGCCTCCCAGTGCTGATCGCTGGCGCTGATCTGCAGCCAGCGGCCGTTCCGGCATTCGAAGCCGGCGGTCGGCACCCGGCCGAGCCGTTCGGTGCCCGAGCGCGGCAGCACATCGCCGGAAGTGAAGTAGGTCGCCGCCGCCATCGACAGCAGGCTGACCTGAACGTCGTACATCGACAGGTCGACGTAGCAGCCATGGCCGCTGTTCTGCCGTCCCGCCAGCCCGGAGAGGATGCCGATCAGCCCCCACAGCCCGGCGGTGAGATCGGCGATCGGGGTGCCCACCTTCACCGGTCCGCCGCCGTATTCGCCGGTCAGGCTCATCACCCCGCCCATCGCCTGGAAGATGGTGTCGTAGCCCTTCCGCTTGCTGTACGGGCCGGTTTGCCCGAAGCCGGTGTTCGACAGGTACACGAGTCCCGGGTTGTCGGTCTTCAGGTCGTCGTAGGACAGGGCATACTTCGCCATGCCGCCGGGCATCAGGTTTTCGATGACGACGTCGGCCTCGCGCGCCATGCGCCGGGCGACGTCGAGCCCCTCCTCCGACTTGAGGTTGAGGGTCATCGAACGCTTCTGCCGGTTGAAGGTGAAGAAGTAGGCGCTCTTCTCCGGATCAACCTCGCCGCCGACGAAAGGCTCCCAGCGCCGCGCCTCGTCGCCGCCGTCGGGTCGCTCGACCTTGACCACGTCGGCACCCATCTCGGCCAGCGCCGTCGTGCAGAACGGTCCCGCGAGCACGCGCGAGAAGTCCAGCACCCTGATGCCGTCGAGCGGCTTCGCCATCAGTCCCTGGCCTTGCGGAAACCGCGCATGATCATGTTGACGTCGCGGCCGGCGAGCATCGCCTCGTCGTAGGGCAGTTCGCAGACCCGGTAGAAAAGCTCCTTGGTCGTGCGCATCGCCGGTTCGGCCACCGCGGCAAGCTTCGCCGCCAGCGCCACCGCCTCGTCCAGCAGCGCATCGTCGGCCACCACCCGGTTGATCATGCGAAGGTCGAGCGCCTCCCGCGCGCCGAGGATGCGACCCGTTGCCACCAGTTCGAAGGCGATCTTTCGGCCGACCTGCCGGGTCAGGCCGGTCATCACCACGGCCGCGACGATGTCGTGCTTCAGCTCGGGATAGCCGAGCTTGAGCGTCTCGGAAGCGACAACCATGTCGCAGCCGAGGCACAGGCCCGCGCCGCCGCCGACGGCGTGCCCGCGCGCGGCGGCGATGACGGGCGTGCGCAGCTTCGTCAGCATCGTGTTGAGGCGGTAGGACTGCTCGGCACGTTCGGTGACGAAGTCCTGGTTGTCGCCGGGCCTGAGGTCCCTGAACTCCGACAGGTCGGCGCCGGCGCAGAACGCGCGCCCCGCACCGGTGAGCACCACGGCCCGCACGCCCCTGTCGCGGTCCGCCTGTTCCAGCGCGGCAATCAGGGCGCCGGCGAGCGCATGGTTCAGCGCGTTCAGCTTGTCGGGCCGGTTGAGCGTCAGGATACGGACGGCGCCCCGGTCCTCGACCAGCAGGACGTCAGGCATGGGCTTGCTCCCGTTGCAGAAGGCCGAGGCCGGTGCGCGTGACCATCCCGCGCAGCTCGCGGCCGAGGAGCCGCTCGCAGAACCCGGCGGTGGCGAGCAGGCCGTCGAGATCGATCCCGGTATCGACGCCCATCGCCTCGAACAACGCGACGAGGTCCTCCGTACAGACGTTCCCGGTGTAGCCGCCGCCATACTGGATCCTGGCCGGATGGCCACCGGTTCCGCCGAAGCTGCTGTCGAAATGGCGGCAGCCGGCGTCGAACGCGGCGACGCAATTGGCGAGGCCGGCACCGCGGGTGTCATGGAAATGGGCGATCGGCGTCGCCTGCGGCACCTCGCGCTGCACGCGCTCGAACAGCGCCGCGACCATGCGTGGGTTGGCCATGCCGGTGGTGTCGCCGAGCGCCACAAGACCGACGCCAAGATCGGCGAACCGCGCCGCGTCCTCCACTACCGAGCCTGGATCAACCCACCCGTCGAACGGACAGCCGAAGGCGACCGAGACCGTGCCGACGAGCCGGAACCGGTCGCCGGCCGCGGCGACCATCTCGCCGACCCGCTGCCACTGCCCGGCGCGGTCGGTGCGGAGGTTCTTCTGCGTATGCGACTCGGTCGCCGAGACCAGCAGGCTGATCTCGGTCGGGCCGCGGCCGGCGTCATGGTCGGCGACCGCACGCTCGACGGCACGCAGGTTGGCGCAGGTTCCCTTGTAGTGCACGCCATCGCCGCGCCGGATGGCCTGCAGGACCCCGGATGCGTCGGCGAACTGCGGCACGACCTTGGGGTTCGAGTAAGATGTGGCCTCAACGCGCGGGAACCCGAGCGCCGTGAAACGGTCGATCGCCTCGACCTTGCGTGCCGTGGGAAGGAAGTCGGGCTCGTGCTGCAGCCCGTCGCGCGCGAAGCACTCGCAGAGAACCACCCGATCCGCCACCTGGCGTCGTTCCTCCCTCGTTATCGGCTTGTTCGTCGCCGAGGAATCGCCGTCCGCTGCATCGCGGCCGGCCGGACGAGTCAAGTGTGCCCGGAATGGCGAGTCAAGCGACGCCGGCGTTGCGCGCCTCCCCGACGATGGCGCCATCGACGATGTGCACGCGCCGGTCTGTCAGCGACGCCAGCTCGGAGTCGTGGGTAACGGCGATCACCGCCTTGCCGTGGTCGCGCGCCAGGGAACGGAAGATCTCGAACACGGTCATCGCGCTGCGCGTATCGAGGTTGCCGGTCGGCTCGTCGGCGAGCACCACGTCGGGTTCGTTGGCAAGGGCGCGGGCGATCGCGACACGCTGGCGCTGCCCGCCGGAGAGCTGGTCCGGCCGCTTGTGCGCATGGTCCGCCAGCCCTAGCTCGCCGAGGATCGCCTTGCCACGGTCGCGGACCACGTCGTCGTCCAGGCGACCGAACCGCTGCATCGGGATCATCACGTTCTCGAGCGCCGTGAACTCCGGCAGCAGGAAGTGGAACTGGAACACGAAGCCGAGCGTGCTGAGGCGCAGCTTCGCCAACTTTTCGGAGCTGAGCGTGGCGGTCGAGCGACCTTCCAGCAGGACTTCCCCTTCGGTCGGCCGGTCGAGCAATCCGAGGAGATAGAGCAGCGAGGACTTGCCCGAACCGGACGGCCCGGTGATCGCCACGAATTCTCCGGCATCCACCCGCAGGTCCACGTGAGCGATGAGAGTCACCGGCACCGCCGCCGGCAGGACGCGGGTGACGTTCCGCGCCTCGATGCGGACCTCGCTCATGCGGCGCCCCGGATGATGTCGACTGGGTTGACGCGCGCCGCACGGCGCGCCGGCAGCCATGCCGCCGCCACCGCCGTGACCAGCGCGAACAGCGCGGACACGAGGTAAAGCACCGGCGCCTCGTACAACGGCAGGCGCGAGACCTCGGTGAACGCCGCGACCTCGAACTCGATGCTGCCGAGCAGCCGGCACAGGCCGAAGCCCAGAACCCAGCCGATCACCGCGCCGATGGCGCCCACCACCGCACCCTGGACGACGAAGATGCGGCGGATATCGCGCTCCTGGAAGCCCAGGGACTTGAGGATGGCGATGTCTCGGACCTTCTCGAAGGTCACCGTCGAGACGATGTTGAAGATACCGAATCCGGCGACGACGAGGATGGCGAGGACGACGGAATAGAGGATCATGTTGCGGATTTCGAGAACCCGGAGGATGTCCTCGTTGGCTTCGTCCCATGAATTGGCCTTGTAGCCGTAGCGGGCCTCCACCGACCGCGCCAGGGCAGATGCGTCGTAGATGTCGTCGACCCGCAGTCGTATCTCGTTGACCACGTTCGGACGGTCCTGCAACACCTGCACCTTCTTCAGCAAGGCGTAGCCGGTGGTGTCGTCGATAGCCACCACGCCGGTCCGGAAGCTGCCGACCACCTTCATCTTCATCAGCACGCCGGTGGGCGACGAGACCGACATCGTGTCTCCGACGGATATACCGAGCTTGCGGATGAACCCGTTGCCGAGGATCACGCCGTTGGCGGCGCCGTACAGGTCGTCGATACGGCCGGCCGTCATGTCGTCGGCGAGTTGCGAGACGTTGCGCTCCCGCCTGGGGTCGATCCCGACCACGGTGCCGGCCACATCCTGACCGGCGAAGCGGGCGACGACCTGCCCGCGCAACGTCGGTGCCGCGGAAACGCCCGGCAGCGCATCCAGCGCGGCCACGCGGGCGTTCGGATTGCGGATGCCGCGCAATTCATCCTTCGGCTTGACGCCGATCAGCCGGATCGCCGCATCGGGGAAGACGCGCTCCACCGGCTGCGGCGGGGGCATGCGGTATTCGTCCGAGATCACCACATGAGGCGTCGCGTCGACAATGGTCTCCACGAAGTCGCGCTGGGAACCTTCCATAAGGGCCGCGACGGCGATGAAGAATCCGACGCCGGTGGCGACGCCGAGCACGGAGACTGCCGTCTGCCGGATCCGGTTGCGGAGGTGGGCAAGAGCGATCGAGAGGACAACCTTCACCTGCGCCCGCCCCTGACGGTGCTGACCCGCTGACCCGCAGCGAGATCGGGGCCGGGATCGACGATCACCTGCGTCGTGCCGTCGACGCCGGCCGTGACCTGGCTGCGGTCGTCGCCGCGGACTCCGACCTCGACGTCCATGCGGCGGGCAAGACCGCCTTCCACCACCCACAACGCGTTGCCGCGCAGGGACGCCGTCGGCACCAGCAGGGCGTCATCGACGGTACGCACGAGAATGTTGGCCTCCGTGGTCATGCCGATCAGCAGCGGGCTGTCGGCCGGCAACGCGATCCGCACGCGATAGCTCTTGTTGAGCGGATCGCCCTTGGGCGTGATCCGTTCCACCGTTCCCTCGAGCACCTGGTCGGAAAAGGCATCGGCCTTGATCACCACCCGCTGCCCGGCGGCGACGAGCGGAATGTCCTCCTCGTCCACCGCGGCCTCAATCCAGAGCGGTTCCGGCTGGCCAACCCAGAACAGCACCTGGCCGGGCTCGACCACCTCGCCGACCTCGCCGTCCTGCCGCAACACCACACCATCGAGCGGCGCGCGAAGTTGCAGGTCCTCCAGCCTCTCGCGTGCCGCGGCGAGGGCGGCAAGGGCCTTGGTGTACGTGCTCAACGCCCGCTCGTAGGTAGCGGCGCTCGCCACCTTGCGCGCGAAAAGATCGCGCTGCCGCTTGAGTTCCTCCTCCAGGTAACGCGCCTCGGCCTCAACCTCCGTGTAGGCCGCTTCCTCCTCGCCCGACTCGAGTCGCACCAGGAAGGCTCCGCGCATGACGCGCTTGCCCTCGCAGGCGCAGATCTCCGCGATACGACCGCGCACCAGCGGCGTCACCCTCGCCCAATGTACGGGCTCCACAACCCCGGTCGCATAGACGGCGTGCACGGCCTTGCCGCGGATCGGCGTGACCACGGTCACTTCGGGGATGCCGGCATCGCGGACGTACCACAACACGCCTGCGGCGAGTGTCAGCAGGGTGGCCAGCAGGGCCAGTCGGCGGAAAATGCGCATAATACGGACTACCGACCTCGCGCAGCGGAGCCGTCCGCGCGGTGCGGGCCGGGGAAGCGTTGCGGACCGGGAACCGCTGGAGCGGGTGAGGGGAATCGAACCCCCGTCTTAAGCTTGGGAAGCTTCTGCTCTACCATTGAGCTACACCCGCGCCGCGCCCGACGCTGACGCGCCGGATCCGGGCAGCGAATCATATACGCAAGCGGCCGATCGGCGGCAACCTTTGTCGCGCCGGCGGTCCTGCGATGCACACGCCCCGGCCAGGGAGCCCGCCATGAGCCGCGACACGGCGATCGCCAATGCCCATGCCTATTTCGACGACGGTTCGTTCGTGGCGGAGATGGCACGACGCGTCGCCTATCGCACCGAGAGCCACGTCCCTGCACAGCTTCCCGAATCATACCGCTACCTCGACGAGGAGATCGTTCCGGCGTTCGCCAGGATGGGCTTCGAATGCGAGGTTCTGGATAATCCTGTCGCGGGCGGCGGGCCGGTGCTCTACGCAGGGCGCATCGAGGATGTGGCGCTGCCGACGGTGCTGACCTACGGACATGGCGATGTGGTGCGCGGCATCCCGGAGGAATGGTCGGAAGGCCTCGACCCGTGGACGGTGACGCAGCGCGGCGACCGGCTGTACGGGCGCGGCACGGCCGACAACAAGGGCCAGCACACAATCAACATGGCGGCGCTGGACGCGGCACTCGGGGCCCGCGGCCGTCTCGGCTTCAACTGCAAGGTCATGCTCGAGATGTCGGAGGAGCCGGGATCGCCCGGCCTTCCGGAGACGGCAAGTCAGCACAAGGAGAAGTTCGCGGCCGACGTGCTGATCGCATCCGACGGCCCTCGCCTGACGCCGTCGCGTCCGGCACTGACTCTCGGAAGCCGGGGCTCGTACATATTCACGCTGAGCCTCAAGCTGCGCGAAGGGGGCGTGCACTCTGGCCATTACGGCGGGCTGATCCGAAACCCGGGCATCACCCTGGCGCATGCGCTTGCCAGTTTCACCACGCCGAACGAGAAGATCCTCGTTGATGCGCTGAAACCGCAGGGAATCCCGAACTCCGTCCGGGTAGCACTGGCCGAGTGCGTCGTCGATCCCGGCGGCGACGCGCCGACTCCCGATCCGGAAATCGGCGAGCCTGGGCTGACTCCCGCCGAGAGGCTGTATGGCTGGTCGAGCTTCAATATCCTCGCCTTCACATGCGGCAATCCCGACAATCCGGTCAACGCGGTGCCTCCCGCGGCGCTGGCGACCTGCCAGATGCGCTTTACGGTAGACACCGATTACCGCGAATTCCTTCCCGCCATCCGACGCCATCTGGACGCGCATGGCTTCGGCATGATCGAGGTCGAGTGGGACGAGGCGCATTTCTTCCCCGCGACCCGCTGCGACATCGATGACCCCTGGGTCCAGTGGACGGCTGCATCGGTGCGGCGGACCACCGGCGAGCCGCCGCACATCTGCCCCAATGCCAGCGGAGGATTGCCGACACAGGTGTTCATCGACATCCTCGGCATGCCGTCGATCTTCGTTCCGCATTCGTATGGCGGCTGCAAGCAGCACGGGCCGGACGAGCACCTGCTGCTTTCGGCGTCGCGCGAGGCGCTCGGGGTGATGGCGGGAATCTTCTGGGACCTCGGGGAGGAGGGGACGCCGAAGCGTTGACGCGGTACATGGCGGACCAGTAGTCTCCGCCTCCGTGGTGATTTGGCGACCAGCTTGCGGCCACGTTAAACAAACCAGCTAAAAGGTCGGAGCGGATGAGCCCTGACCTTGTGGTCGGGGCTTTTTTCGTTCGAGACGGAGTGACGGAGCGATGGCGGACAGCGCGAAGAAGGGAAACGGCGATGCCTGGCGGGCGGCCACCCAACTGATCCGGGGCGGCCTCGACCGCAGCCAGTTCGGGGAGACCTGCGAGGGCATCTTCATGACCTCGGGATACATCTACCCGACTGCGGAAGATGCCGAAGGCGCCTTCGCCGGAGAAGGCGAGCGGTTCATCTATTCGCGTTTTTCCAATCCGACCGTGGACATGTTCCAGAAGCGGATGGCCCTCCTCGAAGGCGCCGCGGGGGCGCGTGCTACCGCCACCGGGATGGCGGCGGTTTTCGCCGCGCTGATGTGTTTCCTGAAGGCAGGGGATCGGGTCGTCGCGTCGCGGGCGCTGTTCGGGTCCTGCCATTACATCTGTTCGACCCTGCTGCCGCGGTACGGCATCGAGAGCGAGTTCGTCGACGGCACCAACCTCGACGAATGGCAACGCGCGCTGTCGAAGCCGGCCGATGCAGTGTTCCTGGAGACGCCGTCGAATCCCACGCTCGCGCTGGTCGACCTCGCGGCCGTGTGCGACCTAGCGCACCGGGCGGGCGCGAAGGTCGTGGTCGACAACGTGTTCGCCACGCCGATCTACCAGAAGCCGATGCAGTTCGGCGTCGACGTCGTGATGTATTCCGCGACCAAGCACATCGACGGGCAGGGCCGTGCGCTCGGCGGCATGATATTGTGCGACGAGACCTTCCTCGAGGAACATCTCGTGCCGTTCATGCGTAATACCGGCCCGAGCATGAGCCCGTTCAATGCCTGGCTGCTGATGAAGGGACTGGAAACGCTGCCCATGCGCGTCGAGGCGATGACCGCCCGCGCGATCGACATCGCACAGTTCCTCAGCGGGCGGAACGACGTCAGGAAAGTCCTGTACCCTTGGCTGCCGAGCCATCCGCAACACGACCTTGCGAAACGGCAGATGACCGGCGGCAGCACGCTGGTCAGCTTCGAGGTGCCCGGCGGCAAGGAAGCGGCGTTTCGCTTCCAGAACAGCCTGCGGCTGATCGACATCTCGAACAATCTCGGCGACGCGAAGAGCATCATCACCCATCCCGCCACCACCACCCACCAGCGCATCGGCCCTGAGGAGCGTGCGAGGCTCGACATCTCGGACGGGTTGCTGCGGCTGTCGGTCGGACTGGAGGACGTAGAGGACCTTAAGGAAGATATCGCCCAAGCGCTGTCGCATCTTTAGCGATGCTTGCACAGTCACTGGCGCAGGCCGGAAAACTCCCATATCCTGCGGGTTGGGAGTATCTGCCCGGCGTGCGGGCAGAAAGTCCAAGCTGGAGGATAGTAACGGATGCAAGTCGTAAAGGTGTTTCCCGCCCTACTCGCCGTGGCGCTGCTGGGCGCATGCACGGGGAACCTGGAGAAGCTCAAGACCGCTTCGCCAAGCGGCGATATCACGGCGTTCAACAGGGCGCTCGGTAACGAGTACCAGGCACTGGCGGATTTCGAGGCCAACCGCATGCTGGACTGGCCCGATGCGGAACACTACGCCATCAAGACTCTCGCCGCCTGGAGCGGACAGGACGTCCAGCCGGACGAGCCGGCCTCGCGCTCCTTGCCGCAGAACCTGATCTCCGAGGCGCAGCAGGACAGGGAGATCCTCGTTGGCCTGCTGAACGAGGGTGACTGGCGCAGCAAGCGCCCGGAACTGTCCGCGAGGGCACAAGTCAAGTATGACTGCTGGCTGGAACAGCTCGAGGAAGGCTGGCAGACTGAACATATCGCCGCCTGCCGCCAGGACTTCCTCGATGCCGTCGCGGAACTTCTGTCGGCGCGCGCATCCGCGCCCATGGCCCAGCCGGCACCGCAGCCCGCGCCGACGCAGGCGCCGGCCCCCGCGCCTGCGCCTGCGCCGCAGCCGATGAGCTTTACCGTTTACTTCGACTTCGACTCGGTCGACCTCAGCGCCGAGGCGCAGTCGGTGCTGCGCCGCGCCGCACGCCATGCCGCGGAGCGTGACATCCTCGAGGTTTCCAAGGCGATGGGCGGACCGGGGATTTCCGTGGCCGGCCATACCGACCGGGCGGGCGCCAACAGCTACAACCAGCAGCTTTCGGAGGTGCGGGCGAAGGTCGTGGAGGAGTTCCTCTACGAACTCGGCGTACCCGAGAAGACGGTCGGAGTTACCGCCAGAGGCGAAACCAACCCGGCGGTCGATACCGGCAACGGCGTGCGGGAACTCGCCAATCGCCGTGTGGTGATCACCGTCAACTGAGCCCGTCCGGGCCGCGGTGCCTTCGGGACTGGTCCGCCCGGTACCGAACCGCGTAACAGGAAGCGGGGGGCGCGCCCCTTCTTGGTTGAAATACCGTGCCGCCGCCGGCACACGCCGGGCCGAACGGATTGGAAATCATGGCTTATTCCCCTAACATCCCCCGATCCGTCGCTGGAGCGAGCGGACGTGGTGACGGAACGACGGAAACGACGGTGCCGGACGCCATGTACACAGCCACGACCAAAGACATCAGCGTATCCGTGGAGCCGACCTACCTGGCGGACCAGTCCTCGCCGGACGACAACCATTTCGTCTGGGCATATCGGGTGCGCATCGAAAATGCAGGCTCCGAGACCGTACAGTTGAAGACACGGTACTGGCGCATCACCGATTCGCTGGGCCGGGTGCAGGAGGTTCGCGGGTCCGGCGTGGTCGGCGAACAGCCGGTGTTGAGCCCCGGCCAGGCATTCGAGTACACCAGCGGCACACCGCTTCCGACCCCCTCGGGGATCATGGTCGGCACCTACCAGGTAGAAACCCGACAGGGGACCCGTTTCGACGTCGAAATTCCCGCCTTCTCGCTCGACAGTCCGCACCAGGAAGTGCGCATCAACTGACTGCGCCGCGCCCGGCGGCAGACCGGACCATGCGACAGATGTGCAGGAAAAGATGAACAAGGATCTCCCTCCCTCGCCGACGCCGTCGGCCGGCAGCGTTTCACCCTCCCGTCCGACCCGCGAGGAAGCTGAAGCCGCCGTCGAGACGCTGATCCGCTGGGCGGGAGACGATCCTTCGCGAGAGGGCCTCCGCGGTACGCCCGGGCGCGTCGTACGCGCCTATGAGGAGCATTTCGGCGGCTATTCCGAGGACCCGACGGAGGTCCTTCAGCGCACGTTCGACGAGACCGACGGCTACGACGAGATCGTGCTGCTGCGCGACATCCGCTTCGAGTCGCACTGCGAGCACCATATCGCGCCGATCATCGGGCGGGCCCATGTCGCCTATCTGCCGCACCGCCGCGTCGTCGGGATCAGCAAACTCGCCCGCGTGGTGGAGCTTTACGCGAAACGACTGCAAATCCAGGAAAAAATGACGGCGCAGATCGCCAACACGGTACAGCAAGTGCTGGAGCCGCAGGGCGTCGCCGTGGTGATCGAGGCAGCCCACCAGTGCATGACCACCCGCGGCGTGCACAAGCCCGGCGTGGTCATGGTCACCAGCCGCATGCTGGGCGCGTTCCGCAACGATGCGACGACGCGGCGCGAATTCCTCGCCATGATAGGCAATCCGAAACCCGGCGAGATCTCCTTCGCCTAGGCGCAGGCGGCGTCACGAGAGCCAAAATGCGTGGACTTCCGCCGGGGCCACGATGATCATGGCCGCCCCTAGCACTGCCTTGCGCTACATTCCGTGATCGATTTCCGGCCGATCTTCTTCGTCATCGGGCTGATGCTGGCGACGCTGGCACTGAGCATGACGGCACCCGCGGTGGTCGACCTGGTCCACGGCACGTCCGACTGGCAGGTGTTCGCCGCTGCCGCCGCCGTGACCATGTTCGTCGGGGTAGCCCTGGCCCTCACCTGCCGCGCCGACGAGTTCCGCTTCAACGTGCGCAGCGCCTTCGTGCTGACGACCATCAGCTGGCTGGCGATCGCGGTGTTCGCCGCGCTGCCTTTCGCCTTTTCAGACCTCGACCTCACCTTCACAGACGCCTTCTTCGAGGCGATGTCCGGCATCACGACGACCGGCGCCACGGTGATAACCGGGCTGGACAACAGCCCACCCGGAATCCTCCTGTGGCGCGCCATCCTGCAATGGCTGGGCGGTATCGGAATCATCGTCACGGCCATCGCGGTGCTGCCGTTCCTGAAGGTCGGCGGCATGCAGCTGTTCCGCATGGAGTCCTCCGACACCAGCGACAAGGCGATGCCGCGCGCCGCCCAGGTCGCCGGCAACATCACCATGATCTACGTCGCCCTGACGTTGCTGTGGGCCTTGATGCTGTGGGTTGCCGGCCTCTCGGCCTTCGATTCGATCGCACATGCAATGACCACCATCGCCACGGCCGGGTTCTCGACCCGCGACGCGTCGATCGCCGCGTTCCAGAACATCGCCGTGGAATGGATCATCATTGCCGGGATGCTGATCGGCGGCCTGCCGTTCGTCCTCTACTTGCAAGCCATGCGCGGCAGCGCCGCGCAGCTTTTCAGGGACAGCCAGGTGCGCTGGTTCCTGATCATCGCCATCGGCACGTCGGCGATGATGTCCTGGTGGCACATCAGCACCAACGACGTCGGGCTCGAGCTCGGCGTGCGGCAGGCCTCGTTCAACATCATCTCCAACATGACGGGAACGGGCTACACCACCACCGGCTACGACCAGTGGGGCGGGTTCGCTATCACCGTCTTCCTGCTGCTGATGTTCGTGGGCGGCTGTGCCGGCTCGACCTCCTGCGGGATCAAGATCTTCCGCTTCCAGGTGCTCTACGCGCATACCGCCGTGCAGCTCCGCCACCTGCTGGTGCCGCACGGGGTGTTCATCCCCTACTTCAACCGCCGCCCCATACCGGAAGCGGTGTCGGAGTCCGTGCTGAGCTTCTTCTTCGTGTTCGCGCTGTCGTTCGTGGTGCTGGCGCTCGGCCTCGGCCTGACCGGGCTCGACTTCCTGACCTCCGTCTCCGCCGCGGCCACCGCGATCTCCAATGTCGGGCCGGGCCTCGGGGAGATTGTCGGGCCTACCGGCAACTTCCAGCCGCTGCCGGATGCGGCCAAATGGATGCTGACCGCCGGAATGCTGCTCGGCAGGCTCGAAGTCTTCACCGTGCTGATCATGCTGACGCCGGCGTTCTGGCGCCGCTAACCGGACGCCGGTGTACGGCGGACTACCCCCCGGAGCCGACCCGGTAGGGTGCGAGGTGACGCTGGGCCTGGCGCTCAAGTTCCGCGTTCAGATCCGCCATCAGCGATTCGACCAGTTCGAACTGCATGCGCTGGCGGTCGTTGAGCGAGGCATCTTCCCTGATGGCACGGACGCGGTTCGCCCGGGCTTCAACCTGAGCGAGCCGGCGGCCCGCAGGATCGATCACGTCCAGCGCCACGTCGAGCGTGGCTTCGTACCGCTCCGACGGCTCGGTGGTGAAAAAGCCGGTCACTCCTGACTTGGTCTGCAATGGCTGACGCGTTACCGAGGCATCCAGCACGGTGAAGCGGGCCACGCCCCGGCTGCCCTCCGCGCGCAGGCGGTCTCGCGCCCAGTTCTCGGCGGCCCGAGCCGGCGATACCGGCAGCAGGTGCTCGACGTTCGGCTCGGTCATCGGCGGCTTGTACGCCTGCACGATGTCGATCGAGGAGACGTCCAGACGGATCGGCGGCAGATGGTCGAAGCGAAGTTCCGGCAACCGGTTCGCCGGCGGCGTCGAGGTGCAGGCAGTCACGAGTGCTACCAGCACTACGGCTAGAAGAGGCAACATCCGGGTCACGACAGCCTCCGTTCCTGGTTGTCCGATTCGTCGAGGTGGAGATCCGCATCCTCGAACTCGTAGGAGCGGCCGCAGAATTCGCAGGTGACGCTGTATCTGCCGTCGACCTTCATGTCCTCAAGCTCGCCGCGAGGGAAGCTGAGGAGCACGTTCTCGACCCGCTCGCGCGAGCACCGGCAACCAACCGACAGACCGCGGGCCTCCATCACCCGCAGCCCCTCCTCGTGGAACAGCCGGTGCAGCAGATCCTCCTTCGGCAGATGCGGATCGAGCAGTTCCGCATCGCTGCAGCTGCCGAGAAGGATCACCGCACGCCGCCAGTCCTCATCGCGCTGCTCCAGCACGCTTTCGTCGCGCGTGTCCGCCGGCAGGCGCTCCAGCAACAGGCAGCCCGCGCGCCAGGCGGTCGAGCGGCCGTTCCCTTCCGGCCACGGACCGCGCCCGGCCGCGATCTTGATCGCGCAATCGAGCTGCTCCGAGGTGCGGAAGTAGGTGTGGGCGCACTCCGCCAGGCTGGAGCCCGAGAGATCGACGATACCCTGGTAGGAGGCGGCGCTGCCGCCGCGATCGACGGTGAACGCGATATGCCCCGCGCCAAGCAGGCGCGGCACCGGGAGACGTTCGGGCTCGCCGGCATCCGACAGCACCTCGGCAAGCCGCCCGGAATCGAAGCGCGCATAGGCCCGCATCTCGCCGGTGTTGGTGACGTCGGTGAGCAGCATCTTCACCGGGCCGTCGCTGCGCGTCTGCACGCTGAACGTCCCGTCGAACTTCAATGTGCTCGCCAGCCCTGCGGTCAATGCCAACGCCTCGCCAAGCAAGGAGCACACCGGCGCCGGATAGTCGTGCCTCGAGACGATTTCGTCGGCCAAGCTGCCGAGGCAGATCATCCGACCGCGGATGTACCGGTCGAGGATATGGAAGGGCAGGATGAAGTCGCCGCCAAGCGGCGCGTAGCCAGTCACTGCATTTCTCCGCCGACTAGTCCGGCGTATCGATCCCGACTCCGAAGCACCAGGCGAGCACCCCTTTCTGGGCATGCAGCCGGTTCTCCGCCTCGTCCCAGACCGCGGACCGCGGCCCGTCGATGACCTCGTCCGTCACCTCCTCGCCACGATGGGCCGGAAGGCAATGCATGAAGATGGCGTTCTTTGCCGCCAATGCCATCAGCCGCGCATCGACGCGGTAGGGGGCAAGAAGATTGTGGCGATTCTCTGCTTCCTCGTCACCCATCGACACCCAGGTATCGGTAACGACGCAGGCCGCGCCCGCCACCGCCTCCCGAGGATCGTGCGTGACGGATACGGCAGCCCCCTCGCCACGCGCCCAGTCCAGCAGATGCTGCGGCGGATTGAGCTTCGCCGGGCAGGCGAGGGAAAACTCGAAGCCGAAGCGGGCCGCGGCATGGATCCAGGTACGGGCGACATTGTTGCCGTCGCCGCTCCAGGCGACCCGCTGCCCCTCGATGGGGCCGGCCCATTCCTCGAACGTCATCACGTCCGCCATCAGCTGGCACGGATGGCTGTCATCCGTCAGGCCATTGATCACCGGCACGCTCGCATGAGCGGCCAGTTCCGCCACCTTGTCGTGGCGGTCGGTGCGGATCATGATCGCGTCGACGTAGCGCGACAGCACCCGGGCCGTGTCGGCGACGGTCTCGCCCCTGCCCAGTTGCATCTCGCTCCCGGCCAGGAAAATCGTGGAGCCACCGAGCTGGCGCATCCCGACATCGAACGATACGCGCGTCCGGGTCGACGGCTTCTCGAAGATCATCGCCAGCGTCTTGCCCGCCAGTGGCTGGCGGTCGCCCAGCGCGCCGCCCTTGCAAGCCTTCGCGCGCGCCAGCATGTCCCGCAAGGTAGCCCGATCATGGTCCTTGAGGTCGACGAAATGCCGAATCTCCGCCGCCGGCGCGGGATTGCGCTTCAGCACGGCACCCTCATCCCGTCGGCGCACAGCGTGCGGCCACTCTATCGAGCAGGGTGGCGGCCTCCTCGACCTGCGCATCCCCGATAATCAGCGGCGGCAGCAGCCGCACCACGTTGTCCCCGGCAGGGACCAGCAGCAGCCCTTCCTCCTGCGCCGCCGCGACGACCTCCGTGTTCGGCACCTCGCAGACCACGCCGAGCAGCAATCCGCTGCCGCGGACTTCCCTGAACACCGTGGGGTTCGCCTTGACGAGCGTCTCGACCCGGCTGCGCAGCTTCCTGGCGATAGCGGCGACGCCGTCCAGGAATCCGTCCGCCAGCACGACGTCCAGCACGGCGTTCGACACTGCGGAGGCAAGAGGGTTTCCGCCGAAGGTACTGCCGTGGCTGCCGGCGGTCATGTGCCGGCCGACCGCCTCCGTGGTCAGGACGGCCCCCATCGGAAAGCCGCCGGCGATACCCTTGGCGACCGCCATGACGTCGGGCGTCACGCCGCTCCACTGGTGGGCGAACAGCCTGCCGGTCCGGCCCATGCCGGTCTGTACCTCGTCGACCATCATCAGCAGGCCGTATTCGTCCGCCACGGCGCGGATGCCGCGCAGGAAGTCGGCATCGGCGACGCGTACGCCGCCCTCACCCTGCACCGGCTCGACCAGGATGCCGGCGGTTTCGGCGGTGATGGCGTTACGCAACTCGTTCAGGTTGCCGAAGGCGACCTGATCGAAGCCGTCGACCTGCGGGCCGAAGCCCTTGAGGTGCTTCTCCTGCTTGCCGGCCGAAATGGTCGCCAGCGTGCGGCCGTGAAAGGCGCCCTGGAAGGTGATGGTCCTGTAGCGCTCCGGATGGCCCGTCTCGGCGTGGTAGCGGCGCACCATCTTCAGGCCGCCCTCTACCGCCTCCGCCCCCGAGTTGCAGAAGAACGCCATGTCCGCAAAACAGGCACCGGTCAGACGCTCGCCGGCACGCTCCTGCTCCGGGATCCGGAACAGGTTCGAGACGTGCCAGGGCTTGTCCGCCTGTGATCGCAGCGTCTCGACGAGGTGCGGGTGCGCGTGACCAAGTGCGGTCACGGCGATGCCGGAGGCGAAATCGAGGAACCGCCTTCCGTCGCTGGAGAACAGATACGCGCCCTCGCCTCTTTCGAATGCGAGTTTGGGCGCGCCGTAGGTGGGCATCAGCGCCGACATGACGGCCGCTCCGATCCTGCTTCGTCGGAAAAGGGCGCGAGTATCGGCGGGCCTCGCCCGGCAGTCAACGCCCGCGGACACCTACGTCTTAAGCTTGTACCCGCTCGCCAGCATCCGGCTCGCTACGAACCAGAGGACGGCATTGCATGCCACGATGACGGCGGCACCGAGCACCGGCGGGGTGTCGGCGACGCCGAGGAAGCCGTAGCGCAGCCCGTCGATCATGTAGAAGAACGGATTGGCGTGGGCCACCGCATGCCAGAAGCCGGGCAGCCGGTCAATCGAGTAGAACGTGCCGGAGAGGAACGCCAGCGGCGTGATGACGAAGTTAGTGATGGCCTGCGCATGGTCGAACTTGTCAGCCCAGATGCCCGTGATCAGTCCGATCTGCGCGAGCATCAGCGCGGCACCGACGGCGAAGAACAGCACCGCAACCGGGTCGTGCAGTCCGACCGGAACGAAGACGTACATCGCCGCGGCCACCGCCACGCCGGTCATCAGTCCCCGGGTCGCGCCGCCGCCTGCTATTCCGAGGGCCAGTTCCGTCGCGCTGAGGGGCGGCATAAGGACATCTACGATGTTGCCCTGGATCTTGGCGATGACCAGCGAACTCGACGTGTTGGCGAAGGAGTTCTGGGCGATCGCCATCATCACCAGCCCCGGCATCAGGAAATGGGCGAAAGGCACGCCGTTCACGACCTCCACCGCCCGGCCCAGCGCGAGCGTGAACACCGCCAGGAACAACAGGGTCGTGACGATCGGCGCGAACAGCGTCTGCATGTAGATCTTGAGGTAGCGCCGCACCTCCCGGGCATACAGCGTCCACAGGCCGATCCAGTTGACGCGGCCTATGGGGCGCGGCGCGGCCGCTCGTCCGGCTTCGCTGCGGGAAGTCTCTGGCGTCGTGTCCGGTCCGGGCATATCTCGATTATGGATGCCTTACCGGCAGGGACAAGGTGCAGGCCTTTACCGGAGGCCGCACGAGGGTAGTCTGGCGCAATGCACGACAGCGAGAGCACGTCGCCGAGCGGCCGGGAACGCCGCCCCCCGAAGAAGGCGACCGAGAGGTACCTCGACAACGCGGCGCGATGGTATCTCGACCGCTACGGCGGGACTTGCGAAGGGCTCCGTCGTGCATTGATGCGGCGGGTGCGCCGCTCGCAGCAGGCGCATGATACCGATCCCGAGGAAGGGCGCGCGGCCGTCGAGCGGATCATCTCCCGATTCCTGGCCGCCGGGCTGCTCGACGACAGCGCCTATGCCCGTGGCAAGGCGAATGCCCTCCGCGGCCGGGGTGATTCGGGGCGGCAGATCGCCGCCAAGCTGCGTGCCAAGGGCGTCGATCCCGATGCCATACAAATGGCCGTGCGGAACGCCGACGCCGACAATCCCCTGCCCGAGCTGCGCGCGGCGGCCCGCGCGGCCCAGCGACGACGGCTTGGCCCGTGGCGCGATCCGCGCCGCCGGGCCGAACGCCGCGAGCGCGACCTCGCGGCGCTGGCGCGGCAGGGCTTCGCGTTCCACGTCGCGCGTGCGGTCATCGACGCGTCGTCCCCCGAGGCGCTGGAAACCGAGATCCGGGAGCGCGAAGCGGAAGCCTGCGACGGCTAGCAGGCTGCTGAAAAAGTGTCTTCCATCGCGGTCCGGCAGGTGATTCGAT
>JBBDQX010000008.1:0-13432 GCA_040905765.1 Acetobacterales bacterium
TCTCGAGCTGGCGGAACGCTTCGATCATGCCGAGCACCGTGCCGAACAGCCCGAGCAGCGGCGCTAGCGACGCGATCACCTCGAGCGGACGGAACCATCCTCGCAGGGTCTCCAGCACGTCGCCGCCATAGCGCACCACCTCCTCGCGCACCCGTGCTTCCGGGATGCCCCGGCGCTCGCCGCGAATGGCGCGGGCAATGCGCTCCACCTGGTTGTCGGCCAGCACGAAATAGTCGTAGCCGCGCTCGACCGTCACTTCCGCGGCCCGATACAGCAGATAGTTCTCCACCGTTTCACGCGGCGTCGCCGTATTGCCGGAGAAGGTGACGCGATAGCGGTTCTCCTCCAGCTGCTGCTGCGCATAGCCCTGCCCGTCCGTCATCGGCTGGTAGGGCGTCGGGCTGGCGCAGGACGTCAAGCCCAACAGGGCAGCCACGAGGAGTGTTCGCATAGTCGCGGCGCCGATGCGGCTCATGGCAGGTGACTCCCGGGACACGGAGCCGGCGCCGCTCCCCTCCGGCACCCGGCAACTGGATTGACGATGGGTATCCGGGAGCCCCTGCACATGCCCCATGCAATCACGAACGACTTGCAGTATTGGCCGCTCCGATAGCGACCGCGATTCGAGGAACGCTATCCGATCGGATATCAGGCGCAAAAAGGGCGGTCGGAGCGGTAGAACCGGCGGCCGTACTTCGCGTCGGTATTGCCCGGCGCCCCCGACTGCCCCTCGGCGATTCGCCTGAGTACCTGGAGGCGGGTGACCGGCGCGAGTTCGGGCGCGGCCCCGGGCGAATTGTCGAGGATCTCCACGGCCGTCGCACCCGTCGCACGCTCCCCCAGGATGCGCCACCGTCCGCCCGCGGCCATCACGCTGAAATCTCCCTCCTCGACCGGCAGTGACCCACCGGCACCGGCCCAGAACGGACTGTCGGGCGGCAGCCGGAAGGCGGCGACCAGCGACCGCAGCGACCAGAGCGCGCTGGCCGGACCCGAATAAGGATCGAGCAACCGCGGATCCGAGCCGTAGTAGCCCTGCGTCACGCCGCCGCGCCGAACCGCGCCCCGGGAGATGAAGTGACTCCATACGGCGTCCAGCGCCCGGCGCGCCTCGCCCGCGGACACGATGTCGGGCTGGCGGCGATGCCCGAGCACCAGCGGAGCCGGCGCGGCCATGCGGTAGGGGATGCTCCGGCCGAGAATGGGCAGTCCGCCGTCGGCCGCGAACACGTACTTGTAAGTCGAGAGAAACTGCCGCTCGCACCAGCGGATGAAGACCGGATCCCAGGCCGGATCGATGCGGTCGATCCAGTGGAGCGCGTGGTGAAAGCCCCAGGCGCTGTAGTAATCGACCCGGCCCCCCGGACCGTCCTTGAACCAGCCGTCGCCGAGATGGAATTCCCGGATGCGGGCATGGCGCGCGCGAGCATCCGGGATGCGGCCGGGATATCCGAGCGCAGAAAGGACCCTATCCACCAGAACGAAGAAAAGCTGCCAGTTGTTGTCCAGCCCCGGCTTGCCCGCCAGCTGGGACAGCCAGTCGGCGACAGCCTCCCGGCGACCGGCAGGCAGCCCCTCCCAGACGGAGTCCCGGAAAAGCCAGAGCGCCAGCGCGATATCCGCCGCCTCGACGATCCGCTGGTTGCTACGCCCCGGCATCGGGCCCCAGTAGCCGGGAGAAGCGGGATCAGTGCCGGCGACGAGGCCGCGCTCGAACTCCTCCGGCAACGCAAGCCTGCCGCCATCCGGCAGGACCACGTCGGGTTCCCGGCCGGAAGCGCACCACGCGCCAAACATCGGCATCAGCCGGGCGAAACCTTCGAGCGCATCCGCCTTTCCGCCGCTCCAGCTCGGCAAACCGGGATAGCGTGCGCCGCTTCCCGCATCTGTCCTGTAGGCACGCCACCCGAGGGCGAAGTAACGCAGCAGATCCGCGTAAGCCGCCGGCGACGGACTCGCCGCATGGAACTCCCGCAGCAGGCGCTCGGCCGATTGCGGGAACCGATGATGCCTGATCAGGGCCGGCGAGTGCCGCACCAGCCCCCCGAGCACGGCAACCCCGCGGCCGGCCTTGCGGATCAGACGCATCGCGCATCACCTGCTCGACCGGCGTGCCGCGAGAGAGCCGGAAGGAAAACGCTCAAGGCGACGATGCGCGCGACCCCCGCCGGAACAACGCGCGGGCGCGCGCCATGACTTCCTCGATCGACACGGTCCGGGTGACGTCGACCACCTTGCGGTCCGATTCGACCTTCTCGGCGACCACCCATTCCTCCGAGTCGAGCATCGTTATGCGGCCGTAGTGCGGGTGCTGCATCACGAGGAGGTCGACGACCTCCTTCACCTGGGGGGTCATTTTCTCGGCGTCGGACAGGCTGCGATGGGTGATGCCGTCCGTAGCATCGCGGACTGCGTCCGCGTCGGCATAGGTCCAGTTGTAGTCGTCGAAGATGATCTTGCCGCCCCGGCGCAGCAGCTTGTCGACCAGGAAGAAAGCGGCCCCGTCGATGGTCCAGTTCTTCGGCCCATCGACGATGCACAGGTCGAAACATTCCTGGCAGGAATTTCCATCGGTCTGCTCGACGATCTTGTCGTGCAGATACCAGTTGTAGCCGGTTCTCATGCGGACGATGTCGACGCAGGATTCCAGCCCGCAGCGCGACACCAACTCCTCGGCGCTCGGATCGAACTCGTCCTGCGGTTCCTCGAGGTCGACCGCGGTGACCGTTCCGCCCCCCAGTTCGTCGAGGGCAGCGGCGATGTAGCAGGTGGCCGCACCGTGAGCGATTCCCAGTTCAAGCACGTCGGTGCGCCCCTCCTCCACGATCATGCCGTACAGGTACCGTGCCTTCCGCGCGTCGATGAACGGTATGCCGCCGACGATGGCGTGGATGTCCTCGAACTTCATCCTCTCCCTCCCTGCGGGCCCTGGATTCCCCTCTGCCATGCTGTTGAACGCAAACTGCGGAGCGACTTCGACAACGCAAGGGCGAAAGGGTGTGTTCCCCGCGGCATCAGGGCGTAGGCGAACCAGAGATACAGGCTCGGAGAAAGGGGGCGCCTGGCCAGCGCCCGGGCAGCGAGGCCCCGGCCGGCCGACTGGTCGCCATGCGGCCAGCGGATGTGGCGCTTGGCGCTTTCCAGCAGGAAGGCGTGCTCCACGCCTGCCTGTTCCATCTCATGACGGTTGCGCTCGTAGAACTGCTGCCGGGCCGCGAAGTTCGCCCGGAAGTTCCTGGAACGGCGTTCCGTGTCGCCTGCCACCGGGGGGCCCGTGCGGTCGTCGTAGCGAACCAGCACCTCCGGCACGTAGTCGACGCGGAAGAAGCGCGCGATGCGCAGCCAGTAGTCGTAGTCCTCGATCGCCGGCAGCTGCTCGTCGAAGAACCCCACTACGGCAATGACGCTCCGGCGAATCATCGCGCAGGAACCGCCCGCCAGCACGTTGCTGAGCAGCAGACGGTCGCGCAGCAGGCCGCCTTCCCGCGGCACGACAACGCGTCCGCTTCCCCCCGCATCGAGGATCTCGACTGCGCAGTGGACCAGCCCGAGCGCGGGCGGCCCCCTCTCGAACATGTCGACCTGAAGCTCGAGCTTCTGCGGCAGCCACATGTCGTCCGAATCAAGGAAGGCGATCAGGCTTCCCTTGGCCTCCCTCATGCCCCGGTTTCGCGCCGCGGCGACACCGGCATTGGCTGGCTGACGGAAGTAGCGGATGCGCGAATCCCGGTAGCTGGCGACCATGTCCGCCGTACGGTCGGTCGATGCGTCGTCGACGATGAGAAGTTCGAGATCGCGGTGGCTCTGGCCAAGCGCGCTGTCGATGGCCCGCCGCAACAGGCGTGCGCGATTGTAGGTGGGCACCACGACGCTCACCTTCGGTCGGTTTTCGCCGCGTTGGACCGGCCCGTCCGGCGGCCGCGGATCTACCCGGTCCGCCGGGACTGCCGACGCCACCGTGGCCAGCCGGTAATGCCGCCGGAGATGCGCCGCCTTGCGTGCCGCGCGCGCCGCAATCCAGCGGGTGCGATGCAGCCACTCCGGACCGGACACCTCGCGCGCATTGCGCAGGCAGGTTTCATGGAGATCGGGATGGATGTCCACGCAGTCGCCGGCAACCGCCGCATACGCCTCTCCCAACGGGCCGCGGTAGCGCCACAGGCGCCCCCGCTCGCGCAACATGGAGATCAGACGCTCGAGCACCTGCAGGCGCGCCTCCACACCCGCACGGGTCGCCCGGATGCTGCTGAGCGACCGGCTGCCCGCCGGCGTCCGACGGTAGTAGGCGGCGCCCGCATCGGTCATCCGCAGCCGGTTCCCGAGAACGAAGCCACGCATCATGACGTCGCCGTCCTGGTTGACCCGCAGCCCGACGTCCCAGCCGCCGGTACGCTCGAACGCCGTCCTCGACCACAGCACCGAGCAAGGCGGCTGGTACCAGCCGGTGAGCCAGGCAGCGAGATCGTCCTGCCCCATCCTGCGCGGCGCGCAGGATGGCGGCGCGCTGTGCCAGCAGCCGTCGTCCTCCTCGAGCCGGAACCACGGACAGCAGGCGACCGCGTCCGGGTATCGCCCCAGCACGGCTAGCAGGTTTTCCAGCACCGTCGGGCCGAGCAGGTCGTCCGCATCGAGGAACATCACGGCATCGCCGGTGGCGAGCTCCATGCCCCTGTTGCGGGCGGCCGGCGCTCCCTCCCAGGCGGTCGTCGCCACGGAGACGCCCTCGTAGCCCTTCGCCAGCTCGAGGCTCCCGTCCGTGGAGCCGTCGTCGACGACGATCAGTTCCTCGGGGGGACGGGTCTGGTTGAGGACGCACTCCAGCGTCGGGCCGAGAAGCCCCCCCCCATTACGGCACGGGATGATTACCGAAAGGCGCATCATGCCGTCCAGTGGTCGAGTTGCCGCAGCACCTCGGCGATCACCTCCGTTCCGACCCGCAGGTCCTTGTCGAGAGGATGCACGTCGCCGAGGCCCTCCCCTGCAACGACCCAGTAGTGATGCCCCATGGCTGACGCGAGCGCGTAGAAATTCGGGTTGGGGAAGGACAGGTCAGCGATTTCGACCACATGGGTCCCGGGCGGGCAGAACATCATGTTGGTAAGACCAGCGCCGTGCGGTGCGAACAGGACAGCCGTCTCCCGCATCAGACGGATCTGCTGCTCCAGCGACAGGTCTTCCATGAACGTCCGTTCGAAGCCCGCGGCCTCCAGCAACGGCCATATCTCCGCCTCGTCCACCAGACTCCGGCCGCGCGAGTTCGACCGGCTGATGAATATCCGCCGCTCGGCGGGTCCCGTCCCCGGCAACGTCAGGGCATCCCGTACCGGCCGCAGCAGCTCCGGCCGAAAACGATCGGTGCCCACGATGGTCAGTTCGCCCACATCGAGCGGTCGATCAGGGTCGTAGGAGGCGAATGCCTCCGGGTCGAGGCCGAGCAGGCGCAGCGAGTCGTCGATCACCGCATTCCGCCGTTGCGGCAGTATCAGGTCCTCGAGCTCGCCCCGATCGCGCAACAGGCGCAGCTTGGGCAGATGAGCGCTAAGCCAATGGGAATGGTTGTGATAGACGCGCTCCAGGATCCAGGTCGCCTTCGGCAGGCGGACAGGGTCCGCGCGCGAGCGCAGCGCTTCTCCATGCCCGGGCCGGAAGGCGATTTCGCGAAGGGTCAGCGCACGACCGTCGCGATTGACGATGCACGGGTAAAAGTTGTTCTTCCCCGGCTCGACGAAGGAAACGATGCGGCAGTCGGGCACGGTGGCGATGAAGGTTTCCCCGCTTGCGCGGTTCGGCACGTCGCGGAACGAGTAGCCCCACCAGCCCCGGTCCGCCGGAAGTTCCTCGCGGCTGGCGACGTTTCTCGGCAACGGATTGCATGCCGTGGCCGGCGGATGGACGGTCTCGATCGTTCCCTCGCCCGTCCGCGACACATAGTCCGCTACCGCGTCCTGGCCGACCCACCGGTACCCGAGCCATTTCGACGGCAGGCCACGCTCCGCCGCCTGCGCTGGCAGTGCGCGAATGCGTCGATACGCCTTGCCACCCGCAGCGCGAAGCGCACGCAAGGGTGCAGGCCCGTTCCGCCCGAAGGCGAGGAGCGCGTTCCGTATCGCGTGTGTCACCTTTGCCCTTTCGACCCGTACGTGACGCCCCCGACGCTGTCACAGCGCCAGGCCATGATGTTGTGAACCATCTGTGAGGACCGGTGGTGCTGCCCGGAAGCCGTCCCCGGGCGGTCAGTCCCGCTTCTTCTCGGGTTTGCCCTTGCGCTCGGTACTGGCCATTTCCTCCAGTTCCTTCTCGCTCATCGACTCGTACATGTCCTTCGACGCTCCCCGCAGGTCCGAGACCTTGATGTCGCCCCTCTTGGCGGAAAGCGCTGCGCCAGCAGCCATTTGCTGCTTCTTCGAATTCGCCGGCACGGGACTCTCCTCACGCGCATCCACGTTTCCGGGACCACCGGCCCCGCTGCACGAACCCCCTGGGACCGGACTCGTTCCGTTGCTGTGGTTTACGGTGGCTGAGCGGAGGGATGCCGACGTCGTCAGCCGCCGCCGGCTGCAAGTCCACCGAGCCACTGCATGACGCCCCACAGCACCGCCAATACGATCACGGCGACCGCCGTCGCGGTGATCTTGTGATCGCGCCACATCCGCAGTGCGCCCGGACCGAACGCGCGGACCAGCCATCCCAGCCCGTAGTAGCGGATGCCGCGGGCCACCACCGCCGCGGTTACGAACATGAGAATCGAGTAGTGGGCAGCGCCGGCCGCCAGCATCGCCACCTGGAACGGTATCGGCACGATCCCGAGCGCCAGGATGGCCCAGAACCCCTGTCGCTCGAACATGCTCAGGAACTGGCGGTAAGGTTCCTGCCAGCCTGCCCATTCGATAAGGGGAGCGCCGATGGTACCGAACAGGAAGTACCCGATGGCGTAGCCCAGGATGGAGCCCGCAAGGCAGCCCGCCAGGGCAACCGTCGCAATCCACCAGATGCGGCGGCGCTCCGCCAGCATGTAGGGTATCAGAACGACCTCGATGGGAATGGGAACCACTGTCGTCTCGGCGAACGACGCGACGAACAGCAAGAGGTCCTTGTTCCGGGCCTGCCGCAGTCTGACGAGCCACTTCCGTGCGCGCGAATTCGGCGGGGCGGCCTCCGCAAGTTCCCTGTCCGAGAATTCGCCGGCCTCCGCCTGCCCGGTCGTTTCGCTGCTTTCCTGCGATCGCATCACATCCGCCCGATGTCTCACGCCCTGCCACCAACGGCCGGCCCGCCCGGGTCGTTCCCGCCGGCGTCCGCGGGGCCTTCCTTCGCTCGATCCCGCAGAGAACCGTGCGGCGCCGGGCGCCCGGAAAACGGCGGTCCTTGACCCCGGTGAAAGCTGCTGGCGAATCGAACAGGCGGAGCGCACAGGTGTCCTGATCGACAACCAGACCTATCTCGCCGCGGGGAGACAGGCGGTCGAGGCCGCCCGCCACTCGATCCTGCTCGTCGGATGGTGCTTCGTTCCGCGGACACGGCTGCAGCCGGCTGCCGGCGCTGCTGGACCGGGCGGACCATTCGATGCGATCGACCGGCTGGATCCCGCTGGTGCGAGGCTTCCTCCCTTGCCATCGCGGAACTATGGCATCGTGAGCCGGCTCATTGCGGAATACGAAATCGGCGACCCCCCGGCTTTGCATGATGTCTTCCGGCCCTGGCGCAGAAAACAGCAACGGTCCGAAAGCCTCGCAGGCTTTTGAGCGCAGTAGGCGCGGGGTGCGCATCATGACCTACAATGTGCACCGCTGCACGGGCCGCGACGGAATCGTCTCGCCCGAACGGATAGCGCGCGTCATCGCGCAAGTGGATCCGGATATCGTCGCTCTCCAGGAGGTCGACGTGCACCGGCAACGTACCGGAGGGGTCGATCAGGTCGACGTCATCGCCCGCGCCCTCGGCATGCGGTTCCACTTCAATACGGTACTTCGCGTCGAGGATTCTGAAGGGTATGGCGATGCCATACTGACGGCTTTGCCGGCCCGACGCGCCAAGGCGGCCCGTATTCCCGGAAGACCACGGCTGCCCGGGGTGGAGCGACGAGGCGCGCTCTGGGTCGAGATCGAGGTCGATGGCCGACCGCTGCAGGTCATCACCACCCATCTAGGGCTCTCCGCTGGAGAGCGACGCCTGCAGCTCGATGCGCTGCTCGGAGAGGAATGGCTGAACCATCCGGGCTGCAGCCAGCCGCAGTTGCTGCTCGGCGACTTCAATGCGGTGCCACGCTCCCGCGCTTACCGGCGCCTCTCGAAGCACCTGAGGGACGCCCAGGTCGTGGCGGGGGGTCGGCCGCGGCCGACCTATCCTGCCGCCATGCCGCTGCTGCCCCTCGACTACATCTTCGTGAGCCCGCCATTAAGAGTGCTGCAGGCGGGCGTCCTGCGGACAAAACTCGCCCGGGTCGCATCGGACCACCTGCCGGTGTTCATTTCGGCGCAATTCCCCTGATCGACGGCCGCAGCGCGGCATTCCGCAGCACGGCACGGCGGCTGCCGCCGCGGACCGGACGGATTTCATTCCGGGCTTCCGGAAAGGGCGCTCACCGCCGTCGGCAACCCTCCGCGACGCGTGCAAAGAAATGTAACGGAGCTACGTACGGTTGCTCGCTGCACCAACGGCGATGGCGTGGGGGTGGGGGCGGCGAGCCTGCTGGACGATCAGTTTGGCGGCGGAATTTCCCATCATCCCGGCCCGTCGCGACGCAATTTCCCAAATTAAGCATTGCCGCCCCTGCACCCGCCGGGCTACGTCGGACCGTGAGGGAAGAACGACACTGAACGCCGCCGCAAGATTACCGCATAGCATCAACCTTAACGTGCATCCAGAAGGCGGAAAGTCCGGTTGCAAAGCGTCATCCCCTGGACGCGCATAGCGGCAGAGGGGGAGAAAACGGTCCCACGGCGCTCCCATGAAATCCCTCTTTTCCGACCTGATCCACTACCTAGGTTAAGAGCCTGTGGCCAAAGTTGGTCATAGCTGTGATCAGTCCGTGATCCAGGCCTTCTGCGGCTTTCGCTTGTTGACCAATCGGTCGCAGTTCGCGCAATAGGGTCTTGCACACGGGGGGTGTGCGAGCGTTCGAAGAGGGGGGACTCTCATCGGACCAGTGCGAGGCGCGGGGCGCGCGCCGAGTTCGTCATGACTACCCACGCGGGAGTGGATGTCGTGACGGTGCGAGCCCCGCGTTCCCCCGTTACGCGCGGCGATAGCCGCCCGAGAGTCCGATGCGAGGAAGGGGGACCCATGCACGCCCTTAACACATCGATGCCCGCCAATTCCGCTCCACTCTCGATCCCGGGCGCGCTTCGGCCGATCCGTTTCGCACTGTTCGCAGCGGCCGGTGTCAGCCTCGGAATCAACCTGCTGATGCTGGTCGCACCGTTGTACCTCCTGCAGGTGTTCGACCGGGTGCTTACCAGCGCCAGCCTGCACACCCTGTTCTGGCTCACGGTGATCGCCATCGGGTCCGTCGCAGTCTACGGCGCGCTGGAGATTGTCCGCGGCAGGTTGCTGTCGAAAGCCGGCATCTGGCTTGAATGCGAACTTACGGGGCGGCTGATCCGCTCAGGGGTGGACCGGGCCCGCACGGGCGACCGCCGCGGCAGCGACGCGCTGCGCGATCTTTCCCAGGTGCGGAACTTCATCTCAGGGCCCGCCATCTGCGCCGCCTTCGACGCCCCATGGGTCGTTGTCTTCCTCGCGGTGCTGTGGGGGCTGCATCCCTGGTATGGCATTTTCGCGCTGGTCAGCGCTGTCGTGCTGCTTGCTCTCGCGCTCGCGACGGAACTCCTGACGCGCACCCAGTCCCACGCCGCCGGAGAGACACAGAGCAAGGCACTGGCCGAGGCCGACGTGGCACTGCGCAATGCCGACGCGGTGCACGCGATGGGCATGATCGACGCCATTCTCGGTCGCTGGAACCATGCACAGGCTGTGACCAGCCGCGAACAGGACGCATTCAGCGACCAGGTAGCGCTTTTCAGTGGCGTCTCAAAGTTCCTCCGCATGTCGGTCCAGGTCGGAATCATCGGCATCGGCGCGATGCTTGTGGTTGCAGGCGACGTCACCGCCGGCACCATGGTGGCGGCCTCCATCCTGCTGGGCCGGGCGCTCGCGCCGGTAGACCAGGCGATCGCGGGCTGGAAACAGATCGCGGGCGGACGCGCGGCATGGCGCCGCGTCAACCGTGCGCTGAAGGTGGAACCGCTCGACCCGCCGGCCACCCGCCTGCCGGAGCCGCGCGGCCATCTGGAACTGGAGGACGTGACGCTGCGCATCGGCGATGCCGCCGAACCGCTGCTGAAGAACATTTCGTTGTCTCTCGAACCCGGTACCTCGCTGGCCATCGTCGGCCCCTCCGCCTCGGGCAAGAGCACGCTGTGCAAGGCGATCACCGGAATCCTCGCCCCCACTGCCGGCCACGTGAGGCTCGACCATGCAGATCTGGCCTCCTGGCACCGCGGCGACCTGCGGCCGCATGTGGGATACCTGCCCCAGGACGTCGCCCTGTTCCCGGGCACCGTGGCGGAGAACATCGCGCGGCTCGGCGAGGCGGACTCGAAGGACATCATCGCTGCCGCCGAACTGGCGGGCGTGCACGAGATGGTCCTTCGCCTGCCGAAGGGCTACCAGACCGACGTCGGCGAGTTCGGTCATCTGCTGTCGGGCGGCCAGCGCCAGCGGCTGGGACTGGCGCGGGCCGTGTTCGGCAACCCGCGGCTCGTCGTGCTCGACGAGCCCAATTCCAACCTCGATCCCGCCGGCGAGGCCGCGCTGGTGCGCGCCTTCGCCAAGCTGAAGGAAAGAGGCTGCACCCTCGTCGTCGTCAGCCACAAGCTAGGCATCGTAAGCAACGTCGACAGGACGCTGCTGCTGGAGGAGGGCGCGATGCATGCCATGGGTCCCTCCAACGAGGTCCTTTCCATCCTGATGGGCGAAACGCCGCGCCCGCAGGTCAAGGTCGCCGGCGGCGCAGGACAAGCGTGATGACACCGCTTTCCCATAACGACAGGCCGGCCCATGTGGTGCAGCGGTCGCTGCGGCGGACGCTCTGGGCGGCAGTGGCAATCACCAGCGTGTTCTTCGTCGGCCTCGGCACCTGGGCCTCGCAGGCCCCGCTCGCCGGCGCCGTGGTGGCATCGGCCGTGACCAGCCCGGACGGCAAGCGGCGGCAGATCCAGCACCTCGAGGGCGGTATCGTCCGCCAGCTCCTGGTGCGGGAGGGCGGTTTCGTAAATGCAGGCGACCCGCTGATCATCCTCGATTCCACCTCCGCGAAAGCCAGCCGCGACATCCTCGGCAAGGAGCTGCGCTCTCTGCTGGCGCTGAAGGCACGGCTGATTGCGGAACGCGATGGCATTTCAACGATTGCATTCCCGCACGAGTTGCTTGAGGACCACAGCGAGGAGGCCAAGACGTTGCTCGCAACCCAGCGGGCCCTGTTCCAGACGCGCCGGAAGGCCCGGCTGCAGCGCAAGATGATCCTGGAGCGGCAGCTGAGCCAGCTGGAGGAGACGATCGTCGGCACCGACGCGCGTATCTCCAGCCAGGACGAGCAGTTGCGGCTGCTTCAGGAAGAATCCAAGGGCGTCATGACGCTCGTCCGGGAGGGTCTGGAGCGCCGCCCGCGACTGCTGTCGCTGCAGCGGGCCGAGGCCGAGCTGATGGGCGCCCGTGCCACCGCGCAGGCGACCGCAGCCGGCACCGCACAGGCAATGAGCGAGACGGTCGCCGAGATCGGCGCCATCGATACCCAGCATATGGAAGAGGTCGGCAGCAAGCTGGCTGACGTCGAGGCCGAACTGCCGGCTGTGCGGGAGAAGCTGCGCGCGGCCTCGGAGGTGGTCGACCGGACCGTGATATCCGCGCCGGTCACCGGCACGATCGTCGAACTCGAGGCCAATACGATCGGCGGTGTGGTCGGTGCCGGCCGCACGATCCTGGAGATCGTGCCGCGGGACGAGGAAATCCTCTTTGACGTGCGGATCTCCCCGACCGACGTCGACGCCGTAGTCGCCGGCCTGCCGGCCCGGATCATCCTGACCGGCTACTCCCTGCGCACCACCAGGCCGCTCGAGGGAACGGTGCGCCAGGTTTCGGCCGACCGCATCGTCGATCCGAAGACCAACCAGCCGTACTACCTCGCCCGCGTCGAACTGCCCGCCGCGAATTTCCAGGCGCTGCCTCCGGAAATCACGCTGAAACCGGGCATGCCGGCGGAGGTGATGGTGATGACAAGCGAACGCACGGTGCTCGACTACCTCATCGAGCCCCTGATCGCGTCCTTCCGGAAGAGCTTCCGGGAGGGCTGAGGAAGAACATCCAGCGGATGCGCCGCCCCCCGAGTGTGGATGTAGCAAACTGGAAGGAAGAAAAATGGCCAAGCCACGCGTAATCATCTCGACCGATATCGGCGGCGCCGATCCGGACGACATGGAGTCGATGGCCCACGCCCTGCTGGTCGCCGACCAGTGGGACATCAAGGGTCTGGTCTCCACGCCCACCAAGCATGGCGGGCGTGCCTCAGACATCCACAAGGCGATCGACGCCTACACCAAGGACTACGGAAACCTGAAGACATGGTCGTCGGACTATCCGACGCCCGACTACCTCAAGGGCATCGTCACCCAGGGCAATGTCAATGTCGCGCCTTCGGCCGGGTACAGCTACTCGACCGCCGGATCGAAGGCGATCGTCAAGGCGGCGCACGAGGCCAAGTCCGCTGGAGAGCCGCTGTGGGTGCTGACCTGGGGCGCTCTCACCGACGTCGCGCAGGCGCTGCACGACGACCCCTCGATCCGCCCCACGCTGCGCGTGCTCTATAGCGACGCGTGGAACGGAGAACAGGACCCCAACGCCAACAAGTACGTGCTGGAGAACCACGTGCCGAAGGGGCTGTGGATTATCGACAACAACAGCACCTTCCGCGGCATCTACATCAATTCGGAAGGCAAGGAAGGCAACCCCTTCCAGATGAGCCAGGTGAAGGGCCACGGGGAACTCGGCGACTACTTCTACGAGTCCCGCCCCTGGGGCGTGAAGATGGGCGACAGCTGGACCATCGCCTATCTGACCGACAAGGCGAACGACCATAATCCGGGTGCGGACAGTTGGGGCGGCACTTATGTCAAGACCGGCAAGGGGCCCAACTACTGGACCGACGACACCTCCAAGGGCGAGAAGATCGCCTGGTACAACGGCGCGAACCACATCCGAGACCACCAAGAGGTCATCTACAAGGATATGTACCGGCTGTTCGACCGGGCGAAGTCCCCGAATCCGAATGCCGACAAGGATGCTTCGGCGGATTCCGGTGGCGGCACCACTTCGCCGCCTCCCGCCCCGGCGCCGGACACCTCCTCCGGCACAGGCAATGCCGTCTATGCGGTGGATG
>JBBDQX010000009.1:0-13185 GCA_040905765.1 Acetobacterales bacterium
GCGCGCTCGGCCGGTTTTCGGGGGCTGCGGGCAGGGCGTCGAGGGCGTCGTCCAGTTGCTTGACCAGCCGTTCTCCGGCGGCGGGTTCCTCGACCGCCGCCGCGACAGCGCGGATCTGCTCGCGGATGTCGTCGAAGTCCGCCGCCAGGCCGATCCGGACCACGGGAACGCCACGGGCCTGCATCAACCGTCCGGCCGCCCTTGCCCCGTGCGGGCCTGCCAGTACGAGATCGGGCCGCAGGGCAGCGATGCTCTCCATGTCGCCAGGCGTCACCGGGAGGTCCACGGCGCGGTCCGCGACCACCGACAGGGTCGGGTCCCGGGCGAGGAAGGTCACCGCCGCGATGCGGTCCGGAGCCACCGTCATGACCAGAAGCTGGTCCGTGCACAGGTTGAGAGAAGCTATACGAACGGGCTTCTGCGCAAATGCGGCAGAAAGGTGCAAGCCTATGGAAACACAGACGAAAAGAGCGGTTTTTCTCATCTATTCAGGTCCTTTCCGGACCGCCCCCATTGAAATCACAGCCCCGGTTCTGCAAGTTGGGGTACACCCCGTCAACAATCGAGAGGACAGGCATGTCCCGGAAGAACCGGCCCATGACGCGCGACGAACGCCTCGAAATTCTTCGCACAACCGCCGCGGAACGCATCATCGTTCTCGACGGCGCGATGGGTACCATGATCCAGCGCGAAAAGCCGGACGAGGCCGCGTACCGCGGCGAACGCTTCAAGGACTGGCACACCGACGTGCAGGGCAACAACGATCTGCTGACCCTGACGCAGCCGGCGATGATCCGGAAGATCCACGAACAATATCTGCGTGCGGGCGCCGATCTTACTGAGACCAACACCTTCAGTTCGACGTCGATCGCACAGGCCGACTACGACATGCAGGATCTCGCCTACGAGCTGAACTTCGAGGGTGCGAAGCTGGCGCGCGAGGCGGCCGAGGCGGTAACGGCGGAGGAGCCGGACAAGGTGCGCTTCGTCGCCGGCGCCATCGGCCCGACCAACCGCACCGCGTCGATCTCGCCCGACGTGAACGATCCCGGCTTCCGCAACACGAATTTCGAGGAACTGCGCATCGCCTACAAGGAGGCGGCGAAGGGGCTGGTCGAGGGCGGCGTCGACATGGTGCTGGTCGAGACCATCTTCGACACCTTGAATGCCAAGGCTGCGCTGTTCGCCATCGACGAGCTGTTCGAGGAGCTTGGCGTGAACCTGCCGGTGATGATCTCGGGCACGATCACCGACCGGTCCGGCCGCACGCTGTCGGGCCAGACCGCGGAGGCATTCTGGAACTCCGTCCGGCACGCCCGCCCGTTCTCCATAGGACTTAACTGCGCGCTCGGCGCCGACCTGCTGCGTCCCCATATCGCCGACCTGTCGCGCATCGTCGACACGCTGGTCAGCGCCTATCCGAACGCCGGCCTGCCGAACGAGATGGGCGAGTACGACGAGACGCCGGAGCAGATGGCGGCGGCGCTCGAGGAATGGGCCGAATCGGGTCTGGTCAACATCCTCGGCGGCTGCTGCGGCAGCGCGCCGGATCATATCGCCGCGATCGCGAGGGCGGTCGAGGGCAAGAAGCCGCGCATCATCCCGGAACTGGAGACGGCAATGCGCCTTTCAGGCCTCGAGCCGTTCGAGGTGCCGGCATGATCCCCGGCAGCCGGTTCGTCAATATCGGCGAGCGGACCAATGTCACCGGTTCCGCCCGATTCAAGAAGCTGATCCTGAACGACGACTACGACGCGGCGCTCGACGTGGCTCGACACCAGGTCGAGAACGGCGCGCAGGTCATCGACATCAACATGGACGAGGGCCTGCTCGACGGTAAGGCGGCGATGGTCCGCTTCCTCAACCTCGTGGCGTCGGAGCCCGATATCAGCAAGGTTCCGGTGATGATCGACTCCTCGAAGTGGGAGATCATCGAGGCTGGCCTGCAGTGCGTTCAGGGCAAGAGCATCGTCAACTCGATCTCGCTCAAGGAGGGCGAGGAGCCTTTCCTGCACCAGGCCCGCAAGGTGCGCCGCTACGGTGCCGCCGTCGTCGTCATGGCATTCGACGAGGACGGCCAGGCGGATACGGCGGAGCGCAAGTTCAATATCTGCAAGCGCAGCTATGAGCTGCTGACGCAGAAGATCGGCTTCCCGCCGGAGGACATCATCTTCGACCCGAACATGTTCGCGGTCGCCACCGGTATCGAGGAGCACAACAACTACTGCGTCGAATTCATCGAGGCGGCGAAGCGCATCCGCAAGGAACTGCCGCACTGCCACATCTCCGGCGGTCTCTCGAATATCTCGTTCTCGTTCCGGGGCAACGAGATGGTGCGCCGGGCAATGCACTCGGTGTTCCTCTACCACGCCATTCCGGCCGGTCTGGACATGTCGATCGTCAACGCCGGGCAGCTCGACGTCTACGACGACATCCCTGCGGAACTGCGCGACGCGGTGGAGGACGTCATCCTCAACCGCAGGGACGATGCCACCGACCGGCTGCTCGAACTGGCGGAGCGCTACAAGGGCGGCGCGACGAAGCGCGAGGTCGACCTGTCCTGGCGCGAGCAACCGGTCGAGAAGAGGCTGGAGCACGCGCTGGTGCACGGCATCGCCGACTGGGTCGTCGAGGATACCGAGGAGGCGCGCCAGAGGGCCGAAAAGCCGCTCGACGTCATCGAGGGGCCATTGATGGACGGCATGAACGTCGTCGGCGACCTGTTCGGGGACGGCAAGATGTTCCTGCCGCAGGTGGTCAAGAGCGCGCGTGTCATGAAGACCGCCGTGGCCCACCTGCTGCCATACATCGAGGCCGGGAAGGAGGAGGGCGAGGAAGAGGCGAAGGCGAAGATCGTGCTCGCCACCGTCAAGGGCGACGTCCACGACATCGGCAAGAACATCGTCGGCGTGGTCCTGCAGTGCAACAACTTCGACGTTGTCGATCTCGGCGTCATGCAGCCCTGCCAGAACATCCTCGATACGGCGAGGGAAGAGAAGGCCGACATGATCGGCCTTTCGGGCCTGATCACTCCGTCGCTCGACGAGATGTGCTTCGTAGCGGCCGAGATGAAGCGCCAGAAATTCGACCTGCCGCTGCTGATCGGCGGTGCCACGACCTCGAAGGTCCATACCGCCGTCAAGATCAAGCCGAACTACGATCATCCGGTGATCCACGTCACGGACGCCTCGCGTGCGGTCGGCGTATGCAGCCGGCTGATGTCGAAGACCGAGCGCGTCAAGCTGGCCAAGGAGATCGAGGAGGAATACGCGACGATTCGCGAGAAGCGCGAGGCCGGGCAGCAGAAGAAGGATGCCTTCCCGATCGCCAGCGCGCGCGAGAACCGCGTGCAGATCGACTGGAGCGCACATGAGCCGGAGAAGCCCGATCTCGGCCTGACGGTGTTCGAGGACTACGACCTCGCCGAACTGGTCCGCCGGATCGACTGGGGGCCGTTCTTCAAGACCTGGGAGCTGGCCGGGCGGTTTCCCGACATCCTCGACGACCCGAAGGTCGGCGAGGTGGCGCGCGGCGTCTACAAGGATGCCGAGGCGATGCTGCAGCGGGTCGTCGGCGAGAAGTGGTTCACGCCGCGTGCGACCATCGGCTTCTGGCCGGCCAACGCCATCGGCGACGATGTCGAGCTTTATACCGATGACGACCGGAAGAAGGTCCTGAAGACCCTGCACTTCCTCCGCCAGCAGATGAAGCGCGGCGAGGGCAGCCGGGCGAATCATTGCCTGGCCGACTTCGTTGCGCCGAAGGACAGCGGCGTGAAGGATTATCTCGGTGGCTTCGTCGTCTGTGCGGGCGCCGAGGTCGACGAGATCGCCAAGGACTACGAGAAGAACCACGACGACTACGGCTCCATCATGGTCAAGGCGCTGGGCGACCGGCTCGCCGAAGCCCTCGCCGAGCGGATGCACGAGCGCGTGCGCAAGGAGTTCTGGGGCTACGCGAAGGACGAGGAACTGGCGAACGAGGAGCTGGTATCCGAGAAATACCGCGGCATCCGTCCGGCGCCCGGCTACCCGGCGTGTCCGGACCATACCGAGAAGCGGACGCTGTTCGAGTTGCTTGATGCCGAGGGGACCGCGGGCGTTACCCTGACGGAGAGCTTCGCGATGTGGCCGGCCGCAGCGGTCAGCGGGTTCTACTTCGCGCATCCCGACGCACGCTACTTTGGCGTCGGGCGGATCGAGCGCGACCAGGTCGAGGACTATGCGAAGCGCAAGGGCATGGACCTCGCGGAGGTCGAGCGCTGGCTGGCACCGAACCTCGCCTACGATCCACAGGCGGAACAGAGGCGGTCCAGGGTCGCCTGAGCACCACCGTTCCGGCTCAATCGATCGCCGTGTCGGGCACCTCGCCATCGAGCGCGCGGCGCACCACGATCGCCAGGTCCGTCTTGTCGTAGGGCTTGTAGATCACCGGCGGCATCGTTGCCTGCTCGGCTGCGGCCTCCAGCGATTCCGCATAGCCGGTGGACAGCAGCACGCGGGTTTGTGGCCAACGCCGCCTGACATGCTCGCCGAGTGCGATGCCGGTCATGTCGCCGGGCATGATCACGTCCGAGAACAGCAGGTCGACTCCGTCGCGGCGTTCCAGTTCCCGCAATGCTTCCCCAGCATCGGCTGCATCGGCCACGTCGTAGCCGAGCGAACGGAGGCAGGTGACCGCGAGCCGGCGCACACGTTCGTCGTCCTCCACCACCAGCACCGATTCGGTGCCGCCGGGCGGCGCCGACGTGTTGCGCGGCTCGGCAGTCGGCAGCCTGGTTGCCTGCGCCGATAGCGGCAGGATCATCCGCACCTCGGTGCCGGCGCCTGCCTCGGTATCGATTTGCACGTCGCCGCCCAGCTGTTTTGCCAGGCCGTAGACCATGCTGAGTCCCAGCCCGGAGCCTTTCGACGCCTCCTTCGAGGTGAAGAAGGGTTCGAAAGCCCGCTCCAGCACTTCCGGAGACATCCCGGTGCCGGTGTCGCCGACAGCGATCACGGCATAGCTGCCCGGTTCGAGGTCCGGACTGCGGTCCATCTCCTCGGGCGTGGCCGCGCGTGCCGAGATCGTCAGGCGACCCCCGTCGGGCATCGCGTCGCGCGCGTTGATCGCCAGGTTCAGCAGCGACGTCTCGATGCCGGCCGGGTCGATCATCAACGGCGCGAGGTCTTCCTCGCAGCGACATTCAACCTCGATCATCGCCCCGAGCGTCCGCTGCAGGATCGGCAGCAGGTCCTCGATCAGCCGCGCCACGTCGATCACCTGCGCCCTGATCGGCTGGCGCCGTGCGAAGGCCAGCAGCCGCTTCACCAGTTCTGTGCCCTGGCGGCCGGCCGACATTGCGTCGTCGAGCGTCTCGGCGACTTCGGCCAGAAGTTCGCCGTCGAGCCGCAGGTCCTCGCGCAGCAGCGTCAGGTTGCCGACGATGATCGTCAGCAGGTTGTTGAAGTCGTGGGCGATGCCGCCGGTCAGCTGCCCGATGGCCTCCATTTTCTGGGCGCGCAGCAGTTCCTGTTCCTGCCGTTTGCGTTCGCGGAGATCCTGGACCACGGCGATCACGTACTGGACCTTACCCTTGTCGTCGCGGATCGGCACTGCATTGAGCTGGACCCAGACTTCCTGCCCCTGCTTGTTACGGTAGCGCTTTTCCTTGGACAGCATCGGCACTTCGCCGGCGAGCAGCCGCCGCGACTCGCTGCGGTCGCGCTCGCGCGTCTCCGGGACGGTGATGTCGATGAAGGTCAGGCCGAGCATCTCGTCCACCGTGTAGCCGAGCAGCCGCGCGAAGGTCTCGTTGACTTCGAGGTAACGGCCGTCCACGGCCGTTCGGGCCATGCCGACGCCGGCGTTGCGGAACACGGCGCGGTAGCGGCTTTCGCTCTCGCGCAACTGTACGGCACGGGCCGCTATTTCCGCCTCGTTGCGCTTGCGCTCGGTGATGTCGACGATGGTTGACTGGACCGCCGGTTCGCCCTTCCAGGTAATGCGGCGGGCATGGTTCTGCCCCCACATCTTGGAGCCGTCGGACCGGCGTCCCCGGAACTCGTATGCGGTGGGGGCAGGGCGCCCGAGCAGTCGCTCGTGGCGATAGAAGCGGATACGCTCCAGATCCTCCTGCGCATAGAGCACGTCGAGCGACGGCAGCGTCAGGATATCCTCCGCCGTCTCGTAGCTGAACATCGTCGCCACCGCCTCGTTGGCGAACAGCGGCTTGCCCTCGCGGTCGATCAGGATGCCCTGCACCGAGCCTTCGACGAGGTTTCTGAACCGCGACTCGCTCTCGCGCAGTTGGATCTCCTGACCGCGGAGTTCGAATTCGCGGCGCTTCAACTCGGTAATGTCGGTCCAGACTCCGACGACGCCGCCTTCGCGCGTGCGCCGCTCGGTGGCCCGGATCCAGGCCCCGTTGCTCAGTCGGGTCTCCCATGCGCCGCCGGGATCGCTGTGGCGCGACTTGCGCTCCTGTATCCACGGTTCCTCGCGGCCGATGGCATCAAGCACATCGCCATTGGCGACGATGGCCCTGACCTGTTCCTCGAAAGTTCGACCCCTTTGCAGGCTGTCGCGCGAGCGCGGGAAGAGGGCCAGCATCCGCCCGTTGATTTGCACGAGGCGGTCTTCCGAATCGTATAGACAGAACCCGTCGGGGATGCTCTCGATGGCGTCGAGAAGCCGCTGCTCCGCCTTCTTGAGGGCGGTGATGTCGGTGCGGATGATGACGATGCCGCCCTCCGAGGTGCGGCGGTCGGTGATCAGGCAGGTCTCGCCGCTTGGCAGTGTCATCTCGACCGTGCCGACCGTGGCCTGGTGCTCGCGCACCCGTCGCGCCACGAAGTCCTCGACGCTCTCCTCGGACGGCTTGCGCCCTGCTTCGGCCAGGTGGCGCATGTGGGTCTCGAACGACACGCCGGGTTGCAGGTAGGAGGTATCGAAGCCGCGTTCCTTGTACCGCTTGTTGCACAGCACCAGGCGGTCGTCGGCGTCGTAGAGGGCGAAGCCCTCATTGATGCTTTCCAGCGCGTCGAGCAGTCGTTGTTCCGCGCGGACCTGCAGGGTCACGTCGCGGCGCACGGCCACGGTGCCGCCCGCGGACGTCCGGAAGCTGCTGACCATGAGGGTGCGTCCGTCCGGCGTCTGGCGTTGCCTTTGCGCGGCCGGCCGCCGCTGCGCGGCCAGCCGCGCCTGGATCCATGACTCGGGATCGCCGCCGGTGTCGAACGCGCCGCTCTTCACGCCCGAACGCAGGATCTGCTCGTAAGTCATGCCAGGCCGGACGAAGTCTATGGGGTGGTCCCGTATCTCCTGGTACCGGCTGTTGCACATCACCAGGCGTTCCGAGCTGTCGAACAGGGCGAAGCCTTCGTCCAGGCTCTCTATGGCGTCGCGCAGTTGCTGCTCCGCGCGCTTCTGTTCCGTGATGTCGGTGCGGATGACCACGGTACCGCCTTCCAACGTCCGTCGTTCGGTGACGAGGAACCAGTCGCCGTTGCTGAACTGCACCTCGTAGACGCCGGCGGCGCGACGGAAGCGCGCCAGCTTGTCGCCGACCCACGACTCGCGGTCGTAGCCGACGGATCGTGCGGCGCGGTACCAGACGCTGTTGAACATCTCCTCGATGGTCATGCCCGGGCGGAGCGTGTTCTGGTCGGCAAGGCTCTGGCGCCGGAAGGTGTCGTTGAACAGGACCATCCGCTCCTCGGCGTCGAACAGCGCGAAGCCGGCATCGAGGTTCGAGATGGCGTCGAGCAGCCGCTGCTCGGCGCGCTTCAGCGGGGTGACGTCGGTCGTGAAGTTGACGGTCTCGCCGTTTGCGGTCCGGCGGACGTGTACCGCAAGCCAGTTGCCGTCCTTCAGCTTCTGGACCACAGGCTCCGCAGACGCCTTCCGCATCTGGGCCACGCGTTCCGCGATGAAGGCTTCGGGACCCTCCCTTGCGAGGGGCTCCTCGAAGACGCCCTGTTCGACACGGGAACGGATCACTTGCTCGAACGACAGCCCGACGAGGTCGTGGTCCGTTCCGAACCATGCGGCGTGACGCCGCTTGAAAGCCTCGTTGCAGACGACGATCCGTTCGTTCGAGTCGTAAATGGCGAAGGTGCCCGTCAGCGCGTTGATGGCGTCCATCAGGCGCTGTTCGGCACGCTTCTGCGCGGTGATGTCGGTACGCAGGATCACCGTGCCGCCTTCCGAGGTGCGGCGCAGGCTGACCAGCAGCCAGGACCCGTCGGCCGCCCGCCGTTCGTAGGGCGCGCCGACATTGCGGTGCTGGGCCACCATGTCGGCGACCCAAGCCTCCGGGCTCGTTCCGTCCGGGGTCAGCCCCGCCGCAACCCGGCGGTTCATGATTTCCTCGAAAGTCAGGCCGAGCGTGAGAAACTCGCCGCCGTGCGCCGCATGGCGCCGGAATTCGTTGTTGAACAGGACCAGCCTGTCGTCGGCGTCATACAGCGCGAAGCCCTCGTTGATGGTGTCGATGGCGTCCTGCAGCCGCGCTTCGGCGCGTCGCTGCGCCGTCACGTCGGTGCGCAGCACGACGATGTCGCCGTCGCTGGTCCGCGCACGGTGGGTGACCACCCACCGCCCGTCCGGATAGCGCTTCACCTCGTTGCGCTCGGCGTTGCGGTGCCGCCCGAGTTCGGCGTCCATCCAGTCCTCCAGGTCTCCATCTGGGTCGATGACGCCCTCGCGCACTGCCCGCCGCAGCGACTCCTCCAGATCGACACCGGGCATGAACATGTCTTCCGGCGCCGGCCTGGCGCGCAGGGTCCGGTAATCTTCGTTGCAGAACACCAGCTTCTCGTCCGCGCCCCAGAGGGCGAAACCGCCGGGCATCGCCGCGATGGCGTCGCGCAGGCGGCGTTCCGCCCAGGCGGCGCGGTCCTCGCTCTCGCGCAGGCGTTCCCCGTTCCGGCGAAACACCTCGAGCGCGCGTGCCATATCGCCTATCTCGTCCCGCCGGCCCTGGAACGGGATGGCAACCCGTGTGTCGCCGCTGGCGAGCGCACGCATCGTCTCCGTCACGCGGGCGACGCGGCCGGTCACGGCGCCGGCGCTCATCAGCATCAGGATCAGCGTGGCGGCGGTGGCGACGGTGGTGGTCGCCCAGATGCCTTGCACTTCCTGCGCCCGGGCCTCGTCGAGACCGATGGCGAGGTTGCCGGCGATGGTGCTCGCTGCGGCGTCCACGGCCTGCAGCGCCGCCATGGCTTCGCCGAACTGCGCCGAAGACCGTGCCATTCTCTCGGCAAGTTCGGCGCAGGCTCCGGTGAGCCCCGCACCGTCGATACCGGGGATTCCGCCGAGTTGTTCGCATCTGTCCGACGCGGCGGCGGTCTGCAGCAGCCATCCCCCGTGTTCCGTTGCGGCGCCGTCGATGCCCGCCGGTGACCGCTGCAGAGCCCGGTAGGCGTTGAGGCTGTCGCGCGCATTGGCAAGCAGGTGATGCGTTGCCTGTGGCGCGGGCAAGCGGATGGCGCTGTCGAGCACCGACAGCGCGAGATCGATTTGTTCGGTCAGCGCCCCCTTGGACCTGGGCTCGACGGTGCCCACGGCTGTCGCATGCGCGTTCGCTAGCAAGTGTTCGACTTCGTGCACCTGGCTCTGCAGCATGACGGTCGCGGACATGTCGTGCGCCACCGCGTTGAGCCGGTTGATACCTCCGACATGGATGGCCGCCAGCCCGAAGATGCCAAGGGCGACGACGATCGATGTCAGCCGTATCCGGGTGCGCAGTCCGAGTGTTTGCAGCAGCGGCACGACCAGTCTCCCGAAACGAAGGTGCGTTGCCGGAAAACTATACGTTTCCGGTGCCGCCACTGCCTATCGGTGGCTATGGCTGCGGCCCGACGGGAAACCGGCAGGCGGGTTGCCGATGGAAGCCCCACAAATTCCTGCAGCATCTCAAACTGGTATGACAAGCATCTGAAAATAAATCGGTTTGCGATGACTATGCCACGCCAAACATATGGACGCAGGACGCAGGTATCGATAATTTCATCCACTGTGGGGCTAAGAATTAACGCGAAAATTCTTGTAAAATCATGGATGCCTGCAAAAAAACAGCGATGCGGAGCTCCAGGCTACGGCTCGTTGGTGCCGGCGCCGGGCGTATGCCATGAGCAGTGATTCAACCATTCTGGTCGTCGACGACGATCCGCGGATCTGCAGGCTGCTTTCGCGCTACCTGACGCAAGAGGGCTATCAGGTCGAGACCGCGCATAACGGCGGCGAGATGCGGTCGCTGTTCAAGAGCCGCATGGTCGATCTCGTGCTGCTCGATCTGGTCCTGCCCGGTGACGACGGTCTCAGCCTGGCCCGCTGGCTGAGGGGCGAATCGCGCATTCCGATCATCTTTCTCTCCGGCAAGGGTGAAACCGTCGACAAGGTCGTTGGCCTTGAGGTGGGCGCTGACGATTACATCACGAAGCCGTTCGAGCAGATCGAACTTCTTGCCCGCATCCGCTCGGTTCTGCGGCGCAGCCAGGCTGCGCGGGATGGCCGCCAGCCCGAGGCGAGCGACGCCGAGGTGATCCGCTTCGACGGCTGGAACCTCGACACCGCGGCGCACCGCCTCACCGCGCCCGATGGCGAGGAGGTGCCGCTGACCAATGCCCAGTTTCGGCTGCTGTGTGCGTTGGCGAGCGCACCGCGGCGGGTGCTCAGCCGCGACCAGTTGCTCGATCTCGCATGGAGCCGCGACTGGGACGCGACGGATCGCACGGTGGACATCCATATCAGCCAGCTCCGGCGCAAGCTTCGTGACGATGCCGAGCGGCCGCGCCTGATCAAGACCGTGCGGGGCGCCGGCTACATGTTCGAACCCTCGGAACAGGCCTGAGACCGGAGCGGGATCGTCCGGCCACTGGCTATGCCAATTTACAACATAAAAATTATGTTATAAAGCCAATAACACATTCATTTTTTGAAAAATGGATTGACGCCCATCCTGTCGGTGTTGTTTCTTGGCGTGATCGAGGCAGCGGACAGTCCGACAGGAGGCGGCACGCCGATGCAGTATTTCCCCGTGTATTTCAGGCTGGCCGGCCGTCCGGCGTTGCTGGTCGGCGGCGGCGATGCGGCGGTGCGCAAGTTGCGCCTGCTGCGCCGTGCCGGAGCCCGCGTCACGGTGGTCGCTCTCGAGGCCGACGGTGAAATCGCACGACTGGCCGCGGATGGCGATGTCGTCTGGCAGCGCCGGGAGTTCCGCGACGACGACCTCGTCGGCCCGGCGCTGATCATCGTCGCGACCGAGAGCGCAGCGGACGACCGTATCGCCGAAGCTGCGCGTGAGGCGGGGGTTCCGGTGAATGCCGTCGACCGCCCCGAGCTTTCCACCTTCATCATGCCGGCGATCGTCGATCGGGACGGCATCGTCGTCGCTATTTCCAGTGGCGGTGCCGCGCCGGTCCTGGCCCGCCGGATCCGGGAACGGATCGAGGCGCTGCTGCCCGGCCGTGTAGGCCGGCTCGCCCGCTTCGCCGAGGGATTCCGCGGGGCGGTCGAGGCGGCGATTCCGGCAGGCCCGGGCAGGCGCCACTTCTGGGAGCGCTTCTTCGACAGCCCCGTCGCGGCGCAGGTGCTCGACGGCGACGAGCGGGGAGCGCGCCGTGCGATGGCCGGGCTCGTAGATGCCGCGAGCCTGCCGACCGAGGGTATGGTCTACATCGTCGGCGCGGGCCCGGGCGATCCCGAGTTGCTGACGCTCAAGGCCGTGCGGCTGCTGCAGCAGGCCGACGTCATCGTCCACGACCGGCTGATCGGCCCGGAGGTGCTCGACTACGCTCGCCGCGATGCCGAGCGGCTGTATGTCGGCAAGGCTCGGTCCTGCCACAGCCGGAGCCAGGACGAGATCAACGCCGTGATGGCCGAAAAGGCCCGCGAGGGCCGCATCGTCGTTCGCCTGAAGGGCGGCGATCCGATGATCTTCGGCCGCGGCGGAGAGGAGCGGGAGTATCTCGAGAATCTCGGCATCCGGGTCGAGGTGGTGCCGGGCATCACCGCGGCCACCGGCAGCGCGGCGGCAGCGGGAATATCGCTGACCCATCGCGACTGCGCGCAGGCTGTCACCTTCGTGACCGGCCATGCGCGCAACGACGGCGTGCCCGATCTCGACTGGACCAGCCTCGTGCGTATGCATCAGACGGTCGCCGTCTACATGGGCGTTTCCTCGGCGGGGGCGATAGCCGGAAAGCTGATCGGCCACGGGATGTCGCCGGCGATGCCCGTCGCGGTGGTCGAGAACGCCACGCTGAAGACCGAGAAGGTGGTTCGCGGCCGGCTCGACCGACTGGCCGAACTGGTGCGGGAGAACGGCATCGTCGGGCCGGCGATGATCGTCATCGGCAAGGTCGCGGCCGAGCCCGGATGCAACGTCGTGCCGCTGAAGCAGCCTGCGCTGCGCGATCTGCCACGCCATGAGGCGTGGGTCGTGGCCGGCTGAGCGGGGAGGGAGAGATGGCAGGGAAGATCCAGGTGATGACCGCCAACCGCCTCGGCGACGGGGAGGTGGTTTACCTCGCCGAGGGCGGGCGCTGGTCGGAGTGGCTGGCGGAATCGCAGCTTGCCCGCGATGCCGCCGCCGCCGAGGCGCTGGAAGCGACGGCCGCCGCCGCCGTCAAGGCGCGGCAGGTCGTGTTGCCGTACCTGATTCCGGTGGAAGTGGCCGAAGACGGCGGGATCGCCGCGCTGAGCCAGCGCGAGCGCATCCGTGCCAAGGGGCCGACCGTGCACCCTGCTTTCGGCAAGCAGGCGCGCGAGCCGGAGGCGTTCATCGAGAAGCCCGGAGTGATCGAGTAATGTACCGCTACGACGAATTCGACCACCAGCTGGTACGCCAGCGCGTGCAGCAGTTTCGCGGCCAGGTCGCACGCCGGGTCGCCGGGGAGTTGAGCGAGGACGAGTTCCGTCCGCTCAGGCTGATGAACGGCCTCTACCTCCAGCTGCATGCCTACATGCTGCGCGTGGCGATCCCCTACGGTACGCTGTCGTCGCGGCAGATGCGCAGGCTGGCCCGCATCGCCCGCGTCTACGACAAGAACTACGGGCATTTCACCACCCGCCAGAACATCCAGTACAACTGGCCGAAGCTGGAGGAGGTGCCCGACCTTCTCGACGAACTCGCGGACGTCGAGATGCACGCCATCCAGACCAGCGGCAACTGCATCCGCAACGTCACGGCCGACCAGT
>JBBDQX010000010.1:0-13108 GCA_040905765.1 Acetobacterales bacterium
GAGCTGGCTGGCAAGGTGGCGATCGTCACCGGCAGCGCGCGCAACATCGGCCGCGCGACCGCCATCGAGCTGGCGCGCGCCGGCGCCTCGGTGACGATCAACGCGGTGAAGGCGGTCGACCTCTGCGAGGAGCTCGCCGACGAGATCCGCTCCATGGGCGGCGACGCCATCGCGGTGCCCTGCGACGTCACCCGGGAAGAGGACGCACGCTACCTGGTCGAGCAGACGGTCGAGGTGCACGGCGGGCTCGACATCCTGGTCAGCAACGCGGCGCTCAGGAACAACACGCCGTTCGAGGAGATGACCTTCGCGAACTGGACCTCGGTGCTGTCGGTGGCGCTGAACGGGGCGTTCCTGACGTGCAGCGCGGCGGTGCCGCACATGATCGCGCGCGGCGGCGGCAGCATCATCGGGCTCGGCGGCATGGCGGCGAACAAGGGCGCGCCCGGCCGCTCGCACGTGATGGCGTCGAAGGGCGGGCTGGCCGCGTTCATGCGCGGCCTCGCGCTCGACCTCGGCAAGCACAACATCCGCGCCAACACCATCGGCGTCGGCACCATCGACACCGACCGCGAGGGCGCTTCCTCGCCGGGCGGCACGCACATGCCGAACATCCCGCTCGGCCGCAAGGGCACGCCGCAGGACCTCGCCAACCTCGCGCGCTTCCTCGCCGGGCCGCGCGCCGGCTACATCACCGGGCAGACGATCCAGTGCACCGGCGGCGCATACTTCGGCGTGTAGGGAGAACGCAGATGGGAACCTCGCATATCGACTCGTGGTACTTCGGCGGCATGTTCGGCTCGGAGAGGATGCGCACCATCTTCTCCGACGAGGGCCGGGTGCAGGGCTGGCTCGACATGGAAGCCGGGCTGGCGCGGGCGCAGGCGAAGATCGGCATGATCCCCAAGGAGGCGGCGGAGAAGATCACCGCCGCGGCGAAGCTGGAGAACATCGACAGGGACGCGATGCGGGCCGAGTTCGACAAGGTCGGCTTCCCGATCCTGCCGCTGGTGCACGCGCTGGCGAAGGCGGTCGACAAGGAGACCGCGCGCTACGTCCACTGGGGCAGCACGACGCAGGACGTGCTGGACACCGGCACCGCGCTGCAGCTCAAGGCCGGCTTCGACGTGCTGGACGACTACCTCGGGCGGCTCGAAGACCTGCTGCTGAACCTGGCGGAGGCGCACCGCGACACGGTGATGGTCGGGCGCACCATGCAGCAGCAGGCGGCGCCGATCACCTTCGGCTACAAGGTCGCGGTCTGGCTGTTCCAGGTGCACCGGCACCGCCAGCGGCTGGGCCCGGTGCGCGAGCGCGCGGTGCTGGGCCAGATCGCCGGCGCGGTCGGCACCAACGCCACCTACCAGGCGCGCGGACTGGAGGTGCTGGAGGCGACCTGCGCCGAGCTCGGCCTCGGCGAAACGCCGATATCCTGGCACGTCGCGCGCGACGGGATGACCGAGGCGACGATGCTGCTGGGGCTGGTCTCGGGCACGCTGGCGCAGATCGGCAACGAGGTGATGCTGCTGGCGCGCACCGAGGTGGCGGAGGTCGCCGAGCCGTTCGAGAGCGGGCGCGGCGCCAGTTCCACCCTGCCGCAGAAGCGCAACCCTATCCTGTGCCAGCCGCTGATCGCGGCGGGGCGGATGATGCGCGAGAAGGTGGCGCTGGCCTGCGACGCGATGGTCTGGGAGCACGAACGCTCGGGCCAGGGGATGATGCACCTGGAGTGGGACATCCTGCCGCAGGCGTTCGTCATCCTCGGCGGCATGTTCGAGAACGCCTTCGCGATCCTCGACGGGCTGGTCGTCGACACCGACCGGATGCGCGAGAACCTGATGGCGAGCGGCGGCCTGCCGATGACCGAGGCGGTGATGATGGGCCTGGCACCGCACGTCGGGCGCAACGTCGCGCACGACATCGTCTATGCCGCGGTCGGCGAATGCACCGACAGCGGCAAGACGCTGCGCGAGGCGCTGCTGGGGCACGCCGGGATCGCGGCGCACCTGACCCCGGCCGACATCGACCGCATGCTCGACCCGGCCAATCACGTCGGCACCGCGCCGCAGATGGTCGGCCGGGTGGTCGCGCAGGTGAAGGCGGCCAGACATAAATGACGGGGCGTAAATGACGGTGCCGGCCCGGACGCGCACCGGCGACGGCGCGCTGGCGGCGCGGCTGCGGCGCGAGCTGGAGGGCGAGGTGCTGTTCGACGCCGCCTCGCGCGGCCGCTACAGCACCGACGCCTCGATCTACCAGGTCGAGCCGCTGGGCGTGGCGGTGCCGCGCAACCGGCAGGACGTGATTCGCGCGGTGCAGATCGCCGCCGACGAAGGCGTTCCGGTGCTGCCGCGCGGCGGCGGCACCTCGCAGAACGGCCAGACGGTCAACACCGCGCTGGTGCTGGATACCAGCAAGTACCTGTCGGGGATCAGCGACCTCGACACGAAGGAGCGCACGGTGCGGGTCGAGCCCGGCGTGGTGCTCGACCGGCTGAACGCGCAGCTCAAGCCGCACGGCCTGCTGTTCCCGATCGACCCGTCGACGTCGAGCCGCTGCACCCTCGGCGGCATGGCGGGCAACAACAGCTGCGGCGGACGCTCGATCCGCTACGGGCTGACGGCGGACAACGTCCGCGCCATCGAGGCGGTGACGGCGGACGGCGTCGAGCGGCACTACGGTCCGGTGCCGGGCAACCTGATGGCCGGGCCGGACCTCGACCCGCGGATGACCGAGCTGGTGCAGAAGCTGCGCGAGATCGCCGGGCGCGAGGCGGCGGAGATCGGCGAACGCTTCCCGAAGGTGCTGCGCCGGGTCGGCGGCTACAACCTCGATTCGGTGTCGCCCGAGGGCCACAACATGGCCCGCATGCTGGTCGGCTCGGAGGGCACCCTCGCCTTCTTCACCGGGCTGGAGCTGCAACTGCAGCCGGTCCCGGCCGAGAAGGTGATGGGGGTGTGCCACTTCCCGACCTTCCGGCAAGGGATGGAGATGGCGCAGCACCTGGTGACGCTAGACCCCGTCGCGGTCGAGCTGATCGACCGGACGATGATCGACCTGGCGCGCGACATCCCGATGTTCCGCCCGACCGTCGACCAGTTCGTGAAGGGCAGGCCGGAGGCGCTGCTGATCGTCGAGTTCGCCGGCGACGAGCAGGCGCCGCTGCTGCGGAAGCTGCGCGACCTGAACGCCATGATGGCCGACCACGGCTTCGTGCATTCGGTGGTCGAGGCGGTCGAGCCGGGCTTCCAGGCGGCGATCAGCGAGGTCCGCAAGGCCGGGCTGAACATCATGATGTCGATGAAGGACGCGCGGAAGCCGGTGTCGTTCATCGAGGACTGCGCGGTGCCGCTGGAGCACCTCGCGGACTACACCAGCCGGCTCACCGAGCTGTTCGAGAAGAACGGCACCAGCGGCACCTGGTACGCGCACGCCTCGGTCGGCTGCCTGCACGTCCGCCCGGTGCTGAACATGAAGGACCCGGTCGACGTGCACCGGATGCGCGAGATCGCCGAGGCGGCGATGGACCTGGTGCGCGAGTACAAGGGCTCGCACTCGGGCGAACACGGCGACGGCATCTCGCGTTCGGAGTTCCACGAGAAGATGTTCGGCACGCGGCTGGTGCGGGCGTTCGAGGAGGTGAAGGACGGCTTCGACCCGTCCGGCCTGTTCAACCCCGGCAGGATCACGCGGGCGCCGAAGTTCGATGACCGCGACCTGTTCCGCTTCAAGCCCGGCTACGCGCCCGAGCGGCGGGAGACGGCGCTCGACTGGTCGGACTGGGGCGGCCTCGGCGGCGCGGTCGAGATGTGCAACAACAACGGCGCCTGCCGGAAGTTCAGCCCCGGCGCGATGTGCCCGTCATACCGCGCGACGCGCGACGAGCAGCACGTCACGCGCGGGCGCGCCAACACGCTGCGGCTCGCGCTGTCGGGGCAGATCGGGCGCGCGGGGCTGGCGTCGGAGGAGGTGCGCGACGCGCTCGACCTGTGCGTGAGCTGCAAGGCCTGCCGGCGCGAATGCCCGACCGGCGTCGACATGGCGAAGATGAAGGTCGAGTTCCGCCACCACTGGACGAAGAAGCACGGCCTGAAGCCGCGCGACTGGCTGGTCGCGTACCTGCCGCGCTACGCCCGCTGGGGCACGCGGCTGGCGCCGCTGCTCAACCTGCGCGACCGGGTGCCGGGGCTGCCCTGGCTGTCGGAGACGCTGTTCGGCCTGAGCGCGCGGCGCCCCCTGCCCGTCTGGCGGCGCGACGCCTTCCCCGGCCTGCCGGAGGAGGAGATCGCCGGCGACGGCCGCGACGTGGCGCTGTTCGTCGACACCTTCACGCGCTTCTTCGAGCCGGAGAACGCGCGCGCCGCGGTGCGGGTGCTGCGCGCCGCCGGCTACCGCGTGCACGTGCCGGCGGCGGAAGCGGAGCACCGCCCGCTGTGCTGCGGCCGCACCTTCCTCGCCGCCGGGCTGGTCGACGAGGCGCGCGCCGAGCAGGAACGCACGCTGGAGGCGCTGGCGCGGTACTTCGACGCCGGCGTGCCGCTGGTCGGGCTGGAGCCGAGCTGCCTGTTCACCTTCCACGACGAGGTGCCTTCGGTGTTCGGAAGCGCGGTGAACGCGACGGCGCTGCGCGAACGGACGATGCTGTTCGAGACCTTCCTGCGGCGCGAGAAGGAGGCCGGGCGGCTGAAGCTGCGGCTCGGCGAGACGACGACGCCGAAGGCACTGGTGCACGGCCACTGCCACCAGAAGGCGTTCGCCGCGATGGGCGACGTGACGGCGGCGCTGGAAATGGTGCCGGGGATGCAGCCGGTGGTCATCGAGTCGAGCTGCTGCGGCATGGCCGGCGCGTTCGGCTACGAGGCCGAGCACGTCGAGGCGTCGATGGCGATGGGCGAGCTGTCGCTGCTGCCGGCGGTGCGCCGCGCCGACCCGGAGGCCATCGTCGTCGCCGACGGCACCAGCTGCCGCCACCAGATCCGCGACGGCGCCGGCCGCGAGGCGATGCACGTCGCGCGGGTGCTGGAACGGCACCTGATGTGAACCTACATATGGTGGCACCATGCCAACAAATGACCCGTACGCGGTGCTCGGCGTCGACCGGAAGGCCAGCCAGGACGAGATCCGCAAGGCCTACCGGTCGCTGTCGAAGAAATTCCACCCCGACCTGAACCCCGGCAAGAAGGACGCCGAGGACCGGTTCAAGGAGGTCGGCGCGGCCTATGGCCTGCTGTCGGACCCGGAAAAGCGCGCGCGCTTCGACCGCGGCGAGATCGACGCGGCGGGACAGGAGCGGCCGAGCCAGCGCACCTTCTATCGCCAGTATGCGGATGGCGCGCCGGGGGGTGGCCCCCAGGGCGGCGGTCCCGGCGGCGCGGGGCACGCCCAGGCCGAGGGTTTCGCCAGCCAGGAAGACCTCGAGGACTTCCTAGGCGGCATGTTCGGAGGTGGCGGGGGGCCGTTCCGCGGCGGCCCCGGCGCGGGAGCGGGCGGTGCCGGCGGCGCGCGCTTCCGGGCGCGCGGGCCGGACATGTCCTACTCGCTGCGCATCGACTTCATCGACGCGGTGAAGGGCGCGACGAAGCGCATCACCCTGCCCGACGACAGCGCGCTCGACGTGCGCATCCCGCCGGGCACCGCCGACCGCCAGACGCTGCGCCTGAAGGGCAAGGGCGGCGGGGGCTTCGGCGGCGGCGAGCCGGGCGACGCCTTCGTCGAGGTGCACGTCCAGCCACACGCCTTCTTCACGCGCAAGGACGAGAACATCCACCTCGAGCTGCCGGTGACGCTGAAGGAGGCGGTGCTGGGCGCGAAGGTGCGGACGCCGACGGTCGACGGGCCGGTGATGCTGGCCGTGCCGAAGGGCGCCAACACCGGCGACACGCTGCGCCTCAAGGGCAAGGGCGTGCCGGCGAAGGGCGACCGCCCCGGTGAGGAAAGACGGGGAGATCAGTACGTGACGCTGAAGGTGGTGCTGCCCGACGCGCCCGACGCCGCGCTGGAGGACTTCTGCCGCGACTGGCAGCCGGCGGAGGACGACCCGCGCCGGCATATGGGCGTGGGGCAGAAGGCGGGCGGCCGCACGGAGGGCGCGGCATGAAGACGCTCGCCGAACTGGCGCAGGCCGCCGCCCGCGTCCGCGCCGAGGAACTGGAGCTGTGGGTCTCGGAAGGCTGGGTCGAGGCGACCCTGGTGGAGACCGAATGGCAGTTCACCGAGGCCGCCGAGGCGCGCGTCCACCTGATCTGCGACCTGCGCCACGACATGGCCGTGAACGACGAGGCGATCCCGCTGATCCTCGATCTGATGGACCAGCTCTACGCCACGCGCCGGCAGCTCAAGGCGCTGGCGGCGGCGGTGGAGGCGCAGCCGGAGGACATTCGGCAACTAGTGCAAGAAGCGGTTACCGCGAAAGCCAAGTCTATTTAAGCATATGTCAAACTTGGGTATTCGTCCCACGTCCGATTATCAAGCGTTCTACCGGTTTTCTTTTTATTAGTGCCGCCCCACTGCTTGAAATGAAAGGCTTTCCCTTGACGTTGACATTGATCACGTATCGACCTCACCCAATCAGGCTGCAAAGAACGGGCGCCCGGACCGCTTTCACCTCCAACAATCACCCAATCAATGCGACCTAAATCCAAGTGCATCAGAGGTCCAAGCAATGGTTCTAAACTCAAAAATTTAATCGCCGCTCCAGTTTTCCTTAAGCAATCAATCCTAAACAAGAAATCCTCGCTCTCTACACTAACCCCCATCCACACATTTTCTGGCCAAATCAGATCTTCCGATAGCTGAGAAAGCCTCTCCGCTCTTTTGGTTAGTATCTGATAAGTATGCTGGGGCGTATCCCTCATTGTGTGGAAAACCCGTTGCATGAAATCCACTGGAACTTTTTCATGAAAAAGATCCGACATAGAATTTACAAAGATTCTACGGCCCGCTTTCCATTTATAGGGTAAAGACAAAGATTTTTCATCCAGCACGACGTTTCCATTCCATTTAGCTCGACCACCAGAAACTCTTGTGGTGCCCACGTATTTTGGCTGACCCATCAACTCAAGTCGTCGAGCCATCCTCATTGCATAACAGTTCGTGCAGCCCGCTGAAACAACAGAGCAGCCCGCAACCGGATTCCAAGTTGCTTCCGTCCACTCGATAGAAGACTTATCACCCATCTTTCAACCCTATGGAAAAGAAATGCGCACATGGTCAGGATACGTATTTTTTCTTCTCCGGCCTGTGGTCGAATAAGCCGTAACGGTCCCCTCATCTTCTAAAGACTGAATGACTTCTCGATAATTTTGAATGATATAGGGAGTATCGACGCTGTGATCTTCATATATCTGATGCAGCGATATCTGCTGACCACAATATTTTCTCAAGAGATCAGCTCTGAGGGAGTCTAGAGGACGAGCAAGAGAGAACAGTAGCGGCATATCAGCTTCAGCCGGGGAGTACGTTAGTGACGGAACCCCTTGATCAGAAGTTGAGCTCTATTTTGTCATTATATCTTTCATTATTTCGTATCCCTTAAAGCTTTTTGATACGAATACAACTTTATGAGATGTCCGGGCTCCGGATGAGTTTTTGAAAGTGAAAGGTAGAACATATTTACCTCCCAATTCCTTTATCTCTCTCGCCAAAGCCTCCAAAATAAGCGCTTCCCGCATCGCTGGCGCCCTACCTTCTACGCCTTTGCACAAGCTAATTGCTCGCTCTTGTCCAAAAAGGGCATCCATATGCCTATCGACTACGGGATTGTTTATACCCGCGTTAATCCTGTTGTAGTAAAGAAAAACACACAATCACACCCCCAGTCTTTGATTACCCCTTTTATAATTTTTAGCGACAGTCCTTTATATCCAAAAGGATCTATGAATGAAAACGTAGGTATGAGACGATTCTGAGAAAAATACTCCTCCGCATCGTCGTCAATCTCTCCACATGAAATTATTGGCTTATGCTTCAGCTTATCAATACCATCGAGAGACTCTACCTCTGAACGAAGTGTATCAGTCTTATGAAGGTCTTTGTCATTGAAGAATGCAACAAGCATCTTAGAAATTTTAGGATGTTTAATGGCATGTTCCAACACGAGTATTGGAGTAGAGGCCGCACCGTCTCTGTAGCGGCCTGGGCCTGCATATAAATCTATATAAGCGATTCGCCCACTACGCTTCTCGGCAGTAGGAATGACTACGTTTGCCCATGCATAGAAATACTTTTGTACTATTCGGGCTTTGACCTCAGACTGATCCGTACGCTCCTCGAAGAACTTGTTGGACATGCCCCCTCCCCACGCTTCCAAATGAAGGGTAGAACATACCAAGAACAATTTCAACGGATTTCAGAGGGCTGGGGCATTTCCTCCCGCGGAAGCTACGAGACGTCCTTTACCCCGTCTTCCGCGGCATCACCGGCTGGAAGTTGAACCACGGCGTCTTCGGCTCCTCGCCGGGCGGCAGGGCGTCGGGGGCCGGGTAGCCGGCGGGGCCGAGGGTGCGGACGTAGCGGTGGATGGCGCGGAGGTCGTCCTCGGTCATCTGGCGGACGTTGAACCAGGGCATCGGCGGGCGGGTTTCCATGGTGCGCGCCAGCTCGACCCAGTCGTCCTCCGACAGGTCCCGCATGTAGAGCCGCAGGTTGGTGGGATAGCTGGTGCCCCAGCCGCCGCGGAAGCCGACCGCGCTGCCGGCCAGCCACTTCTCCTCCGGCACGTCGCCGGCGCCGAGGATGTAGCCGTCGGTGTGGCAGTCGTTGCAGCCGCCGACGACGATCATGTAGCGGCCGCGCTCCACCGAGGCGGCGAGTTCCGCCTTCTCCGCCGCGCCGTCGCGCATGCGCTCCGCCGCCAGGGCGGCGACCGCCGGCATCGCGGCGCCGAGCATGAGCACGGCGACGGTCCTCCTGATGTTCTGACGCATATCGGTAATCCACGCGCGCCGGGCCCCGATCCCGCGCGCCGAGTGCCGGCTCCCACCTGACCGGAACGGCGCATTCTTCGCCGAAGGCCCGACGCCGCGCAGCAGCAATTTCGCGGCTCCCCGAAATGGTCACAGCGGCCGCCGCCTCCTTGTCCGCCGGTCGGCGTCGCACCCGTGTCTTTTAAGACACAGTGATACATCAGGAACGCAACGATGCGGAACCATCGGGTCCAAGCGGCTGTTCTTGCAGGGAGAAGCCACCCTTGCGGGTGCATCGGGGCAGCGGGGCCAGATAGCCGGAGACGGCGAGTGCCGCCTGTGCCGTCCGCGCGCGGGAGGGGTGGCATGCACTGAACCACCGAGGAAAAAAATGCGCAAAACCGCTCTTCTTCTCGTCGCCGCGCTGGCGTTTCCGGGAACGGCGATGGCCCAGACCACCGGCGGCGGCGCCGGCGGCATCGGAGGAACCGACAGAATGCGGTCCGCTTCGCAGGACCGCGGCCCTCGGCTCGACGACATGGAATTCACCCTGTCGGGCAACGGCACGAGCAACAACGACTTCGACGGCCATCAGCTCGGCCTGTCGGCCAGCGTCGGCCAGTACATCTATCCGAACGTGCTCGCCGGCGTGCGCCAGAGCGTCAACTTCACCGACGTCGAGAACGGCGACGACCTCCTGAACGCATCGACCCGCATATTCTTGGACTACGTGTTCGACATGGGTGCATTCCGCCCCTATGTCGGCCTGATCTTCGGCGGCATTTACGGGGACAACGTCAACGACACCTTCGCCGCCGGGCCCGAGGTCGGTTTGAAGTATTACGCCGACACCCGCACCTTCCTGTTCGCGCAGACCGAATACCAGTTCACCTTCGATGATGCGGGCGACGCCGGCGATGCGGCCGACGACGGCCAGTTCTACCACACCATCGGCGTCGGCTTTAACTTCTGAGCAGCCGACACCGCCGCAACGAAGGGGCCTCCCGTCGCAGGACGGGAGGCCCTTTTTCGTTCAGGCTGCCCAGATCAGGCTGCGACGCGGACCGCCGCGCCGATGCTCTCGATATGGCGGTGGTCGGTGCCGCAGCAGCCGCCGAGCACGTTGATGTGCGGAAGGCGGGCGACCAGCGCGCCGTAGCGCCGGCCGAGGTCGGCCGGATCCCCGGTGTCGAGCTCGGTCATCGCGTCGAGCTCGGCATGGCTGCACGTCGAGGCGTTGGCGCGCAGGCCGCGCAGCCGGCCGATCCACGGCGCGCGCTCGTCCAGCGCCTGGACGAAATGCACCGGGTGCGCGCAGTTGATCATGTAGTAGGCCGGCGCGCCGCCGGTGGCGTCGTCGACCTCGGCGATGGCCTCGCCGAGCGGCTGGCCGGTCGGCAGGCGGCCGTCGGTCTCCACCGTGAAGGAGATGGCGGCCGGCATGCCGGCCCGCTTCGCCGCCGCGGCGATGCCGGTCGCCTCGGCGGCGTTGGTCATGGTCATGGCGCAGACCATGTCGGCGGTCGTGCCGGCAAAGGTCTCGACCTGCGGGCGGTGATAGGCCTCGGCCTCCGTCGGGGTCATCAGATCGCCGGCGACGTAGCCGTCGCCGCGCGGGCCGATGTTGCCGCTGACCACGATGGGGGTCTCGGGGGTGTCGTGCTCCTCGCGCATCTGCTCGACCAGCCCGACGGCCTCGCGCATCGCCCCGACGGCCTCGGCCGGGGTCATGCCGAGCCGTTCGGCCCAGTCGGGGCTGGCGCGCCAGGTGGCGGTCTCGACGACGAACCCGCAGCGCGCACGCTTCACGATGTCGAGATAGGGCGCGAAGTAGTCGCACAGCGCGCGCACGCCCTCGGGGGTGCGGAGCAGCGGCAGGGTCGAGAAGAACGGCAGCTCGATGCCCCGATGGAACATCAGGGTGGTCTCCATGCCGCCGTCGGTGAGGAACAGGCCGCCGCGAAGCTGCGGCAGGTCGTTGCGGTAGCGGGTCATTGCGGCTCTCCATGTCGGCGAGGCGGGGTGCCCCGGCTGGCGGGAGAGTGCAGCGACGGGGCCGCCGGCAATAGCCGACCCGTGGTAGGGCTCCGCAAGATTCTATATTTTATCTTTAAATCAGAAGATTAGACGCGATTTATAATGTTTTGATTTAATAACCAGGCTCGCCGCGCGTCCCTCAACCGTACCGCAGGTACAGTGGATCCGGCCGTGCCGGCCCTCAAGAGAAGAACAGCGTGGCGGTGGAGACCAGCACCGACAGGGTGGCGAGCACCACGGCGACCCGCGAGACCCAGGCGGAAACGCGGGTCAGGGTGTCGGTCTCCACGGCGGCGCGCTCACCCGGCGGAGGAAAGGAGGCGCCGGGCAGGCGCTGGTCCCGAGTGCCGCGCCGCGTTTTCCGGGCACTCTGGTCGCTGACCGCCGGGGCGCCTTCGGGGGCGGCGGCTCTCTCGGTCAGGACGTCATACTCGGTCATCATCAGCCTCCCATCGGGTCGCGGCGAAATCGCAAAAGGGTGGACCCACACCGCTAGCCGCCGAGCAGGGGCGCCCGGAAAACGCAGGTGCGGCACTCGGGTTCCACAACCATGCAGTGCCGGGGCAAACCGTTCCATATCCTAGGTGAGCATCCCGACTTATCTGCATATACCGACAATCATTTACACAAATTTATTCCATCGATACGAAACCGCAGGATTCCCGCCGGTCTGGACCGAAATGGTCCCCGCCCCGGCTTCGCCGGCATGTGATAGAGTCACAAAAAATTCGCCGGACCCCGCCGCGAGGACGCGCCGATGCAGGAGGTTGCCCCGAAGCGCCGCGCCGACACCCGTGAGCGCCTCCTCGCCGCTGCGGAGTCCGCGGTGCTGGAGAAGGGCTTCGGCGCCACCTCGATCGACGAGCTGATCGCGGCCGTCGGCATCACCAAGAGCGGCTTTTTCTATCACTTCCCGGACAATGTAGCGCTGGCGCAGGCGCTGCTGGAGCGCTACATTGACCGGGAGGACGCTCTGTTCGACGCGCTGTTCGCGCGCGCCGACGCGCTGCACGACGACCCGCTGCACGGCTTCCTGATCTGGCTGAAGCTGCTGGCCGAGGTGCTGGAGGACCTGCCGGGCGGGCATCCCGGCTGCCTCGTCGCCGCCTACTGCTGCCAGGACAACCTGTTCAACCGCGAGGTGCGCGAGCTGAACCGCACCGCGGTGCTGGCCTGGCGCAGCCGCTTCCGCGAGCGGCTGGAGCGGATCGCCGCGCGCTATCCGCCGCGCAGCGACGTCGACCTCGACGCGCTGGCCGACATGCTGTCGGCGCTGGCCGACGGCGGCATCATCCTGTCGAAGGTGACGCAGGACCGCACCGCGCTGCCGAAGCAGATCCTGCTGTACCGCGACTACCTGCGGCTGGTCTTCCTCGGGCCATAAGCGTCAGCCCCGCTCGGCCAGCGCCTTCAGGGCATCTAGGTCGCGGCGTATCCACTCGGCGTCGCGCTCGAACGTCTCGTCGCCCATGCCGGGCTGGCGGAACTGGGTCAGCATGACCTCGGCGCCCTCGCCGTTCCGCACCACCCGCATCGGCACCTGCACCACCCGCCCGCCGGGAAGGTGGACGCCGTGGTCCATGACGCCGTAGTCGTTGCGCGGCGTGAAGACGATGCGCACCGGCCCCTCCGGTCCCTGCGCCGTCCATCCGTCGCCGGTGCGCGCCAGCGAGGCGTCCGCAAGGCCGGAAGCCCATTCGGGGAACGCCTCGGGACGCCGGATGCGCTCATAGAGGTCGCGCCAGTCGCGCGCCACCGAGACGCTGATCGTCCTGCATTCCAGCATCGCCCTGCCCTCCCTGTCAGCCGAGAACCACGTCGAGCATCATCATCACCACGAAGCCGACCATCAGGCCGAAGGTGTTGAGGCTGCTGCGCCTGCCCTGGTGGATCTCGGGGATCACCTCCTGGCTGGTGACGAACAGCATCGCGCCGGCGGCGAAGCCGAGGCCCCAGGGCAGCAGCGGCTGGGCCACCGCGACCACGCCGACGCCGATCAGCCCGCCGACCGGCTCGACGAGGCCGCTGAACAGGCCGATGCCGAAGGCGGCGAGCGGCGAATAGCCGCCGGCGACCAGAGATACCGCGACGGCGAGGCCCTCCGGCACGTTCTGCAGGCCGATGCCCATGGCGAGGGAGGTGCCGGCGGCGACGTGGCCCCCCGCGCA
>JBBDQX010000011.1:0-13074 GCA_040905765.1 Acetobacterales bacterium
CGGCGCCCCGCCATCAGATTGTGGATCGACTTCGGTCCCGGGATCGGCGAGCGTCGCAGTTCGGCGCAGATCACAGGGCATTACCGGCCGGAGGAACTTGTCGGCCGGCAGGTCGCCGCGGTGGTGAACTTCCCGCCGAAGCAGATCGGCAAGATGATGTCGGAATGTCTTGTGCTGGGCTTCCCCGATCCGAATGGCGCGGTCGTGCTGATCGAGCCCGAACGGCCGGTACCGAACGGCGCCCGGCTGTCCTGACTAAAGCGGCAGCCGCAGCCGTGCCCTGAGCCCGCCGAGCGGCGATTCCTCGAGGAAGATGTCGCCTCCGTGCCGCTGCATGATGTCGCGGGCGATCGCCAGTCCTAGGCCGCTGCCGCCGGTTGTCGGATTGCGCGACGTATCGAGCCGCACGAACGGCCGGAACGCGTCGTCGCGCAGATGCTGGGGGATTCCAGGTCCGTCGTCGTCGATCACGATCTCCGCCGAGCTCTCGTCGGCCGAGCAACGGACGACCACCCGGTCGGCATGCCGCGCCGCGTTCTCCACGATGTTGGCGAAGCAGCGGCGCAACTGATGCGACCGTACCGAGGCATGCAGCGTCTCGGAGGCCTCCAGGTCGATCGAGGTGCCCGCCTGCCGCGTCTGTTCCACGACCGAGGCCAGCAATCCCGTGATCGAACACACTGTCGGGCTTTCCGGCTCGTCGCCGCGGGCGAAGGCGAGATAGCCCTCCACCATCCGCTGCATCTCGTCCACGTCGGCGCGCAGTTCCTTGACCTCCGGCTTGTCGCCGAGCAGCGCGAGCTGCAGACGCATGCGGGTGAGCGGTGTGCGCAAGTCGTGCGACACGCCCGCAAGCATCTCGGTGCGCTGCGAGATGAAGCGGCGGATCCGCTCACGCATCAGGTTGAAGGCAGCGCCGGCCTGCCGCACTTCGGCGGCGCCTTGCGGCCGGAAGTCCTCGTCGTCGCGGCCGGTGCCAAAACCCTCTGCTGCTGCTGCGAGGCGGCGGATCGGCCGCACCTGGTTGCGCATGAATACCGTCGCCACGCCGAACAGGATCAGCGAGGTGCCGACCATCCACATGACGAATATGTAGGTGGTGATGCTGAACAGGCGCTTGCGCGGCGCGAAGACCTCCAGCACCGCGTCGGGGAGCTGCACCCGGATCTCGATCAGGTCCTCGTAGCTGATGCTGTCGATCCGGGACGGCCGCTGCACCCGCTGCCGCATCTCGTGGGCGAGGATAGTGCTGGTGCGGCCGAAGCCCGTCCGCGGTTCCTCGTTGGGAAGAATCTCGCCGGGCCGCAGCATCACCCGCAATTCGACCCGGCCCAGTGCCTGTTCGACGATCCACGCCTGCCGGTCGGGAAACTCGCGCAGCAGTTCGATGATCCAGGCGATGTCGCCGGCGACGCTGCCGGCGAGCCGGCGGGTCACCGTATCCCAGTGCCGCTCGAAGAAGATCACGGTGGTGACGATCTGCAGCACGATCAGCGGGATGACGATGATCAGCAGCGACCGCGCCAGCAGTGATTTCGGCGCGAGCCTGCGCGTCAGTCCCCGACGAAGGGCCGGAACGGATTCAGTCCGGGTGGAGGATGTAGCCATGGCCACGAACCGTCTGGAGGTAGCGCGGGTAACGGGGATCGGCTTCCAGCTTGCGGCGCAGCCGCGTGATCTGCACGTCGACGGTGCGCAGGCTGCCCTGCAGCTTCGCCCTGTTGCGCAGCTCCTCGCGGCTCACCGCCTCGTGCACCTGCTCCGCCAGCACGGAAAGCAGGGCCGACTCCGACTCCGTTAGATGGACACGGCGGCTGCCCCGGCGCAACTCCCCGCGCCCGGGATCGAAGCTGCAGGTGCCCAGCGACAGCGCGTCGTCGGGGCCCCGCCGTGCCGGTGCCCGACGCAGGATGCTTCGAATCCGCAGCAGCAGCTCCTGCGGATCGAAAGGCTTGGGCATGTAGTCGTCGACGCCGCTCTTGAGCCCGGCGATGCGGTCGGAGGCCTCGCCCATCGCGCTGAGGATCAGGATCGGCACGCTGTCGGTCCGGCGCAGCGTCTCGGCGAAGCTCAGGCCGCCCTCGCCGGGCATCATCACGTCCAGCACGAGCAGGTCGAACCGCATGCCGCGCAGCCGTGCCCGGGCGGTCTCGGCATCGGAAGCGGTGGTGACGCGGAAGCCGTTCCCGGCGAGAAAGCGGCGCAGCAGTTCGCGCAGCCTGTTGTCGTCGTCGATGACAAGGATGTGCGGCTCGTCCATCGGCTTCCGCGCTCTTCGGCAGGCATCCCGGCCGGTCGGCGTCGCTTTCGGCGCCCTTGTTAGCCCGCCCGTGCCCGCTTGTCGCGATATTGCGGCGCGTCGGTGATCCCCGCCAGCACCTTGCGGAAACCGTCGACGGCCTCCGCTCCGGATTCGCGGTAGGCGCGGGCGAACCGGCGGCGCTGCGTCTCGAACAGCTGGCATTCCAGCTGCCGGCCCTCATCGGTCAGTTCCAGCAGGCGCTGGCGCCGATCATTCACGCCGTGGCGCTGGCTGATGAATCCCTGAGCGACCAGCTGCTTGAGAACCCGCGACAGGCTCTGTTTGGTGATTCGCAGGATTCCCAGCAATTCCGACACGGTGATGCCCGGATAACGCCCCACGAAATGCAGCACCCGGTGGTGCGCCCTGCCGAAGCCGTAGCGCGAGAGGATGTCGTCGGGCTCGCCCGTGAAGTCGCGATATGCGTAGAACAAAAGCTCGATGCCCTCGCGAATCTCCTCGTCGCGGAGAAACAGCGGATTGGCACTGCTTTTTATGTCAGCCATATTGACATATATGGCTAAAATTCTTACGGTCAGCAACCCCAAAGGATAATAAAGGTGCCAGAGAGGGCAGGTCCATGAGCATGCTTCCCTTTGACGACCGCGACGGCTGGATCTGGATGGACGGGAAGATGGTGCCGTGGCGCGAGGCGCGGCTGCATGCCCTGACGCACGGGCTGCATTACGCTTCCTGCGTCTTCGAGGGCGAGAGGTCCTACGAGGGCACGATCTTCAAGCTCACCGAGCACACCGAGCGGCTGCACGCCTCGGCGCGCATCCTCGACTTCTCCATCCCCTTTTCAGTGACGGAGGTCGACGAGGCGTGTCGCCAGGTGATCGAGGCGAACGGCATCGGCGACGGTTATGTCCGCCCGGTGGCGTGGCGTGGCAGCGAGATGATGGGCGTGTCGGCGCAGAAGAACACCATTCACCTCGTCATCGCCGCCTGGGACTGGCCATCGTACTTCACGCCGGAGGCCCGGCTGCGGGGCATCCGTCTGCAGATCTCCGACTGGCGCCGTCCGGCGCCCGATACCGCCCCGGTCAAGTCGAAGGCGGCGGGGCTCTACATGATCTGCACCATGAGCAAGCACAAGGCGGAGAAGGCCGGCTACGAGGATGCGCTGATGCTCGACTGGCGCGGCCAGGTGGCCGAGGCGACCGGCGCCAATGTCTTCCTCGTCATCGACGGGGAACTGCACACGCCGACGCCGGACTGCTTCCTCGACGGCATCACCCGGCGGACGGCCATCGAACTGGCAAAGCGACGCGGACTGAGGGTGATCGAGCGTGCGATCTTCCCGCAGGATCTGGAGAAGGCGGATGAGGTCTTCCTGACCGGGACCGCGGCCGAAGTCACGCCGGTCTCCGAGATCGGTCCCTACCGCTTCAAGCCCGGCAAGGTGTGCGCCGCGATGATCGAGGACTACGAGAAGGCGGTGCGCAGCCACAAGGACGGGGCGAAGGCTTCCGCCGCCTAATTCTCACGGGCGCTCCAGCGGCGCGCCGCATCGTCGTCGCCGGAGCGGGCCTCCACCCACCGCGCGCCGTCCTCGCCTTCCTCCTTCTTCCAGAAGGGGGCGCGGGTCTTCAGCCAGTCGATCAGGAAACCGCAGGCGTCGAGCGCCGGTTGCCGGTGCGCCGAGGCCGCAGCGACCAGCACGATGCGGTCGCCCGGCGTCAGCCGGCCGTAGCGGTGCACCACCAGCACCGCGTCGAGCGGCCAGCGACGCTCGGCTTCCGCGACGATGCGGCCGATTTCCCGCTCGGTCATCCCCGGGTAGTGCTCCAGGGTCATCGAGCGGAGGGTCTCCTTCCCGTGGAAGTCGCGCATCAGGCCGACGAAGGAGGCGACGGCGCCGGTCGCCGTGTTGCCGCCCGCCAGCGCCTCGATTTCGGCACCGATATCGAAATCCTCGCGCTGCACGCGCACCGAGGATTTCCCGCTGCCGCCGGTGACCGGCGGGAAGAACGCGACCTCGTCGCCGTTCGCCACGGGATGGTCGAGCCTCACATGCTCGTGGTTGACCGCGGCGCGGATCATCGACAGTTCGGCGAACGCCTCGGCGTGTCCCGGGCTGCGTCCGCGCAGCCACGCGACGAGATCATCGACGGTCGCGACACCGTCGGGAAGTGCCACGTCCTCCTCGGCGGTGCCGATGCGGTCGCGCACCCAGGCGAAATACAGCAGTTTCATGGGCCGGAAGATGGCGGCTCGCCGAGCCCCCGTCTAGGGGAACGGGCCAAGACGGTCGATCACGAAGCCGGCGATGGCGCCGGCATCGTCCAGGTCGAGCACCGGCACGGGCGCCTGCAGCGCGGGCACGTCGCTGGCGACGGCGATGACGTGCGGGTCGTTTGGGGCCAGCAGCGGATGTCCCGTTTCATGTCGGTGCACCTCGATCTTGGCTATCGGCGCCGACTTGAAGCCCTCGACCAGTACCAGGTCGACCTGCGACAGCCGTGCCAGGATCGCCTGCAGGTCCAGCTCCGGTGCGCCGCGCAGTTCGTGCATCAGCGCCCAGCGGCGTGCCGACGAAACCAGTACCTCCGTGGCCCCGGCCTGCCGGTGCGCGTGAGAATCCTTTCCGGGCTGGTCAACGTCGAAGTCGTGGTGCGCGCGCTTGACGGTCGAGACCTCGAGGCCGCGGTCGACCAGCGCGGGGATCAGCCGCCCGAGCAGCGTCGTCTTGCCGCTGCCGCTCCACGCGGCGAGGCCGAGCACCTTCATGCCGGGTCCTATTCTCCCGCCCGCTGGTCGGAGACGATATGGCGCATCCCGCGCATGAAGTAGTCGTAGCCGGTGATCAGCGTCAGCAGCGCCGCGATCCAGAGACCGGCCAGCCCGATCCCCGACACCGGAAGCCAGTGCGGCCCGGTGTCGCCGACGATGAGGAACCCCAGCGCGACCATCTGGATCGTCGTCTTCCATTTCGCGAGCTGCGTCACCGGCATGCTGACCCGTGTGCCGGCAAGGAACTCGCGCAGTCCGGAAACCAGTATCTCCCGGCACAGGATCACCAGGGCCGGCACCAGGTGTACGCCGATGATCCGGTCGATGCCGACCAGCAACAGCAGGACCGCCGCGACCAGGAGCTTGTCAGCCACCGGATCGAGGAACTGGCCGAATCGCGACGTCTCGCGGCGGGTGCGCGCCAGGTACCCGTCGAGCATGTCGGTCAGTGCGGCCAGCGTGAACAGCGCGCAGGCGGTCCAGCTCACCAGGGCCGCGTCGCGGCCGCCCGACCAGAACAGCAGTGCCGAAATGATCGGAATCGCGGCTATGCGCGAGAGCGTGAGCAGATTCGGCAGGTTCGTTAGCATTGCTCTCTCGCGCTTTTGCGCTCCCGGGGCCGGGGGCCGCTAGGCCTCCGGGTGGAAGTGGTCGTAGATCCGCCGCGCCATCCGCCGGTTGATGCCCGCGACGCTCTCGAGATCGGCCAGCCCGGCTTCGCCGACCCCGCGGGCCGAGCCGAAATGGTGCAGCAGCGCCCGCTTCCTGGCGGTGCCGATGCCGTCGATCTCGTCGAGGGCCGACCTGGCGAGTCCCTTGGAACGCCGCGCCCGGTGGCTGCCGATCGCGAACCGGTGGGCCTCGTCGCGCAGCCGCTGAAGGAAATACAGCACAGGATCGCGGGCGGGAAGGGTGAAGGCGCTCTTTCCCGGGGCGAAGAAGCGCTCTCGGCCGGCGTCCCGGTCCGGTCCCTTCGCCACCGCGACCAGCGGCACGTCCTCGATGCCAAGATCGTCCAGTGCCGCCTTGGCTGCCGACAGATGGCCCGCGCCGCCGTCGATCAGCACGAGGTCCGGCCATTGCCCGGCGTTGCGGTCCGGATCCTCGTTCAGCGCCCGCGAGAACCGCCGGATCATCACTTCCCGCATCATCGCATAGTCGTCGCCCCCCCCGCCCTTGCTCGCCGACCGGTCTCGGATCGAGAACTTGCGGTAGGCGTTCTTCTCGAAGCCTTCGGGGCCGGCGACGATCATCGCCCCATAGGCGTTGCGCCCCGAGATATGGGAGTTGTCGTACACCTCAATGCGTTCCGGCGGCGCGTCGAGATCGAACGCGCGCGCGACACCCTCCAGCAGGTTGCGTTGTGTCGAGCTCTCGGCGAGCCGCCGCCCGTGCGCCTCGCGTGCATTGTCCAGTGCGTGCTCGACCAGCTTGCGCCGGTCGCCACGCTTCGGAACTTCCAGCCGCACCTTGCGCCCCGCGCGCATGACCAGGGCCTCGGCCACCATCGCCCGCGCCTCGATGTCCTCGCTCAGCAGCACCATCGCCGGCGGCGGGTGCCCGGCGTAGAACTGGCCCAGGAAGGCCGACAGCACATCGGCGCACTCGGCCTCGCGGGCGTGCGACGGGAAATAGGCCCGGTTGCCGAAGTTGCGCCCGCCACGGAAGAAGAACACCTGGATGCAGGTCTGGCCGCCGGCCTGATAGGCGGCGATGACGTCGGCGTCGCTCAGCCCGTGGACGTTGACGCCCTGATGCATCTGCACCCGGGTCAGGGCGGCGATACGGTCGCGCAGACTGGCGGCGCGCTCGAACTCCAGCGCCTCGCTCGCCGTCTGCATCTGTTCGGACATGATCTGCTGGATTCCTCGGCTGTCGCCATTGAGGAAAGCGCGCGCCTGTCCTACCAGCTCGCTGTATTCCTCCGTGCCGATCCGTCCGACACAGGGCGCGCTGCAGCGCTTGATCTGGTGCAGCAGGCACGGGCGGGTGCGCGAAACGAAGACGCTGTCCGAGCACGACCGCAACAGGAACACCTTCTGCAGCTCGGTGACCGTCTCATTGACAGCCCAGACCGAAGCGAAGGGGCCGTAATAGCGGCCGGGCCGCTTTTGCGCGCCACGGTGCTTCACCACCTGCGGGAAATCGTGGTCGCCGGTCAGGAGCAGGTAGGGGAACGACTTGTCGTCCCGCAGCAGGATGTTGAACCGGGGCCGCAGCTGCTTGATGAGGTTGCTTTCCAGCAGCAGCGCCTCGACCTCGGTGTGGGTGGTTATCACCTCCACGCGGCGGGTCTCGGCGATCATCCGCGCCAGGCGCACGGTCAGCCGGTTCGGGCTTGCGTAGCTGCCCACGCGACGGCGCAGGTTCTTGGCCTTGCCGACGTACAGCGCCTTGCCTCCGTCATCCACCATCCGGTAGACGCCGGGCGCCGTCGACAGTGACCGGCAGGCGTCCTTCACCACGGCGATCCCGCGGGTCAGGGGATTGCTCGTCTCTGCGTGGCTGTCGGGCCCGGGCGGGGTTTCGCTGTCGATTTCCGTCATGGCCTGTTTCGCAGGGCGGCACAGGCCCCGGGGCGACTGTGATGCGCCCCTCGCAGCGGCGTCAATCCTCGCCGATGGCAGCCCAGCCGCGGCATTCCGTCATGTATCCACGGGAATTGTGGATAAGTGTGTGGGTCGATCCGATCGTGACGCTTCCCCGCAAGGCAACGCCTTGGGTTCTATGGGCTGCCTATTTTTTGCGCAACTCTATAGCCAATTGTTTATAAACGATTTTTTTCATGGCAACCGTAATCTGTCTGTCAAACAACCGAAATCCTCCTTGACTCGGAAGCAGAGTCGGTGGCTGTGACGGCTTGTGCACAACTCCCGGCGTCGGGGATCGGCGGAAAGCCTCAGAATCGCCCGGATTCAGGGGCGTCCCCCATGCGGTAGCGCTCGATCTCCACACCGACGCTTGCCGCATCGGCGATCGCCGCCAGCTTCTCCACGCGGATCCGCGCCGAGGCCACCCGACCATCCGTAAGACAGGCGTCGGCGATCCGCTCGGCCAGCGTCTCCACGAGGTTGATATGGCCCTCGGCCACGATCTCCCGGATCACGCCGACGATACCCTCGTAGCACACCACCGCGTCGAGGCGGTCCGGCTGCGGTCCCGGCAACTCGTCGACCGTCATGTCGACGTTGATCCGCACCGGCTGGGACCGGCCGCGTTCGTGCCGGTGAACGCCGATCTGGCTGTCGAGCAGGAGGTCGCTCACGAACACGCGCCGCCGCCGGACGGTGCCGCCGTCGCGGTGTAGCGGCTGGACTTTGCCGATGCCGGGCTGGTTCATGGCGGGGTGGGTCCTCTCGTCCTATTCCACGGGGGGCGGCGCGCCAGGCGCCTGCCGCCACGCAAGGTGCTGTCCGCCGTCCAGGGCGATCATCTGCCCGGTCAGCGACCGCGTCCGGAGAATGAAGCGCACAGCCTCCGCGATCTCTTCCGGCGAAGTGCCGCGGCGCAGCGGCAGCGCCGCGCACTGCCGGTCGAACTGTTCCTGCGTCTGACGGGGGCTCGGCAGCGCCGGCCCGGGTCCTATCCCGTTCACCCTGATGCGGGGTGCGAGCGCCAGCGCCAGGCTCTGGGTCAGGCCCCACAGGCCTACCTTGCTTACCGTATAGGATAGGAAGTGCGGCGTGATGTTCCAGACCCGTTCGTCGAGCAGGTTGACCACCGCTCCCTCTGCGTCTTCCGGCAGGTCCCGTGCCATGGCCTGGATCAGCGCGAAGGGCGCGCGCAGGTTTACCTCCATGTGCGCGTCCCAGGACTCCCGCGTCGCGTCGAGGGCCTCGTCGCGCTCGAACACCGAGGCGTTGTTGACCAGCACGCCGATCGGGCCCATGGCCGCGCGCGCCTGCCGATACAGCGCGGCCGTCGCCGCTTCCCCGGCGAGATCGGCCTGCAATACCGTGCCGCTGCCGCCGTGGGTCTCGATCTCGTCCAGCACGGCCTTCGCTTCGTCAAGTGAGTCGCGGCAATGCAGCGCCACCCGGAAGCCGTCGCGGGCCAAAGACAGGGCGATCGCCCGACCCACCCGCCTGGCCGCGCCGGTCACCAGCGCGGTGCGCGGGATCCTCGGGGAAACGCCGCCTGCGTCCTCCGCCATCGCGTGCTAGACCGCCGGAACGCGGCCGGAGAGGAACAGCGAAGCGACGTAGGTCAGATAGACCACCAGGCATACGATGCCGAAGGCCCGCGACAGGCGGCGGAACACGATCAGCCAGCCAATGAACGCCACGGTCATCGCCAGCAGGAACCAGAGGTCGAACTCCAGCATGCGCGCCGGCACGGGGATGTCGGAGACCAGCGACACCAGGCCCATGATCGCGAGGATGTTGTAGATGTTGGCGCCGAGGACGTTACCCAGTGCCACCTCCGGATGCCGGCGCAGCGCCGCGGTGACGGCGGTCGCGTATTCCGGCAGCGAGGTGCCGATCGCGACGACCGTGAGGCCGATGATCGACTCGTCGACGCCGAACTCGCGGGCCAGGAAGATCGCTCCGGTGACCAGCAGATGCGCCCCGATCACCACGCCGCCGACGCCGGCGAGGATGGTGCCGACGGCGATCGGCACCGAGCGCGGTGCCTTGCGGCCGATCTCCATCGCCTCGTCCGCCATGCCGGCGGCTTCCGGGGAGGCGTCGCGCTCCTTCATGAAGCTCCACCAGGTGAAGCCGACGAGGACGATCAGCAGCAGCGCGCCGCGGTAGGGACCGATATAGCCGGTCCAGGACACCGCGATCAGCAGCATGGTGGCGCCGATCAGGAACAGTCCCGTCCGGGCCACGGCATCGGCGCGGGCGACGATCGGGAAGATCACGGCCGCGGTGCCAAGGATCAGCAGGAAGTTGCAGATGTTGCTGCCGACCACGTTGCCGATGGCGATTCCGGGGGCGCCCGACAGTGCCGCGTCCAGGCTGACCACCAGTTCCGGGCTGGTGGTGCCATAGGAGACGATGGTGGCGCCGATGATCAGCGGCGATACGCCCAGCCGGTTGGCAAGGCCGACCGCGCCGGTCACCAGATAGTTGCCGCCGAATACCAGCAGGAGGAATCCGGCCGGGATGTACAGGTAGATCAGCACGGGGGAGTCGCCTTGATGGGAGGAGTGACGGACCATCGCAGAAATGCCGTGCGCGGAAAAGGGCCAAGCGCCACCCGCCGGTCCGCGCTACTGTGCGTGCCCTCCCGGGCACCATCCGCCCGATTCCCGCTGTCGAGGCCCCGCCCGTGCTTGCCGAGTTTTCTTCCCTGACCCTCGTGGCGCTGGCCGCCGGGCTGCTCTTCGCCGGCGCCGTCAAGGGGGCGCTCGGTGTTGGCCTGCCGCTCGTCGGCATGCCGGTGCTGCTGCTGGTGTTGCCGGCACCGACGGCCGTCGTGGTGATGGCGGTGCCGATCCTGCTGACCAACCTGTGGCAGATGCTGGCGGGCGGCCATGTGCTGGAGAACCTGCGCCGCTTCTGGCCGATCATCCTGTTCCTCGCCGTGGGCATGTTCGTCGGCAGCCGGCTTCTCGTCACCGTCGACGAAGGCGTGCTGATCGCCGTACTCGGCGCGATCCTGCTGGGATTCTCCGTCCTTAGCCTGACCCGCTTCCGTCCCGCCATCCCTCCGCGCTGGCACATGCGGGCGCAGCCGCTGTTCGGGCTCGCCGGCGGGCTGATCGGCGGGTTCTCCACGGTATTCGGTCCGCCGGTGTCGATGTACCTCGTTGCCATCGGCCTGCAGAAGGACCGTTTCGTCAGTGCCGTCGGCACGACCTTCTTCGCGGGGTCGGTGGCCCTCAACCTGTCGCTCGCGGCGCTGCCCGTCTACGGAGTCCGGGAGGGAATGATGGCAATGCTGGCCTGCCTGCCGGTCTGCGCGGGGATGGCGCTCGGGCAGCGGCTGCGGGCGGCGATCCCCCAGGAAAGCTTTTCCCGGGCGGTGCTCCTGATGCTGGTCGCGACCAGCATGATACTGATTTGGCGCGGGATCGGCGCATGACGGCGCAGGGGGCCTGCATACTTTTTGACATCGGGGGATAGTGATTTCCGCTACGATGCCTGCCGGGGGGGAAGACGCGGGATCCGCGGCAATGGTGGTGTCCGACACATGGAATCGCAGCAGCTCGCTGAGATCCTGAAGCTGCACCGGTGGTTCGCCGAAGGCCGGCTCGACGGCGAGCGGGCGAATCTCGTGCTGTGCGATCTGGCGCGGGCGGAACTGGAGGGAACCAACCTGCAGGGCGCAGTGCTGTCGGGCGCCGACCTCAGCTCGGCCCGACTGTCGAGCGCGGATCTCAGCTTCGCCGACCTGTTCGCGGCCGACCTGACCGGCGCCGACCTCTCGCAGGCGCAGCTGGTACGTGCGGACCTGCGCAGCGCCTCGCTGGTCGGCTGCCGTCTCTATCGCGCCAATCTCAGCGGTGTCGACCTGCGGCCGGCCTCGCGCGTCGATGCCGCCAGCAAGCTGCGGCCGCGCGAATACAGCATCGACGGTCGTGCCCGTGAAATCCAGGCCAGCCTCAGCCGCTCGCGCCTGCGGCGCGCCTCGCTGGTCGAGGCCAACCTCGAACGGGCGGCGATGGTATCGGCGGATCTGACCGGCTGCGACCTGACGCGGGCGCACCTGGTTCATGCCGATCTGTCCAACGTCAACCTGTCCAATGCCAACCTGTCGAGCGTCAACCTGTCGGGGGCGCGGCTGATCGGCGCCAACCTCCGCGGCGCCATGCTGCTCGACGCCAACCTCGACGATTGCGACCTGTCCGGCGCGGTCCTCCCGGCACCGCTCGACGACGTACCTGCTGACATGCGCGACGTGCTGCAGCGGCACAACCGCTGGATCAACACCAACGGCGAGAAGGGCGCCCGCGCCGATCTTCCCGGGGTCGACCTCAGGGGGCGCGACCTGCACGGCGTCAACCTGAGCGGCGCGAACCTGCGCGCCGCCCGTCTCGGGCAAGCGCGGCTCAGCGACAGCATCCTGCTCTTCACCGACCTGTGCGGCGCCGATCTCAGCGGCGCCGTGCTCGACCGCGCCGACCTCGACGGCGCGATCGCCGACGACGTCACGATGGTCAAGGCGTCGCTGCGCGACGCCAAGCTGCGCCCCGTCGACCTGCTGCGCCTGCGCGGCGGCGGCAACGGCGGCGAGCCGTGGCCGGTGAACCTCCAGGGGGCCGACCTCACCGACGCCGACTTTGCGGGAGCCGATCTCACGGCGGCCCGATTCGACGGCGCCTGCCTAGTCGGCTGCAACCTTAGCGGCTGCATCCTCGACGGCGAACTCCGGCAGCGCGCATCGCAGTCCGGCGCGCGGCTATAGCCCGCCACGGAGCAGGGGCGGGTGTTCTCCAGAATCGCGGCGATGGTGGCCGAGCGGCTGAAAAAGCCGCCGGTCGAGATGCGCACGCAGCGGCTGATCATGCGCAAGCCGCGTCCCGGCGACCTCGACGTGATCCAGCGGGCGGTCGGCGAGACCCAGCGCGACCTGCGCCTGTGGCTGCGCTGGGCGCAGGAGGCCGGAAACGAGCGCGCCGTGGCCAAGCGGTATCTGCGCCGCGAAATCGAGAAATGGCGCATCGGGCACGGCTACAGCTACGCCGCGTTCAGCATCAGGGGCGTGTTCGAGCATCGCTTCGCGGGGCTGTATACGCTGAACGTCGGCAAGCCCGAGGTGCCGAGCTTCACGCTGGTCTACTGGTGCCCCGCCTCCATGCAGGGCAAGGGCTACGCGGTCGAGGCGGTGACCGCGCTGACCCGCTCTGCCTTCGACTATTTCGGCGCGCGGCGGGTGCAGATCTTCTGCGATGAACAGAACCTCAAGAGCCAGCAGGTGGCTGTCCGCGCCGGCTTCGTCCGTGAGGCCCGGCTCAAGCACTCCGAGCGCCGGCCGATCGACGGCACGCTGCGCAACATGCTGCTGTTCGCGCGCGCGCCCTATGACGGTCCGCGCTAGCAGGCTGCTGAAAAAGTGTCTTCCATCGCGGTCCGGCAGGTGATTCG
>JBBDQX010000012.1:0-12982 GCA_040905765.1 Acetobacterales bacterium
TCCACAACCCGCCGGTGCTGGTCCTCGACGAGCCGACCGCCGGCGTCGACATCGAACTGCGCCAGCAGCTGTGGTCGAACCTGCGCGAACTCAACGCCCGCGGCACGACCATCCTGCTGACCACCCACTACCTGGAGGAGGCGGAGCGGCTGTGCGACCAGGTCGCGATCATCGACCACGGCCGCGTCGTCGCCTGCGACACGACGGAGGCGCTGCTGCGGCGGGTGGACATCAAGGAGCTGGCGGTCACGGTGGACCGCGACCTCGACGCCGTACCCGCCGCGCTCGACCGCTTCGACGTCCGCCTGGACGGCACGCGGCGGCTGGTCTTCCGCTACCGGCCGAGCCGGATACGCGCGAACGAGCTGCTGGGCGCCGTCGCGGAGGCCGGGCTGGGCATCCTCGACCTGCGCACGGTGGAGAGCGACCTCGAGGACGTGTTCCTCGAGGTGACGCGCGGCACGGAGGGAGGCGCGGCCGCGTGAGCCTGCGCCGCCTCGGGCTGCTGCTCGTCCTCCTGCTGGCGCCCGCACTCGCCGGCGGCTGCGCGCCCCGGGTCGAGCGGGCGGGGCCTCCGGTCGCCGAAGCCATGCTGACGGAGCAACACATCGTCGCCGCCGACGGGTTCGTCCTGCCGATCCGCATCTGGGAGCCGGAGGGGCGTCCGGTGGCGGTGGCGCTCGCCGTGCACGGCTTCAACGACCACTCCACCGCCTTCGAGGCGCCGGCAAGGGCATGGGCGGAGCGCGGCGTCCTCACCTACGCCTACGACCAGCGCGGCTTCGGCCGCACCGCGTCACGCGGCCTGTGGCCCGGCGTCGGCACGCTGGTGTCCGACCTGAAGACCGCCGCTCGGCTGATCCGCGACCGGCACCCCGGCGTGCCGCTCTATCTCGTCGGCGAGAGCATGGGCGGCGCGGTCACCATGGTGGCGATGACCCGGCCGCATCCCCCCGACGTCGACGGGGCGGTGCTGGTGGCGCCCGCCGTGCGCGGGCGGCATGCGATGTGGCCGTGGGAGCGGGGGCTGCTGTGGCTCCTCGCGCATACCGCGCCCGGACTGACGCTCAGCGGCCGCGGACTGGTCACGCCCTCCGACAACATCGAGATGCTGCGCGGGCTCGGCCGCGATCCGCTGTTCATCAAGCAGACCCGCGTCGATGCCGTGTGGGGCCTGGTCGCGCTGATGGACCAGGCGATGGAGGTCGCCGCGGAGTTCAATTCCCGGGCGCTGATCCTCTACGGTGTGCACGACGAGCTGGTGCCGCCGCGCGCCATCGCGCCGATGATCGAGAGGCTGCCGCCGGTGCCCGAAAGCAGGCGCCGCATCGCCATCTACGAGACCGGCTACCACATGCTGCTGCGCGACCTGCAGGCGGAGATCGTGGTCCGGGACGTGGTGTCGTGGATGCGCCATCCCGACCGGCCGCTGCCGTCGCAGGCGGAGGCGCGCGCCGAGACCTGGCTGGCGCGGCAGTAGGCGCTCAGTCGCGCGGGTAGGAACGGAAATGCTTGCCCAGCGCCAGTCCCTGCTCCTGATAGGAGGAGCCGATGCCGGCGCCGTACAGCTGCGGCGGAACGGCGGCCAGCCGTTCGTAGCGCAGCCAGGCGACGATCTGCTCGTGCTCCAGCATGAACGGCACGTCGCGCGAGCGCACCTCCAGCACGGCACGGCTGCCGCGCCCGCCGGGGTTATGGCCGAAGCCCGGATCGAAGAAGCCGGCGTAATGGACGCGGAACTCCCCGACCAGGGTGTCGTAGGCGATCATCTCTGCCGCGTGGTCGGGCGGGATCACCACCGACTCCTTGGTGGCGAGGATGTAGAAGTCGTCCGGGTTCAGCACGATGCCGCGGCCGCGCCGGATGTGGATCGGATCCCAGAAATCCTGCGGGTCGTAGTGGCCCCGCCGGTCGACGTCGACGACATCGGTGTGCTTGCGGGCGACGAAGCCGACCAGGCCGCTGTCCGGGTCGCCCGACAGGTCGAGGGTGAGGCCGATGCGGTCGCCCTCGATGGTCACCCGATCCGGCGCGGCGTCTACCAGCGGCGTGCGGGCGTGCAGGCGGCGCAACGCGGCCTCGCCCATCGCCGGCGTGCCGCGCCGCAGCCGCAGTTGGTTCAGCCGCGACCCCGAACGCACCAGCACGCTGAAGGTACGCGGCGCGATCTCCAGGTACAGCGGGCCGTGGTAGCCGCGCTCGATGCGGTCGAAGGCGGTGGCCCGGTCGGCGATCAGCCGGGTGAAGATGTCGAGCCGGCCGGTCGAGCTCTTCGGGTTGGCATGCGCGGACAGCCGGCCCGACAGGGCAAGCCGCTCGACCAGCGGCACCACGTAGACGCAGCCCTTCTCCAGCACCGCGCCGCCGCTGAGGTCGATCTCGTGCATCGCGTGGTCGCGCAGCTTGTCGGCGACCGAGGCGTCCGGACCGGGCAGGAAGCTGGCGCGCACGCGCCAGGCGCGGGGGCCGAGCCGGAGGTCCAGGCTGGCCGGCTGGATCTGCTCGTCGGCGACGGCGACATCGGCCGCGACTTCGCCGCCGGCGATCGCGGCGCGGATCTGCTGGGAAGGCAGGACGCCGGTCTGCGGGGCCTCGCCCTCGGTCCGACCGCCGGTCTCCGCAGGAAGCTGCTCCGCGATGCCTGCCATGGACCGGAAGGTATCAGGAAAAGCCGTTTGCCACCAATCGGTTACGCGCCGCGGACGGAATCCTTCCATCCACCGAGTTTTCCACAGAAAAACACCCTGCAAGCCCCTGAAATCCCGACCTTTTCGGAGGCCGGGCCATTTTTGCCCACAAGGCATACTGCCCGGAACCGCGGGAGACCGGCGGAATTTACAGGGCGGCGGCGGTGGAGTAAGGTCGCGCCCTCTCGCCAGGCTGACGGCCGGCGCGGCGGGACCCGTAGCTCAGCTGGATAGAGCGCTGCCCTCCGAAGGCAGAGGTCACAGGTTCGAATCCTGTCGGGTCCGCCAGATTGCCCTGCGCGCGGATCGTCGCCCCTGCCGTCGACGTTGCTCGCGCAAGGACGCGCACCGCCCAGCGGCAGGGAGCATGTATGCGCAATTTCTATCGTACCTATCGTGGCTATCCGGCGCACCTGGCGAAGGCCGTGCTGCGTCAGCATCACAAGGGGATGCTGCCGCTGCTGCGCCCGTGGCTGCCGCCGGACGGGATCGCCGTGGACGTGGGCGCTCATGCCGGGCAGTTCACCAAGCTGTTCGCGGCGGCGATGCCGGACGGACATATCTTCGCCTTCGAGCCGGGCGCCTACGCGCGTGCGGTGCTGCGGCCGATGCTTTGGCTGCGGCGCGTGCGCAACGTGACCGTCATCCCGGCAGGGCTTTCCGACCGGTCAGGACAGATGACGCTCAACGTACCGGTCAAGCCGAAGGGCAATCCCGGCTTCGGTCTGTCGTACCTCTCCGTCGCAGATCACGAGTCGACTTGTCAGACCACGCGGCAGGGTGTCCCGCTGACGACGCTGGACGACTTTGTCGCCCAGCGCGGCCTTGCCCGCCTCGACCTGGTGAAGGCCGACATCGAGGGCTGGGAGGCGCACTTGCTGCGCGGCGCCCGGACGACGCTGGCACGGTTCGCACCCGCGCTGCTGCTGGAGGTGAACCTCGAACACCTGCGCCGCGCCGGTAGCCAGCCGGCGGAGGTCTGGGAACCGCTCGCGCGACTCGGCTACCGTGCCCAGCGCGTTGACGGCGAAACGACCGCGGTCGCAGTCGATGGCCTGGCCGGTCCGGGAGACTATCTGTTCATCCCGCCATCGTAGCGCCGCTCGGACGCGGAGTGCGTGGACCAGGAGGTGGCCCGGGCAGCCATCGTCTGAGAACGGGCGGGCGCGAGACAGTAAGGTGTGAGGTCAGTCGGCCCAGCACCCGGTTTCATCCCGTCGGCCCGCGATTTCGCCGCCCTAACTCCGGGTATCTTCCGTCTCGGTGCGAAGCTCTTTTTCCGGCTGATGGGCGGGGCGGCTCGGCTTTGGATGCAACTCCAGCAGCCGCAGTGCCGTAGACAGCAGCAGCGTCGCCACCGGCAGTACCAGCAGGGCGGCAAGACGCGACCATTCCTGCGGCAGACTTCCGCCCTGGAATGCGCCCAGCGCCAACCGGAGGAACTGCACGAACAGGACGACTATGATGACTTCGGCCACAACCTGCTTGAGCTGGCCGACCTGCCGCACATTCAGCCACTGCGGCAATGACAGTTCGCTCTCGGCGTGGTCCGGGCGGATGAAGAGGGAATACACGCCGTATGCGAAATACAGCAGGACGATGGCGATCAGGAAGCGGTCGAGACCCTCGATCACGCTGATTACGGCCGAAGCCTCCTGCTCACCCAATTCCATTTCCGCCTCGCCGCCCGGCAGCCAAAGCATATAGGCGGCGAGAATATTCAGCAGGCCGATGCAGAACATCAGCAGTGCCCCGGCGAGAGAGCCCACCACGGCCAGCAGCGTAAGATATCGCGAGCCCCGGACGACAATCCGTTCCATCCTGGCCAGCCGCGGTCCGGCCATCTCTTCCTTGTCGGAACCCTGTGGTGTTTCCATTGGCCCTCTGACCCGCTCGCAGGAGTTGGAACGGCGATCCCGCCCACAAGTTCCCCGCGCCGGCTATCGTTACCGGTTCCGCTATGAGACCATGACAGCGGTCGAACATCGGCGGTGCGCACCGCGCGCTGCGCAATAGCGCAGCCAGGCGCTCCGCCAGACAGGGGAGCGGTGCAATGCCGGATGGCGACGACGTGTGGATGCAGGAGGCGCTGGACGAGGCACGCACCGCGCTGGCGGAAGGAAACTTCGCCGTGGGCTCGGTGATCGTGCGCGCCGGAACGGTGATCGGCCGCGGCCGCAACCGCGTCAACGAGCGCCACGACCCGATCCTGCATGCCGAAACGGTGGCGATACAGGACGCCTGCGCGCGCCTGGGCAGCGAGGACCTGTCGGGAACGACGCTCTATACCACCATGGAGCCATGCCCGATGTGCTGCTGGGCGATCTGGCTCGCCGGCATCCGCCGGCTGGTGGTAGGGGCGCGGCATGCCGACTTCTCAAACCCGAGGAGCGGCGGATATGCCGTCGAGAAGCTGCTGGCGATGACCGGTCAGTCGATGGAGCTGACCGCCGGCATCCGCGCCGGGGAGTGCCTCGCGCTGCGCATGGCGTCCGAGGGCTGAGCTAGAACCCGTAGAGCGTCGCGGGATTATCGACGAGCAGCTTCTGCCGCAGCTCCTTCGAGGGAGCGATCTCGGGAATCAGGTCGACCAGCAGCTCGTCGCGCGGCATGTCCTTCATGTTGGTATGCGGCCAGTCGGTGCCCCAGACGCAACGGTCGGGATTGGCCTGCACCAGCACCTGCGCGAACGGCACCGCGTCGGCATAGGGCGAGCCCTTTGCGGTGATGCGGTCGACGCCGGAGACCTTCACCCAGCACTTGCCGTTCTTCACGAACTCCACCAGCGTCTGGAACGGTTCGTAGTCCATGCCGTTGGCGGCGCCGGTCCGGCCCATGTGGTCGACGACCACTGTGACGGGCGACTGCTCGAAGAATTTCGCGAAGTCGGACATGCCGGTGCCCTCGATGTGGAACTGGCCGTTCCAGCCGAGCGGCGCAATGGCGTCGAGGATGCGGCGCACGTTGTCGAGGTCCGGCCCCGCGCCGAGATGGCTGACGAAATTGAAGCGCGCGCCGCGGATGCCGCCCTCGTGGAGCCGGCGCAGCGCGGCGGCGTCGGAGCTCTCGTCCACCACCGTGACGCCGAGCCAGCGGCCGCGCGCTCCGGCCAGCGCCTCGACCAGCGCGCTGTTATCGGTGCCGTAGTTGGATGGCTGCACCAGCACCGCGCGCTCGAAGCCGAGAGTCGCTTGCAGCCTGACGAAATCCTCGGACAACGCGCCGGTCGGCGGCGGATCGTAGGCGCGGGTCGGCGACAGCGGGAAGCGGTCCACCGGCCCGAACACATGCATGTGTGCGTCGCACGCCTTCGGCGGTGGCGTGTAACCTGGAACCCCGGTGTCCGCGTGCGGCGGCAGGCATGCCTTGAGGGCCATCTGTATTGCTCCCCTGTCTGTCGTCGTGGACCGGTCAGTCGCAGCGGGCGGTCATGCCGCCGTCGACGACGATTTCCGTGCCGGTGATGAACCGGGCCTCGTCGGAGGCGAGGAACAGCGCGGCATTGGCGGTATCGCGGCCGTCGCCCATGAAGCCCAGCGGGATGCGCCCGACACGCTGTGCCAGAAGGGCATCGACGTCGCCGCCGGCACGCTGGCCGGCGAGGCGCACCTCGACCATCGGAGTGTGCATCTGGCCCGGCACCACGGTGTTCACGCGGATGCCCTTCTTTGCGTACTGCACGGCGACGACCCTGGAGAACTGGATCACGCCGGCCTTGGTCGCGGCGTAGGCGACCTGTGCCGAACCGGTCCAGCGGGTGCCGGAGGTGGAGGCCGTGTTGACGATGGCGCCGCCGCCCTGGCGCTCCATCACCGGGATGACGTGCTTGCAGGTCAGGAAGACGCTCTTCAGGTTGAAGTCGACCTGCGCGTCCCAGACCTCCTCGTCCAGTTCCACCGGCCCGCCCCTGGCCGAGCCGCCGACGTTGTTGACGAGGATATCGACCCGGCCGAAGGCGTCGGCGCAGCCCTTGACCATGGCCGCGACGGAGTCGCTGTCGGTGACGTCGACCTCTCCGGTGACGACGGTGCCGCCGACCTCCTCGATCCGCGCGACCGTCTCCTCCATCGCCTGCGGGTTCTTGTCGGCGGCGTAGATCTTCGCGCCCTCCTGCGCGAACAGCACCGCCGCGGCGCGGCCGTTGCCCCAGCCGGGGCCGACGCAGCCGGCGCCGGTGATGATCGCGACCTTGTCCTGCAGTCGTCCCGCCATCGTCCTACTCCGCCGCCTTCCTGGGCCTGCTGCGGACCTCGACGCCCGCCCACTTCTCCGGCAACGTGACCAGCCGCGTCGTGTTCTGCTCGGCCATCCCCTGGCTGAGCGCGAAGGCGAGGAACTGCCGCACCGAGGCCCCCATCCACATCGGCACGTCGAGCGACGCCGCCTCGTCCATGCACAGTTCGACGTCCTTGTGCAGCAGCCGGACGGTGAAGCCGGACCCGAAGGTGCCTGGCAGCACGCAGCGCGGGAACTTGTCTTCGGTCGCGCTGTTGCGGCCCGACGACGCGTTCAGCACGTCGATCATCACCTGCGGATCGAGCCCTGCCTTGGTGCCGAGCACCATGGCTTCGCCCGTGGCGATGTTGGCGATGGCGGAGAGGAAGTTGTTGCAGACCTTCATGGTCTGCCCGAGCCCCGGCTCCGCGCCGACATAGAAACGCTTGCCGAGCACGTCCAGCGCGGGTCCGGCGGCCTCGTAGAGGGAGCGCGGGCCGGCGCACATCAGCGCCAGCGTGCCCTTGCCGGCGCCCGTACTGCCGCCGCTGACGGGGCTGTCGAGCGTCTCGATGCCCTTCGCCTTCAGTGCCGCCGCGACGCGCTTCGACATCACCGCGCCGGTGGTGGACAGATCGATATAGGACCGGATCGCGCTGCCGGCGATCAGGCCGTCGTCGCCGAGCGCGACCTTCTCGACGACGTCGGGGGTGGGCAGGCTGACGAACACCATGTCGGTCTCGGAAGCGACCGCCACCGGGCTGTCGACGGCCCTCGCGCCCTGCTGCACCAGCGGGGCGAGGCGGTCCTCGCGGATGTCATGGACGACGAGTCCGAAGCCGGCGTCGAGCAGGCGGCGGGTCATCGGCCCGCCCATGTCGCCGACCCCGACGAAACCGACGGTTCGTTCGGTCATGGAGTCCCCTCCCTCGAGTATTCCGTTGGCAGGTATTCTGTTGGATTGACTGCCGGAGAGGGAGTCTTAACGCATAGCGCCGCGCCGGGCAGGCATTTTCCTGCCTCCGGCGACAGCGGAATCGCGATCGGCGCCACGCGGGCCGGTGCGGGGGTCCGGCCCGCGGCGGCTGCGGGTCAGGTGTCGAAGAACTGGCGGTTGCGGTCCAGCCTGTCCTGGCTGGTCGGACCGGCGCGCTCTCCGGTCGCCTCGTACAGGCGGCGGCTGCAGGACGAGAGGTCCTGGGTGATCGAACGCAGGTCGCTGACCAGGATCGCGATCAGCGCCTCGACGAACGGGTCGGCCGTCGCGAGGCGTGCCTGCATCTCGCGCTTGTCGACCCTGGTGCAGACGGTATCGTCGATGGCGACGGCGCGGGCCATGCGCGGCCCGTCATCGACCAGCGCCATTTCGCCGAAGATGCCGCCCGGCCGGATGTGGCCGAGCACCATGTCGCCCGAGCCGCGAGACTTCGAGATCTCGACCATTCCGGACTGCACGACATAAGCGACGTCGCCGTCCTGGCCTTCCTCGAAGATCGTCTCGCCGGCGGGGAACATCTTGCGTTCACCGGTCAAGAGCATGTGAGTCACGGTCTCCTCCGATACATTTCCCGACGGGCAGGACCCAAGCCTCAAGCAGTTCCCCCCGTGCCCCCCGCGAGAATGCAGACGAGCACGACCACAGACCGCTATGGTCGAGAGATATTCCTTTTATGACAGTGACACGGGTCACAGGGTCGTAGCGGCCGGCAGGACCATGAAATGACACGGGAAACCCGCCGCGTCCCGATGCGCGAAGCGATCACGGCGCTGGCCGAACGCGACGCCCATCTTCGGCACATCCTGGAGGCGCACGGGCCGCCGCCCGGCCGGCCGCACGACCGCGGCTTCCCCGGCCTGATGCGGATCATCCTCGCCCAGCAGATCGCGACGGGAGCGGCGCGCGCGATCCACGCTCGGCTGCAAGCCGCCTGTCCCGACATGTCGGCCGCCGCCTTCCTCGCGCTCGATGACGCGACGCTGCGCGCGGTCGGGCTCAGCCGCGGCAAGATCGCCTATGGCCGCGCGCTCGCCGAGGCCGTGGCCGGCGGCGCCCTGGACTTCCGCCGGCTGCACAGGCAGGGCGACGAGGCCGCGATCGCGGCGATCTCGGGGATCAAGGGCCTCGGCCGGTGGTCGGCGCAGATGTACCTGCTGTTCGCGCTGAAGCGGCCGGACATCTGGCCGACCGGCGATCTCGCGGTGCGCCGGGGGCTGGCGGCGGCGAAGGGACTGGAGGCAGACCCCGAGCCGGCCGAGATGGAGAGACTCGCCGAGCCGTGGCGCCCATACCGGAGCGCGGCGGCGCGCCTGATGTGGCACTATTACGGAACGCTGCACGGCCGCGACGCGACGCCGGATTGAGCAAAGCGAGCGGCCGGAACCTGACCGGGAAGGGGATGCTGTATGGCTGAGGCGGCTATGGGTTTCCGGCGTGGCCGGCGCCGGGGGATAGGGCGGGCGGTAGTCGTCCTCGCGCTGCTGACCGTCGCCGGCTGCGCCTGGCGCCCCGCGCTGTTCGCCGACCCGGGCGAACTGGGCTACGAGGCGCTGGAGGCGGGTGACTACCCCCGCGCCGAGGAACTGCTCAAGGAACGGCTGGCCGAGGCCCCCGTCGACCCCTACGCCCGGCTGAATCTGGCCTCCGTCTACCAGAATACCGGCCGCGAGGCCGAAGCGCGGACGCTGCTGCTCGAAATCGTCCGGGACGACCCGGAAGCGCGCGCGGCGCGCAGTAACCGGGAGGGTGCCGAGGGAGAACGGCTGGCGACGATCGCGCGGCGCAACCTCGCGCTTCTGGATGCCCGGGTGCAGACCGATGATCGCCTCAACGGCCTGGCCGTGGCGCACATGGGGCACGGCGACTGGCTGTTCGCCGGGATCTACGCCGACGCCGCCCTGGCCCTCAACCGCGGCGATCCCTATGCCGCGCTCAACCGGGGCGCCGTCGCGGCACGGGAGGGAGACCGCGCTGCCGCCGACGCCCATCTGTCGCGCGCAATCGAACTGGGCAGGACCGCGCTGATCGCCCGCAGCAGCGAGCAGGGCGGCGAGGGCCGGACCGTCGCGCAGCTCGCCGAGGAGAACCGCGAGCGACTTTCCGAGGCCGGCATGGCGGAACGGCAGGACTGGCCGGAGAGCGGGGCGCGCTTCACGGCGCTGCGACGGCTGCGCGACCGCGGGCTGATCAGCCCGGAGGAATACTTCCGTCGGCGCGACGCCAACCTCGCGGCGGTGGTGCCGGGCGGCGGCGTTGCGGCGACGACGACGCCCGCCGAGGTCGAGGCGCTGCTGATCAAGCTGCTGTCGCGCTACCAGCTCGGCGACCTGTCGGCGGAGGAGTACGGCGCGCTGCGGTCGATCGTGCTCGACCGGGTGCTGCCGGCGGCGCCGGTGCCCGCGCTCCCGGCCGGCCGGGCCGGCGAGCAGGGGCTCGACCGCCTGCAGGAGGCCGGCGTCATCACCGACGACGAGCGCGACCGCCTCGCGGCACGGCTGCCGGCGATGGCGGGCGGCGAGACGGCCACGGTTCAACGGGGCACGCCGCCCCCCTCGGCCGCGTCGCTGGAACCGGGTCCGTTCAGCGGCACCCGGCTCGGCGTACAGCTTGCCTCCTACCGCAAGCCGGAAAACGCCCGCAAGGGCTGGGACGAGCTCAAGGCCGCGAGCCAGGGTGCGCTCGAGAGGCTGACGCCGGCCATCGTCCGCATCGATCTCGGCCGCGGCATCGGCGTCTACTACCGGCTCTATGCCGGCGAAGTGGAGTCGGTGGGCGCCGCGCAGCGCATCTGCACGCAGATGAAGGCGCGCGGGCGCGATTGCGTGGTCGGGCGGTACTGAGGGCCGCCGCCTCAGGCGGCGCTGGGCATGTGCGGCTCGAGCCGGCCGAGCAGTTCCGGCACCGGGCGGAGATAGCGCGCCGCCAGGGTCGCATTTTCGAGCCGGCTGACCGTGCCGACGCAGGGCACCTCGCTGCCGTCCGGGAGGACGAACGTGAAGGCGAAGCTCTCACCCTCGATCAGCGCGCCCTCATAGTCGGCGATGCAGAAGCCGGAAAGGCTGAAGTCACGCATCGCATATTCGGTGTCGCCGATCCGAATGCAGGCCGCGGTGCGGGCCTCCCTGCCGGGGAAGCGGGGGTGTTCCCGCCGCTCTTCACCGTCCCATCCGAACAGCATCTTCACCAGCTTGCGCATCGCTTCGTCCTCCCGCGCAGTTGCCAGCCTCCGATAGTTCGGCGCGAAACGCAGGAATCTATACACAGACGGTAAAGAATTGTCGCGAATACGCGACGAATTCAGGCGTACCCCTCCGTTTCGTCGTGCCGGGAACGTGCCGGGTCGCGTTCCGCCGCATCGCCGTAACCGCCGCCTGAGGGCGTCCGGATGGTCAGCACGTCCCCCTTGTTCAGCGTCAGCTGGCGGCGCGTGTCGATCCATTCGCCGTTGAGCAGGATCTCGCCGCAGGCCCCGTCCGCGCCGCCGGCGAGGCCGGGCGCGGGGTTGCGCGTGCGGTCGGCGTTGAAGGTGATCGAAATCGGCGAGTCCGACAGCGTCTCGAACAGCAGTTCCTGTCCGCTTCCGCCGCGGAAGCGGCCGGCGCCGCCGGTGCCGCGGCGGAAGCGCTTGGCGTGGATGCGGAAGGGGCTGAGCATCTCCATCATCTCGACCGGCGTGCAGGAGACGTTGGAGGGCCAGCTCAGCACGTTGACGCCGTCAGCCCGGCAGGTGGCGCCGGTCGCACCGTTGAAGAAGAACTTGTTGGCGTAGGGCCGCCCGTCGCGGACTCCGGTCTGTAGGAACGACCACAGCGGCGAGCCGGCACCGGCGGCGACGCGCTCGGGCACCACCTGCCCAAGCGCACCGAACACCGCGATCGGCAGGTAGTGGCCGGTGTTGACCCGCTGGCCGCCGGACAGCGGGAATTCGTGATTCAGGATCGAACCCTTCGGGGCCTTGACGCTGACCGGGTTGAACGAGCCCTCGTTGTTCGGGGCATGCGGCGAGACGATGCATTTCACCGCGAAGGCGGTGAAGGCATAGGTGTAGGGGTAGGCGACGTTGATCGCGCCGCGCACAGCGGGCGAGGAGCCGTCGAAGTCGATGTCGACCCGGTCGCCGTCGACCGTCAGCGCGATCTCGATGTGCACCGGCGTCTTCAGCCCGTCGGTGTCCAGGGCATAGCGGTAGGTGCCGTCGGGCAGCGCGGCGATCGCCTCGCGCATCGCCGCCTCCGAGCGGCCCTGGATCTCGTCCGCCAGCGGGCCGAGGTCGGCGAGCCCGAACTCCTCCATCAGACCGACCACCCGCTGATCCATCAGCCGCACGCCGGTGATCTGCGCGAAAAGGTCGCCGATCACCTGCTCTGGCGCGCGTACGTTGGCGCGCAGCAGGGCGACGATGCTCTCGTCCAGCGCGCCGCGCCGGTACAGCTTCATCGGCGGGATCTGGAAGCCTTCCTCGTAGATGTCGAGCACGCCGTGCACGTCGAGCTTGCCGCCGATCTCCGGCGCATGCGCGGTCGAGGCCGAGAAGCCGACCAGCTTCCCCTTGAAGAAGATCGGCTTGACGATGTTGATGTCGAACAGGTGCCCGGTGCCCATCCACGGATCGTTGGTGATGAGCACGTCGCCTTCCTCGATCCGGTCCGGCGGGAAGTGCTCCAGCATCGCCTTCACCGTGGCGGGCAGGCTGCCGATGAACACCGGCACGCTCTTGGTCGCCTGCGCCATCGAACGGCCGCGGGCGTCGGTCAGCACGCAGGAGAAGTCGTCGGATTCCCGCACCACGGTGGAAAAGGCGGTGCGCACCAGCGCGGCCGAGGCCTCGTCGACGATGGTGACGAGACGGCGCCAGAGAACCTCCAGCGTCACCGCGTCGAAGCCGTCCTCGACGCTGACGGCACGGGCCTCGCCGATCTCGACGATCAGGTTGCCGTAGCCGTCGACGGTGGAGCGCGAATCCGCGCCGAGGATCAGCGTCGACTCGGGCTCCTCGATCACCGCGGGACCGGCCACCGTCATGCCGGTGGCGAGTTCCGCCCGGTCGTACACCGGCGTGTCGACGAAGTCTCCGGGCTCGGGG
>JBBDQX010000013.1:0-12908 GCA_040905765.1 Acetobacterales bacterium
CGGACCGCGCGGCCGTCGAGGGGCTGATCGCGGCCCGGTCCGAAGATCGCCGGGAAATGTTCCGGCACGAGCTTGCCGACCATCAGGTTGGCGTCGGTGATGGTCAGCGGTCCGCCACGCCGGTAGGCGGCAGGGCCGGGGTCGGCACCGGCCGATTGCGGGCCGACCTGATAGCGGCCTTGCGCGAAATGCAGGATCGAGCCGCCGCCGGCGGCGACGGTGTGGATGCGCATCATCGGCGCGCGCATCCGCACGCCGGCGACCTCGGTCTCGAAGGTACGCTCGAGCTCGCCGTGGAACAGCGAAACGTCGGTGGACGTGCCGCCCATGTCGAAGCCGATGATCTTGTCGAAGCCGGCCATGCCGCCGGTGCGCACGGCGCCGACGACGCCGCCGGCCGGTCCCGACAGGATCGCGTCCTTGCCCTGGAACATGCGGGCATCCACCAGCCCGCCGTTCGACTGCATGAACATCAGCCGCGTGTCGCCGAGCGCGTCCGCCAGCCGGTCGACGTAGCGCCGCAGGATCGGCGACAGGTAGGCATCGACCACGGTGGTATCGCCACGCCCGACGATCTTCATCAGCGGGCTGACCTCGTGGCTGACCGATATCTGGGTGAAGCCGATGTCGCGGGCGATCTCCGCCACCGCGCGTTCGTGTGTCGGGTAGCGATAGGCGTGCATCAGCACGATGGCGCAGGCGCGGATGCCGTCGTCATATGCCACCTGCAGCGCAGCGCGGGCGGCTTCGGCGTCGAGCCCGTCCAGCACCGTGCCGGCGGCCTGCAGCCGCTCGTCGATCTCCACCACCTGCTCGTACAGCGGGGTCGGCAGCCTGATCTCGAGGTCGAACAGCCGCGGGCGGTTCTGGTAGCCGATACGGAGCTGGTCGCGGAAGCCGCGGGTGATGGCGAGCACGGTCCGGTCGCCCTTGCGCTCCAGCAGCGCATTGGTGGCGACGGTGGTCCCCATCTTGATCGCGTCGATGCGCTCACCGGGGATCGGATCCTCCGGACCGATGCCGAGCAGGTCGCGGATGCCTTGCAGGGCGGCGTCCTGATAACGCTCGGCGTTCTCGGACAGCAGCTTGTGCGTGACCAGCGTGCCGTCCGGCTGCCTGGCGACGAGATCGGTGAACGTGCCGCCGCGGTCGATCCAGAACTGCCAGCCGGACTGGGTCATCGCATCCCGGTCAGTTGCCGTTGGGGGCGGAGGCGGCCGGCTGCGCGTCGATGGCGCGGCGGACGGCGACCGGGTCGGCAACCTCCGCCAGCACCAGACGGTCGTCGCCGCCGGTGCCGGCGATGCTGAGGGTGCCGTAGCCGAGGATGCGTCCAAGCACGGACTGTTCGAGATTGATCTCCTCGATCCGGTGCAGCCCCAGTTCGGCGGTGCGCCGGGCGATCAGTCCCTGCTTGTAGACCAGCCTGCGCGCCGTCACCGCCCGCTCGGTGGTCAGGAACTCGATGACCCGCACCGCCAGCTTGAGCAGCGCCCACAGACCCGCCAGTGCGCCGAGCCCGTAGACGACCTGGCGGTACAGGTCCTTGCTCGTGCTCTCCATCCCTGCGATGAAGTCGAGCACCAGATACACGATGATGCCGATGATCGCCGCCCGGATCACGAACACCACGAACGCCCGGACCCAGAACCACCAGTGGTACCGGATTTCCGCCACCACCTGCTCGCCTTCGGCGAGAATGCCTTCAATGTACCGCATTCCCGATGCAGCCTCCGTGGCGATGCAGAACCGGCACGGAGCCAGGCGCGTCCGGCCGTCGCTGTCCGGACGGTTATTCCATTGAACCGGACCGACGGGCAAGCCCGCGAGCAGGCGCAGGCGCTGTTCCGGCAGGCGATCGCCCACCACCAGGCGGGGCGGCTGGCCGACGCCGAGGCGGCGTATCGCTCCGTGCTGTCGAGCCGTCCCGACGATCCCGACGCGCTGAAGCATCTCGGCATCGTCCGCGCCCAGCAGGGCGACACCGCCGCCGGGCTCGACTGCCTCGCCCGCGCAGCCGCCCTCGCACCGGACCGCGCCGACCTGCACTACGACCTCGGGCTCGGCCGGCACCAGGCCGGCGACCTGACGGGTGCCGAGGCGTGCTTTCGCCGGGCGCTCGAACTGGCGCCCAGGGCGGCGCTGGCATGGAACAACCTCGGCGCGGTGCTCGCCGGCAGCCGTCGGCTGGACGAGGCCGAGCAGTGCTGTCGCCGCGCCATCGCCCTGCAGGACGGCTACGCGCCGGCCCACGTCAACCTGGGCAACGTGCTGCTGGAGAAGGGCGAAACGGATGCCGCCATCGCCGCCTATCGCGACGCGGTGGCGCGCGCGCCGCAGGCGGGGGAGATGCTGGTCGCACTCGGCCAGGCGCAGGCGATGGCGGGCGAGCCCGACGCCTCGGCGGACAGCTACCGCCGCGCGGTGGCGCTGGCGCCGGACCTGCCGGATGCCGTCGCGGGCGCCCACCGCATGCTGCTGGAGACCTGCGCCTGGGAGGAGGCGGCAGCGCTGGCACCGAGGCTGGACGCCGCCAACGCCAACGCCGTGGAGGCCGGACAGCGCACGCCGGAACGGCCGTTCGCCCATCTGTCGCGCAGCGACGATGCCGCGGCGAACCTGGCCGTCGCAGGGGCCTGGGCCGGGGAGATCGACCGGCGCATGGCGGCGCTGCGCGAGCAGCTGGCGTTCCCGCACCGGCGCGGACCGCGCGAACGACTCGCCGTCGGCTACCTGTCATGCGACTTCCGCAACCATCCCGTCGGCCAACACATGCTCGGCCTGCTGCCGGCGCATGACCGCGATGCGGTGAGCGTGCACGCCTACTCGCTCGGCCGCGACGATGGCGGACCGGTTCGCGCGGCGCTGGCCGACGCGGCGGATTCCTTCGTCGACCTGGCCGGCGCGGACCATGCCACGGCGGCGCGCCGCATCCACGATGACGGCATCGACATCCTCGTCGACATCACCGGCTGGACCCGCCACGGACGGCCGGAGATCGCGGCGCTGCGCCCGGCGCCGCTGCAGGTGATGTTCTTCGGCCATCCTGGCACCTCGGGTGCGGGATTCTTCGACTACTGCATCGTCGACCGGGTGGTGGTGCCCGGGGACCAGGCGCCGCATTTCAGCGAGGCGCTGGCCTGGCTGCCGGACTGCTACCAGATGAACCCGCGCCCCGGCCCGATCCCGGAACCGCCGGACCGGACGACGGTCGGTTTGCCCGCCGAAGGCGTCGCCTTCGGGGCGCTGACGCAGAGCTACAAGATCGACCCGGCGATGTTCGACGTATGGATGCGGCTGCTGCGCGAGACGCCGGGCAGCGTGCTGTGGCTGCTGCACGGTTCGGTGCAGACCGAAGCCAACCTGAGGAGGGAGGCCGCAGCAAGGGAGGTCGACCCGTCCCGCCTGCTGTTCGCCGGCAAGGTGGCGAGGGCGGAGCATCTGGCGCGCACCGGATGCGCCGACCTGATACTCGATACACGCCTCTACAACGGCCACACGACGACGACCGACGCGCTGGTCGCCGGCGTCCCGGTGGTGGCGCTGAAGGGGCGGCATTTCGCCTCGCGCGTCTCCGCGAGCGTGCTGCAGGCGCACGGGCTCGGCCAGCTAGTGGCAGAAAGCCTCGACGAGTTCCACGCGCTGGCTTCGCGGATTGCGGGCGACGCCACAGAACGCAGGCGGCTGCGCGCGCGCATCGCCGAGACGCGCGAGGGCGCGCCGCTGTTCGACCCGGACCGCTTCGCCCGCGGCATCGAGCGGCTGTATGCCGCGATGTGGGAGCGTCATGCGGCCGGGCTGCCGCCGGCGCCGCTGGGGACCTGAGCCGATGCGGACGATCCTGCGCTGGACGATGCGGCTGGTACTGCCGCTCCTCGTGTTGCTGGCCGGTCCGGCCGCCACGGTGGCGACGGGTATGGCCGACGTGGACCAGCCGTGGTGGCAGGGCCGGCGCGGCGGCAGCTTCGGCCACGCGCCGACGCCTGAGGCCCATCCGGACGCAGTGGTGCAAGTTTACGGCGCCCGGACGCGCGGCTGGCGCGGCGCCTTCGCCGTGCACACCTGGCTGGCGATGAAGCCGGAGGGCGCCGACGCCTACACGCGCTACGAGGTGATCGGCTGGCGCTATTTCCGCGGCACCTCGCCGCTGGCGGAGCAGCAGACGGCGCAGCCCGACGGCTGGTGGTTCGGCAGCGCCCCTGCATTGCTGCTCGACCTGCGCGGCGGGGCGGCCGAGGCGGCGATCCCGCGGATCCGGGAGGCCGTCGCCAGCTACGCCTATCCGGACTTCTACCGGACCTGGCCGGGGCCCAACAGCAACACCTTCACCGCCCATGTCGGCCGCTCGGTGCCGGAGCTTGGCCTCGACCTGCCGCCGACCGCGATCGGCAAGGATTTCCGCCTGGTGCCGGTCGACCTGTCGCCGAGCGGCGGCGGCCTGCAGTTCTCGATCCTCGGCGCGCTCGGCGTCCTGGTCTCGCCCGAGGAAGGCCTCGAGGTGAACGTGCTCGGCCTCAGCCTCGGCATCGATCCGCTCGAGCCGGCGCTGCGGCTGCCGGGCCTTGGCCTCGTCTGGCCGGGACGCGAGTGACATGAACGGCTGGCACGTACTCGCCGGCGTCGGCGTGATGGCGATCTGGGGCATCAACTTCCCCATCTCCAAGATCGGCGTCGCCGAGTTCCCGCCGGTGTTCCTGATCGCCATGCGCTTCGCCATCGTCGCGGCGCTGCTGGTGCCGTTCCTGCCGCGGCCGCGCGGCAGCATCCGGGCGCTGGCGACGCTGTCGGTGACCATCGGCACGCTGCACTTCGGGCTGATGTTCACCGCTCTCAGCCTTATCGAGGGCAGCGTGGCCGCAATCGCGGTGCAGACGCAGGTAGCGTTCTCGGCGCTGCTGGCGGCGCTGTTCTTCGGCGACAGGCTGGGCTGGCGGCGGGCGCTCGGCATGGCTCTGGCGTTCGGCGGGGTGCTCCTGATCGCGGGGGACCCGCGCTTCGTGGAGAATCCCTGGCCGCTGCTGCTGGTGATCGGCGCCGCCTTCGCCTGGGCGGTCGGCAATATCCAGATCAAGCGGCTGGGCGACGTCGACTTTCTCGTCGTCAACGCCTGGACGACGATGTTCGCCTCGCCGCAGCTATTCGCCATCTCGCTGCTGCTGGAGGACGGCCAACTCGACGCGCTGGGGACTGCCGGCTGGGGCGGCTGGGGCGCCCTGGCCTTCCAGGTCTGCCTCGCCAGCATCGTCGGCTATTCGACGTGGTACGCGCTGCTCAAACGCTACGACGTCAACCAGGTGGTGCCACTGACGCTGCTTGTGCCGGTGTTCGGGGTGATCTCAAGCGTGATGGCGCTGGGAGAGAAGCTGACGCCGATGATGCTGGCCGGCGGCGCGACGACCATCGTCGGCGTCGCCATCATCATCTGGCGGCGCCCCGGCGTGCCGCGCCCGGTCAGCTGACGCGATGCGGGAGCGCCCCTCACCCAACCACGACGCGCGGCCGGACGGCGTGCCGGTCGACATCCTGTTGCTGCACTACACCGGCATGCGGAGCTGCGGCGACGCGGTCGACCGGCTGTGCGATCCCTTGGCGAAGGTCAGCGCGCACTACGTGATCGACGAGGACGGCACGGTGTGGCGACTGGTCGCGGAGGACCGCCGCGCCTGGCACGCCGGCGTGAGCTGCTGGCACGGCGCGCGCGACATCAACGCGCGATCAGTCGGTATCGAGCTGGTCAATCCGGGGCACGAGTTCGGCTACCGCCCGTTCCCGGAGGCGCAGATGGCGGCGCTGGAGGCCCTGGCGCCGGAAATCGTGGCCCGCCACGGCATCCCGCCGGCACGGATTCTGGGACATTCCGACGTCGCGCCGGCGCGCAAGCAGGACCCCGGCGAGCTGTTCGAGTGGGCGCGACTGGCGCGAGGGGGGCTCGGACTGTGGCCCGCGACAAGCTTCCGCCCGTCGGATCGGGCGCCGGCATGCGCGCCGGGAGAGCGCGGCGGCGCAGTCTTCGAGTTGCAGCTGGCGCTGGCCGCCATCGGCTATGACGTCGAGGGCACCGGGGTGTTCGACCCCACCACCACCACGGTCGTCACCGCCTTCCAGCGGCATTTCCGCCCTTCGCGGGTCGACGGCATCGCCGATGCGGAGACGGGCGCGCTGGCCCGCCACCTCGCAGAACTGGCCTGACCGCGATCAGGCAGGGCGCAGTCCGTGGGAGACCTGGTTGTGCGAGGAACTGCGACAAGGCACTTGAGCAGCGGTCCTCAGCTGTCTAGATAACCTGTGCCAGACGGCCGGATGACCGCTTCGCGGCTTTGCCGCGGGGAGGAAAGTCCGGGCTCCACGGGAACACGGTGCCGGGTAACGCCCGGCGGGGGCGACCCCAGGGAAAGTGCCACAGAAAGCAAACCGCCCGGCTCCGGCCGGGCAAGGGTGAAAGGGTGCGGCAAGAGCGCACCGCGCCTCCGGCAACGGCGGCGGCACGGTAAACCCCACCGGGAGCAAGACCGCATAGGGGCGGAACGTCCGGAGCGATCCGGACAGGGCAATCCCGGCCTTCCGCCCGGGTTGGTCGCGCGAGGCGCCCGGCGACGGGCGTCCCAGATGAATGGTCATCCCTGCCCCGGCGAAAGCCTCGGGCAGGACAGAACCCGGCTTACAGGCCGTCTGGCACATACCCCGCCGCAATCAGAACATAAAGAGAACAAAATACCGCCGGCTTCCCATGGCGTCCTATACATGGTGCCGCCATGGGAGGGTGGTCCGACATCTTGTGACTATTGTTCGGCGTTATTTCGGACAGAGAATATTTATCCACAGGCGCCCCCTCTTTATTGGGCAGTCCCATTGACGCCCATACAGACCCATGATATCCCATTTTGTCCCATGCGCGGGAGTAGTCCGCCCGGAGTCGGGACATGTGCATGACCAGACGGGTCGAGCAGGAATCGCGGGGCCGACCGGCAAACGACAATGGCGCTGTTCTACGGAACCTATTTAAACAAGGTCGACCGCAAGGGCCGCGTCTCGGTTCCTGCCGCCTTCCGCGCCGTCCTCGACAAGCGTTCCGCCGCCGGCATTGTCCTCAGGCCTTCGCACAAGGCGCCGGCCCTCGACATCTATACTGTCGAGTATTTCGAGTCGCTGAATAGCCGCCTCGGCGAAATGGACGTCTTCTCCGACGAACAGGACGAACTCGCGCTCGCCCTGTTCGGCGACGCGCGCGAACTGATGTTCGATTCCGAAGGCCGGATCATGCTGCCGCGCGACCTGATGGACAAGATCGGCATCGATGCGAACGCAGCCTTCATCGGCCGCGGCGAGAGCTTCCAGGTATGGGAGCCCGCCACCGCCGAGGCGCACAAGCGCGCGGCGATCGAGCGTGCCCGCGCCAAGGGCGTGACGCTGCCGAAGAGCAGCGCGGCGGGGCCGGCGTGACTGCCGCAGCGCACAGCCCGGTCCTGCTGGCCGAGGTCGTGGCGGCACTGTCGCCGCGCGACGGCGCCATCTACGTCGATGGCACCTTCGGCGGCGGCGGCTACAGCCGCGCCCTGATCGAGGCCGCCGACTGCCGCGTCTACGGGATTGATCGCGACCCGGATGCGCTGGCCGACGGCGCCGCGCTCGCCGCCGGCGGCCGGCTGGACCTCGTCGAGGGCCGCTTCGGCGCGATGGACGAACTGCTGGCCGCCGAGGGCGTGACCGAGGTGGACGGCGTCGCGCTCGACGTCGGCGTCTCCTCCATGCAGATCGATCGTCCGGAGCGCGGCTTCTCGTTCCGCAGCGACGGCCCGCTGGACATGCGCATGGGACGGGACGGGCCGACCGCGGCCGATGTGGTTAACGACCTGCCCGAGCGGGAACTGGCCGACCTTATATACAAGTACGGCGAGGAGCGCCGGGCACGGCAGATCGCCAAGGCCATCGTCGCCGCGCGCGGCGAACGCCCGTTCACCCGCACCGCGCAACTGGCCGAGCTGGTCCGCGGCGTCGTCGGACGCAGCCAGGACGGCATCGACCCCGCGACCCGCACCTTCCAGGCCCTGCGCATCTACGTGAACGACGAGCTCGGCGAGCTCGATCGCGGCCTGTCGGCGGCTGAGCGGCTGTTGCGCCCCGGCGGACGGCTCGCGGTGGTCACCTTCCATTCGCTGGAAGACCGGCGGGTGAAGACCTTCCTGCGCGAGCGCAGCGGCACCGCGCCGCGCCCGTCGCGCCACGTGCCGGAGATCGCCGCCGGCGCCGCGCCGACCTTCACCCTGCTGCAGCGGCGGCCCGTCCGGCCGCAGGAGGCCGAGACGGAAGCCAACCCGCGCGCCCGCTCTGCACGGCTACGCGCCGCCGAGCGTACCGACGCTCCGGCCCGGGGAGATACGCGATGATCGGCCGCTCCACGCTGCTGTCGATCGTGCTGGCGCTCGCCGCCGGCGTGGCGCTGTTCGTGGTGAAGTACCAGGTCCAGGCGCTGGAGGATGAGCTCGCCTCTGCGCGCCTGCACCTCGACGAGAGCCGCGAGGCGGTGCATGTGCTGCATGCCGAGTGGCACTACCTGACCGACCCGCAGCGGCTGGCCGATCTGGCCGGACGGCACCTCGACCTCAGACCGGTGACGGCGGAGAACCTCGTCGTCATCGCCGACGTGCCGATGCGCGAGCCCGAACTTCCGCGGGAGCGCGGCGGGCAGATTGCCGAAGGCCCCTCGCGCGATTCCGGCCTCGGCATGCCCGCAGCAGGACCCCAGAGATGAACACCGTTCCGAAGACCCTGCGCATCGACGGTGCCGCCAAGCAGTCGGTCGAAACCGGACGGACCCGCCTTCTGGTCGCCGGCGCGGTATTCGCCCTCGGCTTCGCGACCATCGCCGCCCGGCTGGTGCTGATCACCCTCGGCGCCGACCCCGAGGCCCCGCGCCTCGCGGTGGCGGTGGCCCATACCCCGCCGGTGGTGAGTCGTGCAGACGTCGTCGACCGCAACGGCGTGCTGCTGGCGACCAGCCTGCCGACCGTCGGTCTGTTCGCCGACACCCGCAAGATCGCCGACCCGAAGCGCGCGGCACGGCGGCTGACGGCAGTGCTGCCCGGCCTCGACCCGATCGAGGTGTCGGTGAAGCTGTCTTCCGGCCTGAGCTTCGTCTGGCTCAGCCGCACGCTGACGCCGCACCAGCAGGCCGAGGTCAATCGGCTCGGCATTCCGGGGCTGGAGTTCCAGCCGTCCGAGCGGCGCGTCTACCCGCAAGGCCGGCTTGCCGTGCACGTGCTCGGCGCGACGGACGTCGACAATCGCGGCCTGACCGGCATCGAGCGCAGCTTCGACGAACGGCTGTCGCAGGGCCGCCTGCCGCTGCCCCTCAGCCTCGACGTGCGGGTGCAGCATGTGCTGGCGGCGGAGTTGCGGCGCGCGATGCACGAGTTCGACGCCATCGGCGCCGGCGGCGCGGTGCTCGACGTGCGCACCGGCGAGGTGCTGGCGATGGTGTCCTATCCCGACTTCGAGCCAAACGATATCGGTTCCGCCGACGCCGACGTGCGGTTCAACCGCATGACGCTCGGTGTCTACGAGCTCGGCAGCACATTCAAGCTGTTCAACACCGCCCTGGCGCTCGACAGCGGCAAGGTCGGCATCGGCAGCCGCTTCGACGCAACCCACCCGCTGCGCGTCGCGCGCTTCGCGATCCGCGACTACAAGCCGGAGGCGCGCTGGCTGTCGGTGGCGGAGATCCTGCTGCACTCCTCGAACATCGGCTCGGCGCAGATGGCGATGGAGGTGGGCGGCGAAAGGCAGCGCGGCTTCCTGGAGAAGCTCGGCCTGCTGCAGCCATTGGCGATCGAGCTGCCGGAGACCGGCGAGCCGCTGTACCCGTCTGTGTGGCGCGACATCAACACCATGACCATCGCGTTCGGCCACGGCATCGCGGTCAGCCCGATGCACCTGATCAACGGCGTCGCGGCGGTGATCAACGGCGGTATCCTGCACTCGCCGACGCTGCTGCGGCGCGATCCGGCGGATGCGCCCGCGGGGCGCCGCGTGGTCAGCCCCGGCACTTCCGAGACGATGCGCCGACTGATGCGGATGGTCGTCACCGACGGCACCGGCGGCAACGCGAAGGCGAAAGGCTACCTCGTCGGCGGCAAGACCGGCACGGCGGAGAAGCAGGTCGCCGGCCGTTACGTGCGCAAGGCGCTGGTCTCCTCGTTCGTCGGGGCGTTCCCGATGACGGATCCGCGCTACGTCGTGCTGGCGCTGCTCGACGAGCCCAAGGGCAACAAGAAGACCTTCGGTTACGCGACCGGCGGGTGGGTCGCCGCGCCGGTCGTCGGCAGGACGATCGAGCGGATCGGTCCGATGCTGGGTGTCACGCCGCAGGCCGAAGACGACCCGCGGGTGATCGAGGCGTTGCACATCGATATTCCGGAGGGCCGCGGACCGGACCTGCGGCGCGAGGTGCACCGTGGGACGCCGGCCCCGCGCGGCGCGGAGCCACAGCTTGCGTCTTTCTGAGCTGATTCGAGGGAGTACCGACACCGGCATGGACGCGACGGTCGAACCCGACCCGGAAATCACCGGACTGACCGCGGATTCCCGCGCCGTCGAACCGGGATTCCTGTTCGCGGCGATGCCCGGCGCGAAGCTGGACGGACGCGCGTTCGTTGGCGACGCCGTGAGCCGCGGTGCTCTTGCGGTCCTGGTGCCGGCCGCTTCCGACCTGCCGTCGCTGACGGCACCGGACGGCGCACCGGTGGCGGTGATTGCGGACGGCACGCCGCGCCGCCGCCTCGCCCGCCTGGCCGCGACCTTTTACGACGCGCAGCCGGAGACGATCGTCGCCGTCACCGGCACCAACGGCAAGACGTCGGTGGTGCATTTCCTCCACCAGCTCTGGGAGCGGACCGGCGAGCGGGCCGCGAGCCTCGGCACGCTCGGACTCAGGGCCGCCGGCTTCGAGGCGGGCCCCAACCTCACCACGCCCGACCCGGTCGACCTGCACCGCCGGCTGGCCGCGCTGAAGCAGGCCGGCATAGAGCGGCTGGCGATGGAAGCCTCGAGCCACGGTCTGGACCAGTACCGGCTGGACGGCGTGCGGCTGCGCGCTGCCGCGTTCACCACCTTCTCGCGCGACCACCTCGACTACCACCGGAACGGCGACGCCTATCTGGCCGCCAAGCTGCGCCTGTTCGCCGAGGTCATGGCGGCAGGTGGCACGGCCGTGCTGAATGCCGAGCTGCCGCCGGCGACGCTGGCCGCCGTCCGCAAACTGGCCGGGGAGCACGGCCATCGTGTCACGCTGTACGGCTCCGGCGCCGCCGACGTGCGGCTGCAGTCCCGGACGCCGATGCCGGACGGACAGGACATCGAGATTTCAGTCTTCGGCAGGCGTCACTGGGTGCGGCTGCCGCTGATCGGCGTGTTCCAGGCGCAGAACCTGCTGTGCGCGCTGGCGCTGGCCGTTGCCTGCGGCACCGGGGAGGATGATGCGGTGGCGGCGCTGCCGCACCTGACCGGGGCACCGGGGCGCATGCAGCATATCGCCACGCTGGAGAGCGGCGCCGCAGTCTACATCGATTACGCCCATACGCCGGACGCCCTGTCGCATATCCTGCGGGCGCTGCGGGCACATTGCCAGGGCAGGCTCTGGGTAGTGTTCGGCGCCGGCGGCGACCGCGATTCGGGCAAGCGGCCCGAGATGGGCGCCGCGGCCCGGGAACTGGCCGATGTGGCCATCGTCACCGACGACAATCCACGCAGCGAGGATGCGGCTGCGATCCGTGCCCGGATCCTCGCCGCCTGCCCCGACGGACGCGAAATCGGCGACCGCGCCGAGGCGATCCGCACCGCGGTATCGGCGCTGTCTGCGGGCGACCTGCTGGTGATCGCCGGCAAGGGACACGAGACCGGCCAGATCGTCGGCGATCGAACGATTCCGTTCGACGACGCCGCGGAGGCGCGCGCCGCTGTAGCGGAGCTGGAGGGCCGCGCATGAGCGCCCTCTGGACCGGACCCGAGGTGGTGGAGACGACCCGCGGCCGTACCGCCGGCGCCGGGGCACGCGGCTGGAAGGCGAGCGGGGTGTCGATCGACAGCCGGACGCTGGAGCCGGGCGACCTTTTCGTCGCCATCCGGGGCGACCGTCTCGATGGCCACCGCTTCGTCGCCGAGGCCTTCGCGGCGGGCGCCGCGGCGGCGATCGTGGATTCGCCGGTCGACGGCCTGCCCGGCAACGCCGCGCTGGTCTGGGTGGCCGATACCACCGAGGCGCTGCGCGACCTCGGCCGCGCCGCCCGCGCCCGCTTCCAGGGCAAGGTCGCGGCGGTTACCGGCAGCGTCGGCAAGACCGGCACCAAGGACGCGCTGGCGCTGGTGCTGTCGCGCCAGGGCGAGACGCACGCCAGCACCGGCAACCTGAACAACCATTGGGGCCTGCCGCTGAGCCTGTCGCGCCTGCCGCGCTCCGCCCGCTACGCGGTGTTCGAGCTGGGCATGAACCACCCCGGCGAGATTTCCGCCCTGTCGCGACTGGCACGGCCCGACGTCGCGCTGATCACCCTGATCGCACCGGTGCACATCGAGTTCTTCGAGTCGATCGAGAGCATCGCCGACGCCAAGGCCGAGATCTTCCACGGCATGGGTACGCACGGCACGGCCGTGCTCAACCGGGACGATGCGCAGTTCGCCCGACTGAGGCGCGCCGCGGAGACCCGCGGCATCGGCAAGATCCTTTCGTTCGGCACCGGCGCGGACTGCTTCGCGCGGCTGGTGTCTCGCGCCCTCGGCCCGCTCGGCAGCGATGTCGAGACGGAAATCGGCGGCGAGCCCGTCGGCTACCGCCTCGGCGCGCCTGGCGAGCACTGGGTGCAGAACAGCCTCGCAGTACTGGCCGCGGCACATGCGCTCGGCGCCGACGCCGGCAA
>JBBDQX010000014.1:0-12872 GCA_040905765.1 Acetobacterales bacterium
TCCCACCACGCGGTAGAGATTGTAAGGCTGCGAGAAGTGGAACAGGCCGAACTTGGACTCGAGGGCATGGGCCAGCCGCGCTCCCTCGACCATCGTTCCCTCGACCACGAATACGCGCGCGCCGTAGATCATGGTTTGCAGCCGGTGCACCGACGAGGTCTCGCGGCGGAGGAAGCCGGTGAACGGGACGCCGGCACGGGCGGCGTAGGCACTGAACGAACTCGCGGCATTGCCGGACGACGCCAGGATCATCCCCTTCGCCGACACCTCCTTCATCTTGCTCGCCGTGACGCTCGCGCCGCGGTCCTTGAAGGAGCCCGTGGGATTGCGCGATTCGTCCTTGATGTGGAAGCGCGACAGGCCGAGGACCTCGCCGAGGCGCCGGACGTGCTCGAGCGGCGTGTCCCCCTCGCTCATCGTCACGATGTTCGCCTCGTCGCGAACCGGCAGCAGCGCGGCCCAGCGCCACATGCCGCGCGGCAGATGCCGGAGGGCGTCGCGGTCCACGGCCCGCGCCACCGCGGCGAGATCGTAGACGGCCTCCTGGACCTCCCCGGTCACCGGGCAGACGGGATGATCCGTCATGTCGTCGTTCAGTCTGTCCCCGTCGGACGCGGGCCGGAGGCCGAGTAGATGGCTGGTCATGGTTTCTTCGGGCCGATCATGGTTTCACTTCGGGAAGGACAAGGAGCACCGGCGCGGCGCCAGGCCAGTGGTCAGGGCGCATTTCCGACGCTTCCCGGCGCCAGTCCAGGCGCCTCCGGCGCCCGGCTGCGCCACTGATCGTACAGCAGCAGCGCCGCCAGGATCGCGCCCGCGAAGTCGATGAGCGGGGTCCCCTCCATCAGCAGCAGGGCCGCACCCAGGAACAGCACGCGCTTCCAGGTCGCGATCGGTGCCATCATGTAGCCGATCGTCGCGGCAGACAGCAAAAGGATGCCGAACGTCGCGGTGGCGAAACTCCACACCACGGCCGGCCATTCCGCCTGCAACAGGAAGGCCGGCTCGTAGACGAACAGGAATGGCACGATGAAGGAGGGCAACGCGATCTTGACGGCGATCAGTGCGGTTTCGAGCCAGTTGGCCCCGGCGATGCCGGCAGCCACGTATGCGGCCAGGCAGACGGGCGGGGTGATCACGCTGACGATCGAGAAATAGAACACGAATAGGTGGCCGGGGATCGGCTGCACGCCGAATTCCATCAGCGCCGGCGCCGCCACCGCCCCGGCGATGATGTAGGCGACGGTCGTCGGCAACCCCATACCCAGGATCACCGATGCGACGCCTGCCAGCAGGAGCGCCAGAAACAGGTATCCGTAGGACGCGCCGATGATCAGCGTGGTCAGCTTGATGCCGAGGCCGGTCAGGTTGATCACGCCGATCACGATGCCCGCCACGGCGCAGCCGGCCGCGACCTCGATCATGCCGAACGTGCCTTCCCGCAGGGCGTCGACGACGCCGCGAAAACCCAGTTGTGTCGGCATCCCGGCCAGCTGCACCAGTGCCGTGCTGGCGAGGACCACCAGGCCGAAGTTCAGCGCGCCTTCCGTCCCCGTCGGGGGCAGCAGCAGGTACAGGCCGGCGACAGCGGCAAGCACCAGCCATCCGGGCGCCGCCCTTGGCGCCCCGAGCAATGCGGAGAGAATCGCCTCGGCGTTGGTGATGGCGATCGTCGACCAGACGGCCCAGATCGCCGCCCGCATCGGCGAGTAGCCCAGGCTGAGGAAATAGACCAGCACGAGGATCGGGATGAGCAGGTACAGCTTCCTGAGCACCGTGGACCAGACAGGCAGTTCCGAAGCCTTCAGCCCCCGCAGGCCAAGGCGCGACGCCTCGAAATGGATGCTCGCCATGATGTTGAGGAAGTAGATGATCGCCGGAATGGTCGCAGCGATAGCGATCTCGGAATAGGGAACCTGCAGCGTTTCCGCCATCACGAACGCGCCGGCACCCATCACGGGCGGCAGTATCTGCCCCCCGGTCGACGCTGCGGCCTCCACCGCGCCGGCGAAGGAAGGGCTGTAGCCCCGCGCCTTCATGAGCGGGATGGAGAAGGCCCCGGTGCAGGCGACGTTGCCCACCGCGCTGCCCGAGATGGTCCCGACCAGGGCGCTGCTGATCGTCGCGACCTGCGCCGGGCCGCCGCGGGTTCGCCCGGCGATCCTCAGCGCGAGTTCGGAGAAGAACTCGCTCTGGCCGGCCCTGAGCAGGAACGAACCGAAGATGACGAACAGCGCCAGAATGGTGGACGAGACCTGGATCGGAAGCCCGAATATGGCGTCCAGCGAGAGATAGCTGTTGCCGATGATGAACGAGAGCGGAAAGCCCGGGTGGCCCCATTCGCCGGGGACCAGATAGCCGAAATAGGCGTACAGCAGTGCCAGGATCGCGAGGACCGGCAATGGCGGACCGATGGTCCGCCATGCGCCCAGCAGCAGCAGAAGGATGAGTGCGATGCCGAAGGGCGTCTGGAAATCGACGAAACCGAAGGGCGTCTCCCACGGCACGGGAATGGCCGCGTTCATCGAGATCGAATGTTGGTCCAGGATGACGTAGCCGCACAGGGCTGCCCCGAGCACGGCGCCGGCGTAGTTGAGGAGGTGCCCCCTCCCGCTGAAGATCGGCCGCGTCATGTAGAGCAGGAACAGCACGCCCGCGAGGTGGATGCCGCGCTGCGTCCAGGGTTCGAACGGCGTCGTCGAGGCGCTGTACAGGTGGAACAGGGCGAACGCGACGGCGACGATCGTGAGCAGCCGTCCGAGCCACGTTCCGGCGCCGGCCGCACCCCCGACGCCGGGAGGGGCATGCTCCCCTCCCGTGCCTGCACCGTCCCTGATCCCGTTCTCCATGCCGAAGGCCGGTCGGCGTCAGCCGCCGCTCAGCGTTTCGCGATCCGCCCTTCCGGCACGGTGACCCCGAGTGCGGCAAATGCCTTCGCGGCGCCCGGATGGACCGGCATGGTACTGCTGAGGATCTGCTCGGGCTTCATCTCCTCGGCCAGCTTGTGGGCGCGGATCATGACATCCCGGTTCTTGTAGACGCTGAGCGTCAGCGCCTCGGCCACCTCGTCGGACAGGTCCATCGTGGCGACCATCTGCGTCCACATCACCAGCGCCTCGGCCTTCCCCGCCCCCTTGTAATAGGACGCGTAGTCGAATGGCTCGGGCAGCGCGGTCAGCCAGTCGATCTTGGCGAGAACCTTCTGCTGCTCCGCCTCGGTGAAGTTGACGACCTTGACCGGCTGCGTGGCGGCCATGGCCATGTGGACCGGGTTGATCCCACCATTGCAGATCGCGTCGACGGCGCCGGAGAGCAGCGCGTCGGCGGCATCCTGATGGGTGAGGCCCTTGCCGTCGTACTTGAGTCCTATCGCCTCGAAGATCGCCTCCGAAACGATGCGGGTCGCGGCGCCCTGCGGCTGGACGGAAATCGTCTTTCCTTCCAGGTCGGAGAGGGTCTTGATCGCCGAGTCCTCGCGCACCAGAACGTGCCAAATGAACTGGTAGAACGGGAACAGGACGACCACGTCCTTGCCCGGCGCGGCGAACTGCGCCCGCCGGTTGCGGATGTCGGAAAGCGAATTTTCGGTGATAGCGCCGACCTTGGCGATCCCGCGGTGCAAGCGGACCGCGTTGTCTACGAAGCCGCCGGAGGCCGTGATGCTTACCCGTGCCTTGAGCTTCTGCAAGTCGCTCGATGCCGACTGCACCATGCCGGTGACGAACTGGAATCCGATGCCGCCGACCGCGCCCGGGACGATGATGACATCCTCGTCCGCGAATGCCGCCGAGGGCCCCGTCATGGCCACCAAGCCGGCCAGCAACCCGGCAGAAAGTAAGCCCCGCAACCGCACGCACATAACCTGCAACGATGACACGCGCATCAACGCCACTCCCAAAATCGGATGCCGATCGCCAAGAAACCAACGCCGAACGCCTGAACCGGCGGGGCTGCCTTTGATTTGATGAAGCGGGCGGTACCGTTCCGCGCCCTTCGTCTCCCGATTATGGCGGCAGCCCTGCCGGTCTTCCCGGCCCGGGACGGAAAAGATGCGCCGCCGGAAGGAGGCGTCCTGCCCGTGGTGCGGACCACCTCCCCGAGCCCGACGGCGCAGTTCCGCCCGGCAGGAAGATGACAGCCTAGACATCGGATAGTTACGTGGTCAACGCATATATTGTAACCTTATTATGCGTAAAACTCATATACGGGGGTGCTCGGGGATGGCCAGGCGGCTCAGCATGAAGCGGCTCGAAGCGTTCCGCGCGGTGATGCTCGCTGGATCCACCTCGCGCGCCGCGCCGCTTCTGGAAGTCTCGCAGTCGGCCGTCAGCCGGCTGGTGTCGGAACTGGAAAAGGACCTCGGCACGACCCTGTTCGTGCGCCACCAGGGCGGACTGCAGCCCACCGAGGACGCCACCGCCTATTTCCACGAGGTGGAGCGGGCCTTCGTCAGCCTCGATCACCTCTCGACCTTCTTCCAGCAGAGCCGGCCGGCGAACGCGCGCAGCCGGCTGCGGCTGGTGGCGATGGTGCCGCTCCCCTATTCGCTGGTGCCGCGGGCCACGGCGGCGTTCCTCCCGACGATGCCCGGCACCTTCGTCACCGTCCGCACCGTGTTGCGGCGCGACATCCGCGAATGGCTGAGGACGCAGCAGTTCGACCTGGCGCTGGTCATCCATCCCATCGAGTACCCGGCCCACGCGACGGAGCGGATCTGCGCGACCTGCGGCGTCTGCATCTTCCCGAAGGGCCACCCGCTCGGCCAACTCGCGTCCGTGCAGCCGAAGGACCTCGCCGCCCATCCCTTCGTCGCCACCACGTCGGAGACGCAGATCAGCTTCGCCGTCGACCGGGCCTTCGTCGCCCGCAACGTGCGCCGCCAGACGGTCGCCGAGGCGCAGAGCAGTTCGGTCGTCTGCCATCTCGTCGCCGCCGGGATCGGCGTCTCGATCGTCGATCCCTTCACCGCCCTGGCCTTCGCCGGGCTCGGGCTCAACTGGCGGCCGTTCCGGCCCGAGGTGCCGTTCGAGTTCCGCGCCCTGTTCCCCACCGAGCGGCCGCGATCGGAAGCCGCCGAGCGCTTTGCCGGCGTGCTCGCCGGCCAGGCGGGCGAGATGCTGGCCGGTTCCGTCACCGCAACCCCCGGCCCCGACTCCGCCAGGGCGTCAAACGACGCCTGACGGCGCCCAGCGAATGCGACTAATCTGCGCGCCCTGACAACGGGAGAAACGCCATGAACCTGCGTGACCGCATCGGCATCGACCTCAACAAGAACATGTCCTTCGAGGATGCCATCGACTGGGCAACCGCCAACGACATCCGGTTCATCAACCTCGGGCTGGACGGACGGCAGAACGATCCCTCGACGCTGACCGACGCGCGCGCCGCCGCTATCCGCGACAAGGCCGCGGAGGCCGGCGTCGACGTCGGCCTGCACACCCTGTCCGCGGTCAACACCGCCGAGGACTCGCCCTTCGTGCGCGACGCGGTCGACGCCTACCTGGAAAGCTACGTCGATGCCGCCGCGCGGCTCGGCTGCAAGTGGATCGTCGTGCACGGCGGCTACCACTTCACCAGGGACGTGGAGCGGCGCACCGGCACCAGCATCGAGCGGCTGAAGCGGGTGGCGGACAGCGCCGGGCGCGCCGGCACCCGGCTGCTGCTGGAGAACATGAACAAGGAGCCCGAGGATGCCGAGGTGCATTACCTCGCCTGCTACCTCGACGAGTGCCAGCGCTACTTCGACGCACTTCCGGCAGAGACCGTCGGCTGGGCCTTCACCGTCAACCACGCCCACATGCTGCCCGAGAAGATTTCCGGCTTCCTCCGGGGCCTGGACATCGGCCGCTGCGACGAGGTGCGCATCGCCGACAACAAGGGCGACAAGGAGGAGCACCTGCGGCCGGGCGAGGGCACCATCGACTTCCGGGAGATGTTCGACCTGATCGAGGGCGCCGGCTTCCGCGGTCATTACATGAACGCCTTCGGCTCCCGCGAGGACATGCTCGCCGGCCGCGATTATCTGGTAAAGGCCGCCGGAAAGGCGTAATACGTCGCCGGGGTTGAGGGAGGCGCGATTCCCCAGCCAATGGAGCGCGTGCCTTCCCGTGACTGATTATTTCGACGAGGGTGGAGGCGGAGATTCTCCCTCCCTCGCCACCGAGACCGATATCGACGAGGCGCTGGCCGAGATCGACAGGCGCCTCAACCTCTGGTCGAAAGCCGAGAGCAAGGCCAACACCAGCGCGCATATCGTCTTCGCCAAGGGCCTGACGATCCAGCGCAAGCTGGACGAGGTGCGCGACAGGATCGCCGCCGACCCGGGCCGGTTCGGCGGCCGCTTCGAGTCTCGCCTCCAACGGTTGCAGCGACGCATCGACGGCTATGTCGGCACGCTGCGTGCCGCCAGCCTGATGCAGGAGCGGTTGCGCTCGTTCGACGAGAGCTACTGGCAGCGCCAGCTCGTGTTCAGCCGCTGGGTCGCCTGTCTCAACGGCGCCGGCATCGCCATCGCAGTCTGGATCGTTTCCCTAGACCGGACGGGGGAGCCGCTGCACCAGGTGGCTTACGGCGCGATGACCGGCTTCGGCGCCGGCGTCGCCGCGGCCGTCTTCTCACTCGTCCTCATGCATCTCGGCGCGATGAAGAGCGCCATCGAGATGCTGCCCCGTCTTTCCGCGGCGGATGAAGATGCGGCGGCCACGGCGCATGAGCGGCGGCGGACGGCCAGCCGCCGGCAGATCGTGCGCTGGCAGACAATGGGCGGCCGGCTCAACGCCACCTCGCTGGTCGTGCTGATCCTCGCCGCCGGCTACGGCGGATTCGGCGCCATTTCCGACTACCACGCACGCAAGGAGGCGATCGAGCGGGCCGCCGAGACGCGCTGGCAGCAGCACCACAACAGCGCCCCACGCAACGGCGCCGGCACTCCCTGACGCAGCGTCTGCACTCCCGCGCTTTACCTCTCTTCACCCTTCCGGCCTTTGTCGGCGGCAGTCGCCACCCTAGACTGTCACGTGCGCGGCAGACTGACGGCTGCCGGGCGGGCTCCGCGAGGGGAGACGACCGCATCCGATGTTCAGGGATCGCATGGTGCGCGGCTGGCCGCTCGCGCTGGCCGGGCTCTGGATTGCCGGCGGCCTCCTTGCCGATGCGGTTACGCCGCACGGGGCGCCCGGCACCGCCGCCTTCTTCGCCGCCCTGGCCATCGGCTGGTGGCGGGCCGACCGCCCGAGGATACTGGCCCTGTCCGCCGCCGCCTCGCTGGCTGCGCTGTTCGCCCCTGTCCTGCACGCCCCCGGCCTGCACGCTGCGGACATGCCGTCCGCGCTGCTGGTCGAGCGGGGCATCGCCGTCATCGCGATATGGATCGCCGCGACGATCCGGCTGCACCTGCTGCGCATCGACTCCGGCGAACGGGGGAAGCTGAGCGACTTCTTCGAAGCCGGCTCCGACTGGTACTGGGAGATGGGACCCGACCTGCGGCTGAGGGAGATCGCCGAGCGGCCGAATCACCGGCCGCGCCGGCACGCCCTCGGCAAGACGCGGCCGGAACTCGCCGCCGACTACGATCCCCACGATCCGCGCTGGCGGAATCATCTCGCCGACCTCGATGCGCGCCGCCCGTTCCGCGACTTCGTTTACAAGGTCCACGATGCGGCCAGGGATCGCTCCTACTGGGTCAGCGTCAGCGGCAAGCCGGTGTTCGACCGGCGGGGGGGCTTCCTCGGCTATCGCGGGGTCAGCCGCGACGTCACCGCACAGGTCGAGGCCGAGGCCGCCCTGCGCCAGAGCGAGCAGCGCTTCCGGGACTTCGCGGAGGTCTCGTCCGACGAGTTCTGGGAAACCGACGCCGAGTTGCGCTTCGGCCGCGTCTCCGAGCGGTGGACCTTCGCGATCGGCCGCCAGCGGCGCGAGATCGCCACCAATTTCGACCCGCAGGACCCCAAATGGCAGGGCCACCTCGCCGACCTGGAAGCCCGCCGGCCGTTCCGCAACTTCATCTACCGGGTCGGCTATCCGGACGGCACCGAGCGCTGGCGCAGCGTCAGCGGCAAGCCGGTGTTCGACGACGGCGGCACCTTCCTCGGCTACCGGGGGACCGGTCGCGACGTCACCTCGGAGATCGAAGCGCAGGCGGCACTGCGCGAGAGCGAACGCCGTTTCCGGGACCTCGCCCAATCGAGTTCCGACTATTTCTGGGAGATGGGCCCCGACCTGCGCTTCACCTACCATTCCTCGTCCGGCCGGCAGGACTGCCTCGGTCGGACGCGCGAGGAGACCGCGGCGAACGTCGATCCGGACGATCCGGAATGGCGCCGCTACCGTGAAGCGGTGAAGGAGCGGCGGCCGTTCCGCGATTTCCTGTTCCAGATCCGCGACTCTGACGGCGCCCTGCGCTGGCGCAAGATCAGCGGCAAGCCGGTGGTGGGCGAGGACGGAACCTTCCTCGGCTATCGCGGCACCAGCACCGATGTCACGGAAACCGTCGGTGCCGAGAAGACCCGCCAGGAACTGGCGGCGATCTTCGAATCCACGACCGACGCGATGTACGTGCGCGACCTAGCGGGCCACATCCTGCGCTGGAACAGAAGCGCCGAGGCCCTCTTTGGCTGGTCCGAGGCGGAAATGGTCGGCCGCCATTTCTTCAGCATCGTGCCGGAAGACCGGCGCGCCGAGGTGGAGCATCATCTCGAGGCGACCAGGCGCGGCCAGGTGATCAGCGAGTCGGACACCGTGCGGCTGCGCAAGGACGGCGCGCGCATCGACGTGTCGTTCGTGTCCTCGCCGATCCGCGGCTCCGACGGACAGGTCGAGGCCGTGGCGGTGTCGTTCCGCGACATCTCGGAACGCCGGCGCCGCGAGGCGGAGTTGCGCGCCAGCGAGGCCCGCGCGGTACAGGCGGAGCAGCGCCTGATCGACGCCATCGAGAGCCTCGAGGAGGAATTCGTCCTGTGGGACGCCGAGGACCGGCTGGTGCTGTGCAACAGCAAGTACCGGGCATCCCGCGCCGCCTTCGCCGACCGGCTGGTCCCCGGGGCGCCGTTCAACGAGATCGTCCGCCTGATGGCGGAGCTCGGACCGGTCGCGACGCCCGACGGCCCTGAAGCCTACATCGCCCGCCGCGAGATTCAGCAGCGCGACGGCACCCCGGCGCCGGTCGAGCGGCTTCGGCGCGACGACAGCTGGGTGCTGGTCAGCGAGCGCAAGACCTCGGAAGGCGGCACTGTCAGCGTGCGCACCGACATCACCGCCCAGAAGCGGGCGGAGCAGCGCCTGATCGACGCCATCAACAGCATCGAGGAAGGCTTCGTGCTGTGGGACGCCGACGACCGGCTGGTCCTGTGCAACGACCGCTACCGCGAATTGCGTCCGGCGGCGGGGCCGCACCTGAAGCCCGGCTTGTCCTACGCGGAGATGCTCGATATCGAGCTGGCGTCCGGCAACTACATCATCGAGGAGCCGCGCGAGGGCTGGCGCCAGCGGCGGGTGCGGGCACACAAGGCGATGTCCGACGGCACCTGGACCCAGCAGCTCGGCGACGGCCGCTGGCTGATGATGAAGGGCATGCGAACCGCGGACGGCGGCATCGTCGGCCTGGTGTCCGACGTCACCGCCCTCAAGCAGGCCGAACGCCGCCTCTACGACGCGTTCGAAAGCATCAGCGACGGCTTCGCGCTCTACGATTCGGACGAGCGGCTGGTACTGTGCAACCGTGAATGGATGTCCGAATCGCGCGCCGATCCCGCGCTGTGGGTTCCGGGCGTGAAGATCGAGGAGGTCGTCCGCAGCGCCGGGGAGAACGGCGGCGCCGAGAGCGGCATATCGATCGAGGCATGGGTGCGCCACCGGCTGCGCCAGTTCCGCAGCGGCCACGCGCGATACGAGCGCACCTCCCGCGACGGCCGCTGGTTCCAGGTCATCTCGACCCGCACCGCGGTCGGCGACATCGTGCTGCTGCGCAACGACATCACCGACCAGAAGGAGGCGGAGCAGCGCCTGCGGCAGGCCCAGAAGATGGAGGCGGTCGGCCATCTCACCGGCGGCATCGCGCACGACTTCAACAACCTGCTGACGGTGATCGTCGGCAACCTGAACGAGGTTCAGGAGGCGCTTGGCCGGAGCCGCCAGCGCCAGTCGGCGGTACTGGAATACATCGACGAGGCGCTCGCTGCCAGCCGTCAGGGCGCCGAGCTGATCCGGCGCCTGCTGGCCTTCGGCCGGCGCCAGCCGCTGCACCCGAAGTCCACCGACATCAACGCCCTGATCGAGGGGCTGATGCCGCTGCTCAAGCGCACGGTCGGGGTCTCGGTGCTGATCCGCAGCCAGCTCGACTCCCGCCTGCAGGCGGTGCCGCTCGACTCGCTCGGACTGGAAACGGCGCTGCTCAACCTCGCGATCAACGCGCGCGACGCCATGCCGAACGGCGGCCGCATCCAGATCGAGACCCGCGAAGCCCATGTCTGGGAGCTGGAGCGGCTGGGCCGTCGCGGCGAGCGCATCGCCGTGGTTTCGGTCCGCGACTCCGGCACCGGCATCCCCGGCGACGTCCGCGACCGCGTGTTCGACCCGTTCTTCACCACCAAGGAGGTCGGCAAGGGCAGCGGACTCGGGCTCAGCACCGTCTACGGCTACGTCAAGCAGATGGGCGGCGACATCGAGATCGACTCCTCGCCCGGCCAGGGCACCGAGGTGCGCATCTTCCTGCCGGTCGACAGCCGTCTCCTCGCCCGGTCGGCGGAACCCGACAGCCGGGTGGCGCCGCGCGGCGACGAGACGGTGCTGGTGGTGGAGGACGAGCCGCCGGTCCGCCGCTTCGCCACAACCTGCCTCCAGTCGCTCGGCTACAAGGTGCTGCAGGCGGCGGACGCCAAGTCCGGCCTGAAGGTGCTGCAGGAGAACGCCGACATCCGGCTGCTGTTCAGCGACATCCTGATGCCGGGCGGCCTGAACGGCCTCGACCTCGCGGCGCGCGTGCGGCGGCGCTGGCCGGAGATGCGGATCCTGCTGTGTACCGGCTACAACGACAAGCTCGGCGCCACGGCGCCGGCCGACCGCACCGACCTACCCGTCCTGTTCAAGCCCTACGACAAGCCGAAGCTGGCGCGGCGCGTGCGCGAGATCCTGGACGTCGTGCCGCGGCCGCCTGAGCCGCAGCCCCGGGCAATGGAACGGCTGGACATGGATGGCGATGAGGGGTCGAAGCCGCCGCGCGGCGACGCGGCGGCGGACTAGCCATCCGGCCCGCGCCGGTCAGTCAGCGCCGTCGCTGGTGGCGGCCGCCGGGCCGGCAGCCGCAGGCTCAGTAGCTGCGGGGCAGGCCGAGCACGTGCTGGGCGAGGTAGCTCAGCACCAGGTTCGTCGAGATCGGCGCGATCTGGTAGAGCCGCGTCTCGCGCCATTTGCGCTCGACGTCGTATTCGGTCGCGAAGGAGAAGCCGCCGTGCGTCTGCATGCAGGCCTCGCCGGCGTGCCACGACGCCTCGGAGGCCAGCAACTTGCCCATGTTGGCGTCGCGCCCGCAGTCGCGCCCGGCGTCGAACAGCGCGGCGGCCCGGCGCAGCACCATGTCCGCCGCCTCGGTCTCGGCGAAGGCGCGGGCGATCGGGAACTGGACGCCCTGGTTGGCGCCGATCGGCCGGTCGAAGATCACCCGCTCGTTGGCGTAGCGGACCGCCTTGTCGATGAACCACCGCGCGTCGCCGATGCACTCCGAGCCGATCAGGATGCGCTCGGCGTTCATGCCGTCGAGGATGTAGCGGAAGCCCCTGCCCTCCTCGCCGATCAGGTTCTCCGCCGGCACCCGGAGGTTGTCGAAGAACACCTCGCAGCTGTTGTGGTTGATCATCGCCTTCAGCGGCTGGATCGTGCAGCCGTTGCCCACCGCCTCGCGCAGGTCGACCAGCAGGACAGACAGCCCGTCGGTCTTCTTCTTCACCTGGTCGAGCGGTGTGGTGCGCGCCAGCAGCAGCATCAGGTCCGACTGCAGCGCCCGCGACGTCCACACCTTCTGGCCGTTGACGACGTAGTGGCCGCCGTCGCGCACCGCGCGGGTCTTCAGCCTTGTGGTATCGGTGCCGCTGGTCGGCTCGGTCACGCCGAACGCCTGCAGCCGCAGCTCGCCGGTGGCGATCTTCGGCAGGTAGGCGCTCTTCTGCTCCGGCGAGCCGTGCCGCAGCAGCGTTCCCATGATGTACATCTGCGCATGGCAGGCGGCGGCGTTGGCGCCCGCGGCGTGGATCTCCTCGAGGATCACCGCCGCGGCGCGGATCGGCAGGCCGGCACCACCGTATTCCTCCGGGATCAGCGCGCCGAGGAAGCCCGAGGCGGTCAGCGCCTCGACGAATTGCGTGGGATAGGCCGCCTCGTCGTCCAGCCCGCGCCAGTATTCGTTGGGAAAGTCCTCGCAGATACGCCGGACCGCGTCGCGGATGTCGGCATAGTCCTCGCCGATGGCGACGGCGATCTCGTCGGAGTCCGCCTGACCGTTTTCCGTCGCTGCCGACATTGAATCGTCCTCCCTCGGAGTGGCATGGTAGTAAGTCTTACGGTGGTCGCGTGCGGCCCCATCGCCAAGGTTATACCGTACGGCACGCAGGCGGATAACCGGTGTCAACGAATGCAGTCGACGGACCGGGCATCAATGACCGGCCCGATCTGGAGGAAAGGAAGCGACATGTCCGAGTACGATGTCATCATTGTGGGCGCGGGTAATGCGGCCCTGGCCGCGAGCGTGTCCGCGCGCGAGAACGGCGCCGGGAAGGTGCTGGTTCTCGAGAAGGCGCCGGAGGGCATGCGCGGCGGCAACACGCACTGGTCGGGCGGCCTGTTCCGCTTCGCCTTCGAGGACCCGAAGGACCTCGACCGGCTCG
>JBBDQX010000015.1:0-12816 GCA_040905765.1 Acetobacterales bacterium
GCCCGGCACGCCGACCGACTGCGTGCTGATGGCGCTGCGCCACCTGCTGCTGGACGAGCCGCCGGACCTCGTGCTGTCGGGGGTGAATCATGGCGCCAATCTCGGCGAGGACGTGCTTTATTCAGGGACTGTTGCGGCCGCGACCGAGGCGACCCAGCTCGGTTTCTCGGCCATCGCGTTCAGCCAGTGCCTCGACGAATCGCAGACCGCTCACTGGTCGGCGGTCGAGACATTCGGCGAGCGGGTAGTGCGCGACCTCTGGTCCGCCGGCTGGACCGAAGGCGTTCTGGTCAACGTCAATTTCCCGCCGTTGCCCGGTTCCGCCATAACGGGCATCCGCGTGACCAGCCTCGGCCGCAGGGACGCCGACCTGCGGATCGAGGAGCGGATCGACCCGGACGGCAGGCCCTACTACTGGATGGTGGACTTCGCCGATACCACGTCGCGCCGCGGTAACACCGATCTCCGTGCCATACAGGAAGGCGCCGTGTCGGCGACGCCGCTGGCGCTCAACCGCACGCATCGGCCCAGCGTGCGCCGGCTGCGATCGGCTTTCGCCTGAGGAGGCCGGCTTGGCGGACATGCGTCCCGACTCGAACCGCATCCGCCTCGTGCTGGAACTTCGCCGCCATGGCGTGACGGATACGCGCGTGCTGTCGGTCATCGAGCGGACGCCACGTCATCGCTTCGTGCCCGACGCCTTCCGCGACCAGGCCTACGACAACCTCGCCCTGCCCATCGGGCACGGGCAGACCATCAGCCAGCCCGTCGTCGTCGCGCTGATGACGGAGGCGCTGGCGCTGCAGCCGTCGATGAAGGTGCTGGAGATCGGGACCGGGTCCGGCTACCAGGCGGCGATCCTGGCGCCGCTATGCCGCCGCCTCTATACCATCGAGCGCCACCGGCCGCTGCTTTTGGAGGCCCAGAAGCGCTTTTCCGAGCTCGGCCTGACCAACATCGTCACGCTGCTCGCGGACGGCAGCCGGGGCTGGCCTGAACAGGCGCCGTTCGACCGCATCCTGCTGACGGCGGCGTCCGGCGAGGTGCCCGCCCACATGGTATCGCAGCTTCGCGAGGGCGGGCTGCTGGTCATGCCGCTCAAGGAGACCAACGGCGCCGAGACGATCGTCCAGATTCGCCCGCTCGGCGAAACCTATGGCATGACGCGGTTGTTCCCGGGCAGGTTCGTCCCCCTGGTCGCCGGGGCGCTTCCCGACGAAGGCATGTGACGCGATGGTCCGGTTTCTGTTCGGCGCGATGTTGTTGCTTGTGGCCGCCTGCACCGGCGGACCGCCCTCGAGCAGGATCCAGGCCGAGACAGGTCCTGACGGCAGGCCGTCCAGGTTCGTCATCGTCGGTCGCGATTCCACGCTCTACCAGATCGCCCGCCAGCACAACGTGCCGATCCGGGGGCTGGTGGAGGCGAACGAGCTCAGACCGCCGTACCGGCTGAAGTTCGGGCAGCGGCTGGTCCTGCCGGATGTCGACCGGCACAAGGTCGGACCTGGCGAGACCCTGTGGCGCATCTCCCAACTCTATGGCGTCGACGTCAACGCGCTTGCGCGGGAGAACGACATCCCGCCGCCCTACGTTCTGCGGGCGGGTGAGACGCTGCGGATACCGACCGATGCCGGCCGGGAATCCGCTGCCGTAGTCGCCTCCCTGCCGCCGCCGAGCACGCCGCCGAGGGGCGTGGTAGGGGCCGAGGCTTTGGCGCCGGTGCAGCCGCAGGCGCGCCCTGACGCTCCAGCGGGCGAGCCTTTGCCGCCGTTACCGCCGAGGAAACCGCTCGTCGCTGGAAGCCCGCGGACGGCGGAGACCGCAACGCCACCCGCGACTGCTCGCGCGCCGGCACAGGTGGCCCCCGTGGACGAAGCAGCGGCCGCAGTCGCGGCGGCGACCGCCAGGCCGGTCACCTTGCCGCCCGTGCCGCCGCGCGACCCGGGGCATTTCTCCTGGCCCACCCGTGGTCGTTTGATCGCCCGTTTTGGTCCTCAGGATGGCGGCCTCCACAACGACGGGATCAACCTGGCCGTCTCGCGCGGTGCGGAGGTGCAGGCGGCCCAGACCGGAGTGGTCGTATATGCCGGCAACGAATTGCGCGGCTTCGGCAATCTCGTGCTGATCAAGCACGACGGCGGCTGGATCACCGCCTATGCCCATAACGACCGGTTGCTGGTCGAGCGGGGCGCGGTTGTCCGCCGCGGACAGGCGATCGCCCTCGCAGGTACGACGGGCAACGTTTCGAACCCGCAGGTCCATTTCGAGGTGCGCAAGGATGGGCGGCCGGTTGATCCGCTGCGCGTGCTGGCGCCCGCCGGCTAGTCGAGCGTCCGTCCGAGCTCGCCGGCGACGTCCTGTACGAATTGCCATGCGACGCGGCCCGAGCGGCTGCCGCGTGTCACCGCCCATTCCTTCGCGCGGGTATGCAGGTCGTCTTCCGGCAGGTCCAGCCCGTAATGCCGGGCATAGCCGTCGACCATCGCGAGGAAGGTCGCCTGGTCGCATCCGTGGAAGCCCAGCCACAGGCCGAACCGGTCCGACAGCGAGACCTTCTCCTCCACCGCTTCGGACGGGGCGATGGCGGTGGACCGCTCGTTCTCGATCATCTGCCGGGACATGAGGTGCCGCCGGTTCGAGGTGGCGTAGAAGATGACGTTGGCGGGGCGTCCCTCGATGCCGCCTTCCAGGACGGCCTTGAGAGACTTGTAGTCGGTGTCGTCGCTCTCGAAGGACAGGTCGTCGCAGAACAGTATGAAGCGGCGCGGCGCGGCGCGCAGGATCTTCAGCAACCGCGGCAGCGACGCGATGTCCTCGCGGTGAATCTCGACCAGCGCCACGCGCGTCCGGTCATCGGCATTCACCATGGCGTGGACTGCCTTGATCAGCGAGCTCTTGCCCATGCCGCGTGCACCCCACAGCAGCGCGTTGTTGGCCGGCAGGCCGGTGGCGAAGCGGCGGGTGTTCTCGATCAGTACATCGGCCTGCCGGTCGATGCCGCGTAGCAGTCCCACGTCGACTCCGCTGACCTTGTCCACGGGATGCAGCGCGCCGCCTTCCGCCTCCCAGGCGAAGGCGTCGGCGGTATCCAGATCGGCCGCGGCCGCGGTCGGAGGTGCAAGCCGCTCCAACGCGTCGGCGATGCGGACGAGGGCAGGCAAAAGGTCTTCGGAAGGAGGCATCGGCAGATTACTTCGCAGGTGGGACGCGGACCCTAGCACAGGCTCCCGACGTCTCCCATCCGGGGGAAAGGAGCGATATCTCGACCTTGGGCACGAGGCGCCCTTTGCATGGGACAAGCGGGCCGGTATAGTCCCGCGTTTCGCGGCAGACGTGACCATTCCGACCGCGCAACCTGGAGGATTTGGATGCTGATTTCTCCCGCCTACGCCCAGGTCGGCGGCGGCACCGAAATGTTCGCCTCGTTCATTCCGTTGATTCTGATTTTCGCGGTCTTCTATTTCCTGCTGGTCCGCCCGCAGCAGAAGAAGATGAAGCAGCATCGGGAGATGCTCGGCTCTATCCAGCGCGGCGACCGTGTCGTCACGGGCGGTGGAATCGTCGGTACCGTGGCCCGGGTCGTCAGCGAAGACGAGTTGCAGGTGGATCTGGCGGAAGGCGTGCGCGTGCGGGTCATGCGCGGCATGATCGCCAACGTGCTGGCCCGCGGCGAGCCCGTGAACGATGACGAGCCGGCGGAGGAGGGCGAGGCTCGCATGCGTTCCTCGCGGCGTTCGCGCCGCCGCAAGCCGAAGAGCGACGGGGACCGCGACCGGGACCAGGGTGAAACCGAGGCGTCCGCCGACGATGATGGCGAGGGCAAGGCCGCGCCGACGGTCACGCCCGACGCCGGCAACGACGTGGAGCCGAGGGACGGGCGCAGCTAGCGCCCTCCCCGGAGGCGTCTGATGGTCTACTTCTCGCGCTGGAAGATCTTGCTCGTCGTCGGCGTCTGCCTGTTCGGCCTGTTGTATGCGGCGCCGAACGTGCTGGGTAGCCGGCTCTTCGAGGGACTGCCCGGCTGGATGCCCGGCAAGCAGATCAATCTCGGCCTCGACCTGCAGGGCGGGTCGCATCTCCTGCTCGAGGTGGAGACCGACGTCGTGCTGCGCGAGGAAGCGGAATCGATGCTGGACGCGGTCCGGATCGAGCTGCGGCGCGATCGCATCCGCTATACCGGCCTTTCGGCGACCACCGACGGCGTCTCCGTGCGCATTCCGGATGCCGATCAGCGCGAACAGGCGCTGTCCGCGGTCCGTGGCCTCGCGCGCCAGCTTTCGGGAAGCACGCTGCCCGGCGGCGACCCGGGGCTCGAGGCGGCCATGAGCGAGGACGGCCGGCTCACGCTGGTCATCACCGAGGCCGCGCGGCGCGAGCGCGTCACCTCGGCGGTGCAGCAGTCGGTGGAGATCATCCGCAGGCGCGTCGATGAACTCGGGACCCGTGAGCCCAACATCCAGCGGCAGGGCGAGGATCGGGTAATCGTGCAGCTTCCGGGCATCGATGATCCCGAACGCATCAAGGACCTGATCGGCCAGACCGCGAAGCTCACGTTCCATCTGGTCGACAACTCGGTCAACGTGCAGGACGCATTGCAAGGGCGCGTGCCGCCGGGCTCGGAGGTGCTGCCGGTCGATGAGCGCGACCGCCAGGGGGCAGGAGCGTCGCACATCGTGCTGCGCAAGCGGGTAGTCGTTAGCGGAGACAGGCTGGTCGATTCGCAGCCGACCTACGACGAGAACAATCTGCCGGCGGTCAGCTTCCGTTTCGACTCGGTGGGGGGGCGCCGCTTCGGGCAGGCAACGAGCGAGAACGTGGGACGCCAGTTGGCCATCGTGCTCGACGGCAAGGTGATCAGTGCCCCGGTGATCCGGAGCGCCATCCTCGGCGGCAACGGCATCATCACCGGCCGGTTCTCGGTGCAGGAGGCACAGGATCTCTCCCTGCTGCTGCGCGCCGGCGCGCTGCCGGCGCCGCTGAACATCCTTGAGGAGCGGACCGTCGGGCCCGGTCTCGGCGCCGACTCCATCGCCGCCGGCAAGATCGCCTGCATCGTCGGCCTGATACTGGTGGTCGTCTTCATGGTGGCGGCCTACGGGCTGTTCGGCGTGCTGGCGGATATCGCGCTGTTCTTCAACATCTGCCTGATCTTCGCGCTTCTCTCGCTGCTGCAGGCGACGCTGACCCTGCCAGGCATCGCGGGTATCGTGCTGACGATAGGCATGGCGGTGGATGCCAACGTGCTGATCTTCGAGCGCATCCGCGAGGAGGTACGTCTCGGCCGCACTCCCATCTCGGCGATAGACGCCGGCTACCAGCGCGCGCTGACGACGATCATCGACTCCAACCTGACGACCCTGATCGCTGCGGTGCTGTTGTTCTACTTCGGTTCCGGCCCGATCCGGGGCTTCGCCGTCACGCTGTCGATCGGGCTGCTGACCTCGATGTTCACCGCGATCATGGTGACCCGGCTACTGGTCGTCTTTTACCTGCGGAGGCGACGGCCGCAGGTATTGCCCATCTGAGCTGCCGGCGCCACGGAACCGATCATGTTCAAGCCCATACACCTGGTACCCGACGACACGCGGATCGACTTCATCGGCCAGCGCTGGATCGCCTTCGCGTTTTCGGCACTGCTGGTGATTGGCGCGATTGGGATCTATCTCGTCAACGGCCTCAACCTGGGCATCGATTTCAGGGGCGGCATCTTGATCGAGGTGCGTACCGACGGACCCGCCAACATCGCGGAGATGCGCGGCGAACTGGCCAGCCTCGGCCTCGGGGACGTCAGCCTGCAGGAATTCGGCCAGGAGACCGACGTGCTGATCCGCGTCCAGCGTCAGGACGGGGGCGACGAAGCGCAGATCCAGGCCATCGATGCCGTGAAAGCCGCGCTCGGCGACTACGTTACCTACCGCAGGGTCGAGGCCGTCGGCCCGACGGTCGGTGCGGAGTTGCAGCGTGACGGACTGATCGCGGTGGCGCTCTCGATGGTCGCGATGCTGCTCTACATCTGGTTCCGCTTCGAGTGGCAGTTCGGCGTCGGTGCCGTGGTCGCGCTGGCGCACGACGTAATCTCGACCATAGGCCTCTTCGCGCTGCTGCAGATGGAGTTCAACCTGGCCACGGTAGCGGCGATCCTCACCATCGCCGGTTATTCCATCAACGACACGGTGGTGGTGTACGACCGGGTGCGCGAGAACCTGCGCAAGTACAAGACCATGTCGCTGCATGAGCTGTTCAACCGCAGCATCAACGAGACGCTGTCGCGCACCACGCTGACCGGCCTTACGACCCTGCTGGCACTTGTCGCCCTCTATTTCTTTGGCGGCGAAGTGATTGCCGGATTCAGCCTGGCGCTGATCTGGGGCGTCGTGATCGGCACCTATTCCTCGATCTGGGTGGCGACTGCGCTGCTGATGTTTTTCAACATCCGCGCCGGGATGGGCGAGGAGGAGGGCAGCGAGGCCGCGACGCCGGGCGCCTCGGGCTGACGCCGTGGCCGACGTCACCCCTCTGGTGCCGCCCGGCCGCAAGGCCATCCAGGGATATGGCGATGGCGGCTTCCTAATCGACGGCGAGACAGTCGGCGGTTCGATCCTGTTGTTCGATCAGGACGTATTGCCCTGGACGGCGGGGAGCTTCGAGGAAATCTCGCTGGACAGCCTGCAGCCGTTGCTGGACCGCCTCGACAGCGGAATCCTTGTCCTCGGTTGCGGTGAGCGCGTCCGGCTGGTCTCTCCGGAGTTGAGGGGAGCATTGCGCGAACGCGGGCTGGTCATGGAGGCGATGGATACGGGCGCGGCGTGCAGGACATACAACGTGCTGGTCGCCGAAGAGCGGCGGGTGGCAGCGGCGTTGGTGGCGGTGTAAACTTCCATGCTTTTCAGGCAGCGACCGGATGGAAGCGGCCCGCGCTCCCCGGCCCGCACGGACTAGAGGGGTGTTCGTTTCGGTTATGGCGCGATGACGGAGCTTGGCAACGTAACCTTCACCGGGGCCTCCGGACACAAGTACAACTTCAAATCCTATCCGCTGGACCAGAAGTTCAATCCGGTTCCGGCGGTAGTGGTCGTGACGCACCGTGCGGAGGCGGGGCGCGGCGGCAATACTCAGCACAGGATCGTCTATATCGGCCAGCTTGAGGACATAGCCGGCTTCAAGGTCGGTATGCGCCGCCAGATATGCTTCGAGGATCACGGCGCCAACTGCATCTGCGTGCTGGCGGAAAGGGATCAGAACAGGCGGCTGACGATCGGCACCGACCTGCTGAAGAAGTTTCAGCCGCCCTGCAATCAGAAGTAAGGCGGCACAGGCTGCCAGAACGAAGAAGGGCTCCCCGCGGGGAGCCCTTTCCGTTTGCGAGAGGCGCGAGCCTCAGAGACGGGACGCGACGGTCTCCCAGTCGACGAGATTGTCGAGAAAGGCCTTGATGTAGTCGGGACGGCGGTTGCGGTAGTCGATGTAGTAGCTGTGCTCCCACACGTCGCAGCCGAGGATGGCGGTCTGTCCGAGGGCCAGCGGATTGACGGCGTTCGGGGTCTTCGTGACCTCGAGCTTGCCGTTGCTGACCACCAGCCAGCACCAGCCGCTGCCGAACTGCCCGACGCCGGCCTTGACGAAGGCGTCCTTGAACGCATCGATGCTGCCGAAATCGGAGGTGATGCGCTTCTCCAGTTCGCCCGGAATCTTGCCGCCGCCCTTGGGCTTCATCGACGGCCAGAACAGCGTGTGGTTCCAGTGCTGGCCGGCATTGTTGAACACCGCCTGCTTCGACTCGTCGCCGTAGGATGCCTTGACGACTTCCTCCAGCGACTTGCCCTCGAGGTCGGTGCCCTTGACCAGGTCGTTGAGGGTGGTGACGTAGGTGTTGTGGTGCTTGCCGTGATGGAACTCCAGCGTCTCGGCCGACATGTGCGGCGCGAGCGCATCCTGCGCATAGGGCAGGTCAGGCAATGTGAAAGCCATGGTCCCCCAATCCTCCTTGGACAATTTGGGTGTGCGGAGCAACTGACATACGCATTTGCGCCGCGGATTTGAAGGGCGGAGCCTGTGTGACCAGTTCGGTCGGGAGGGAAGCGGGGTCAGGGAAGCGCCAGCCGCGCAGCGCGCATGCCGGACAGTACCGCCCCTTCGATGGTCGCCGGAAGTCCCGTCGCCGTCCAGTCGCCGGCGAGGAACAGGTTGGAAAGGGACGTGCGCGGCTGTGGCCGCCGCGCCGCGCCGCGCACGTCCTGAAGGATCGTGGCGCGACGTTCCTTGATGACCCGGCAGGGAGGGCGAGTCACTGTCGTCCCGCAGGCCGCCGAAACATCGCGCCATAGCGCATCGACGATCTCTGCCGCGGGACGGTCGATCCAGCGGGACGCGGCGCTGACCGTCGCACTGACCAGTCCCGGCCGGTGGAACAGCCACTCGGCCGTGCCTCCCGTCAGGCCGAGGAACGGGAGGTTATCCGGCAACGTCACCTCGGGCGGAGTGGCGAAGTGCGCATTGAGGATCGGCCGGAATTCGAAAGTCGGCACATGTTCGGGTGCCAGACGCGCCGCGGCATCGGGTGGCAGGGCGAGCACCACGGCATCGTCCCAGCCGAGCAGGCCGGCATCGTCGCCGAAGTTTACGCTGGCTACGGTATTGCCTCTGCGCGGTAGCGCGTCGACACGGGTGCCGAACCGCACCGCAGCGCCATGGCTTGCGAGCCAGCGCACGGCCGGGTCGACGAAGGCATCCGAAAGGCCCCGCCGCGCAAGGATCGGCCGCAGTGCGGTTTCTCCGCCGGGAAGAAGTCGCCAGAGGACGGCCCGTATCAGGCCGGCCGAGGCTTCCTCCGGCGGCGCATTGAGGACCGCCGTGACCAGCGGACGCCAGAGCGTTTCGAGTGAGGCTTTCGGCAGGAAGCGGGCTACCGGCTGATCCGGTCGCGGCAGCAGCAACCTGAGGAGCGCCAGGGCGTCGCGCCAGCCGATCCCGCTGCCGTGGCGGCCGCGCCCCAGCGTGAGGCCGGAACGCAGAGTCCAGCGGCGGCCGTCCCGCAGATCGAGGAAGGGATAGGCGGCGGGGACCATTTCGCGCATTTCGTCGCGCCCGCCGATGCGCTCCAGGTAGGCGAGGGCATGGTCGTTGCCGCCCAGAAGCAGGTGGTTGCCGTTGTCGATGCGCCGCTGCAGCCTGGGATCGTCCACCGAACGGCAGCGGCCGCCCGCGCGCGCCGACGCTTCGTAGAGGGTCACGCGGGCGCCGAGGCTCCGCGCTTCGACCGCGCAGGCCAGGCCCGCCAGCCCCGCACCGACGATGTGGAGGTGGGTCATGCCGCCAGGCTCACCACGGACGCGGCAGGCCGAGGCGCGCTGCCACCCAGAGCTTCTCCCACGATGTGAGACCGATGCGTCGGTGCGCTACAGCCGCCCCCTGGCGCGTCAGCTTGCGCAGCAGGTGACGGTAGCCATCCGCCATGGCACGGGCCGGCCGCAGATCGGCGCCCGCCGGTGCGACGATCGCGTTCCGCAGCGCCGCGGCTCTCTCGAAGCGCTCCTCGGCGAGGGCGGCAAGCGCCCGGAGGGGCTTCGCGATGCGGGGGTGAGCCAGGACCTCCTCGGGCGCCCGATCGTCGATACCGGCTTCCGCGAGCAGTTCGGCAGGCAGGTACAGGCGCCCCCGCATGGCATCTTCGGACACGTCCCGCAGGACGTTGGTCAGTTGCATGGCCTCGCCCTGGGCGACCGCCAGCTCGCGTGCCGTCGGTCCGGTCAGGCCGCAGGTGGCGAGGGTAAGCACACCGACCGATCCGGCGACGTTGCGGCAATAGGTGAGCAGCGTGTCCAGCGGCGGCGCCCGCACCGGCTCGGCATCCGTCTCCATGCCCTCGATGATGCGTTCGAACTCCGGATGCGGCAGGCGGTAGCGGGCTGTCGGGCGGGCCAGCGCCCTGGTCACCGGATGATGTGGCCGGCCCGCATACATGTGTCCGATTTCTTTTCGCCAGGCATCGAGCAGGAAGCGCTTGCGGTCGGCCGTTTCGTCGCCATCGGCGATATCGTCGAGCACGCGGCAGTAGGCGTAGATCGCGTACATCGTCTCGCGACGTTCCCGTGGCAGCAGGGCCATCGCCCACCGGAACGAACTGCTTGCCCGCGAGACGATGCGGCCGACGGCTCGCCGCGAGGAGGCGTCGCAAGGAGGGGGCAGGGCGTCGTTGCCGATCACGCCGCCGGTGGCCCCGCTGTCGGGGCTCACCGGTCCAGCAATCCGATCAGCAGCCCGTGGCCGGCGCACAACGCCTTCTCGAGGGCGGAGAGGCTGGGCCGCGCTTCCAGCGGATCGGAGCGTCGCAGACGGCCGGCGAGGCGCTTCGCCAGCAGGTAGATCACCGCCGCCTCGATTCTAAGCCGCCGGTCGCGGATCAGGCCGACCAGCGGGCGTGCCGTCACCAGAAGCTGGTCGACGCCATCCAGCATTCTCTCGATCACGCCTCGCAAGTCCTCCGAGGACCTTGGCTCGCTCAGCACATCGGGCTTGAGCTTGGCGCCGCGCAGCCAGGCGAGCGGCACGTACAGGCGGCCAAGGGACTCCCAGTCCCGCTTGCAATCCTGGATATGGTTGATGATCTGCAGGGCGGCGCAAAGCGCATCGGAGGCCCGGCCGGTCTCGGTGGCACGCCTGCCATCGAGCTCGCCGTGAAGGTCGAGCAGGAACCGGCCGACCGGGGCCGCGGAATAGCGGCAGTAGGTAAGCAGGTCGCTCCAGCTCGTGTTGACCGGCTGGCGCACGTCGCGCTCGAACGCCTGCAGCATCTGCTCGGCGTGGATCGCGGACACACCGGTCTCGGCGAGGCTTTCGCGCAGCGCCGCAGCAGCCGCCAGTTCGGTCGCGTCCACGTCTTCCGCGTCGGAGGGCGTCTCGCCGGACAGCATCGCCTTCATGGCGGCGAGGCGCGCCAGCTTCCGCACGTCGGGCACCGACGGGGAATCGGCGATGTCGTCGGCCGCACGGGCGAACCGGTAGAACGCCATGACGTGGGGGCGCCGGCTTACCGCCAGCAGCCGCGAGGCCACGGGGAAGTTCTCGTTGCGCGACTTGCGGTCGATCCGCCGCATGCCATCGGCGGCCGCACCGGGTTCGACCGTCAGACGTTGCGCTTGGTTATGCGCCTGTGCCACCACGCACCCTCGCTTGCGTTCCTCCTGAACGCGGCGCACATCCTACCCTCAAGCGCAGGCCATTTCCAAACCGCGCCTGTGTATGCCCTCGGGACGCGATGCCGGATACGGAGTCTCTCAGCTACTGCGGCCGCGAGGTCTGGCGGCACGACCGCGACCGGTTCCTGACCGTGATGTTCGCGCCGGAGGATCTGCGTGAGCCGCTTTTCGCGCTCTACGCCTTCAATCTCGAAGTGGCCAAGGCCCGCGAGGTAGTGAGCGAGCCCATGATGGGCCGGATCCGCCTGCAGTGGTGGCGGGATGCGATGGACGGCATCTTCGCCGGCAACCCGCCGCGCCATGAGGTGGCGGAGCCGCTGTCGGAGGCCGCGCTGCACCACGGACTGCCCCGGGAGACGTTCGACCGACTGCTCGACGCCCGGGAGTTCGACATGGAGGACGAGGCGCCGGAGACGATGGAGGACCTGATCGCCTATGCGCGGGACACCTCGTCCACCCTGTGCGACCTCGTCGCGGGCGTCCTCGGCGGCGGGGACCAGGAGGCGACGGAGGCCGCGGGGATCGCGTGGAGCCTTTCCGGGCTCTTGCGTGCGGTTCCGTTCCATGCGCGGGCGAAGCGGCTGTATCTCCCGCGCGACAGGGTGAAGGCGGCGGGACTGAAGGTCGGCGACCTGTTCGAGCTGCGCAGCAGCGACGCGTTGCGCGAGGTCGTCGCCGAAGTGGCGGCGGTGGCGCGGAGGGCGCTCGCGGACTCGCGGCGGCGCCGGGGCAGCGTCCCTCGCCGCATCCTACCCGCGGTGATGCCGGCTACCCTGGCGGCGGGTGATCTGCGGAGACTGCGGCGGGCCCGCCACGATCCGTTCGATGCGCGCCTGCAGCGCGATCCGGCGGGGCGGGTGATGCGGCTGTTCGCCGCCGCGGCTACCGGCCGCTACTGACGCCGGCTACCGGTCGGCGTTCATCAGCCGGTTGGCCGCGCCCACAACCTCGTTGCTCAGGCTGTTCGGCTGGAGCGTGTTGCAGTCATCCCGCGTGATCCGCTTCGCCGTCGCCTGGCGCATCTCGTCGAACAGCGCCTCGATGAACGCGAGCTGCCGCTGCTGGTAGCCGACACGCATGCTGTAACCGAGCAGGGCGCCGTGCAGCGAATCCCATTCGACCTCGCAGGCCGTGGCGAGGCCGGCCAGCTTGCCGTGGAACACCACCCGCTCCTGCATCGTGCGGGGGATGATGTCCTGCATTTCCTGTGCGCGCTGTTCGATGCGCCCGTAGTCCTGCGAAAAGGCGGGGACGGTCGCGAGAGTCAGCGCGAGAGCCAGAATCGCCGTCCTCATTCCGCGGCCTCCCGTACCGCCCGCCACGCGTCGAGATCGGCTAGTGCGCGACGCGTGTACGCACGCTTGCGCTCGCGGCCCTTGATCCGCTTGCCGCTCGCCTCGATGGGCGGGAAAAGGCCGAAGTTCACGTTCATCGGCTGGAATGTCTCCTCGTCCGCGCCGCCGGTGATGTGGCCCAGCAGGGCGCCCATCGCGGTTGTCGGCGGCGGCAGCGTCGCCACCGCGCCGTGCGCCTCGGCGGCTGCGAGCCGCCCCGCGAGCAGGCCGATGGCCGCGCTCTCGACATAGCCCTCGACGCCGGTGATCTGGCCGGCGAAGCGCAG
>JBBDQX010000016.1:0-12795 GCA_040905765.1 Acetobacterales bacterium
AGACCGCACCGAGGAAGCCGGCCGCGTCCCCCGGCGCGGCGAAGGGGAAAGCCCTGCCGCCCCGCCCGCTGCCCGGCGACATGACGCGCGACGAGTTCCTGGAGCGGCTGATCCGCGTCGACCACGCCGGCGAGTACGGCGCCGAGCGTATCTATGCCGGCCAGCTCGCGGTGCTCGGCGACAGCGACATGGGGCCGGTCCTCGAGCACATGGCCGAGCAGGAACTGGTCCACAAGCAGACCTTCGAGAAGATGATCGTCGAGCGGCGGGTGCGGCCGACCGCGCTGCTGCCGCTGTGGCATGTCTTCGGCTACGCGATGGGCGCCGGCACCGCGATGATGGGCCGCCGCGCCGCGATGGCCTGCACCGTCGCCGTCGAGGAGGTCATCGACGAGCACTACGCCAGCCAGCAAAAGCGGCTGGGTCCCGACGAGGCGGAGCTGTGGGAGGCGATCGAGCGGTTCCGGCTGGAGGAGCTGGAGCACCGCGACATCGGCCTCGCCAACGAGGCCGAGCTGACGCCCGGCTACAAGGCGCTGGCGGGGGCGATCAAGGGGATCACGCGGACCGCGATCTGGCTGTCGGAACGGATTTAGGCCGACCGCATCTAGTCGTCCAGCTCGGCGTCCCAGTACAGGTAGTCGCGCCAGCTCTCGTGCAGGTAGTTCGGCGGGAAGGCCCGGCCGTTGCGCTGCAGCTCGTACGTGGTCGGCTGGCGCGGCTCGTCGAGCGGGAACAGGCCGCAGACGTTCGGCATGCGGTTGCCCTTTTCGAGGTTGCAGTCGGTGCAGGCGGTAACGACGTTCTCCCAGTTGGTGCGCCCGCCGCGGGAGCGCGGCATCACATGGTCGAAGGTCAGCTCGCTGGTCGGCAGCCGGTCGCCGCAGTACTGGCAGCTGAACCGGTCGCGCAGGAAGACGTTGAACCGGGTGAACGCCGGGCGCCGCGCCGAGGGGATGAACTGCTTCAGCGCGATGACGCTCGGCAGCCGCAGTTCGAAGCTCGGCGAGTGCACCGTCCGGTCGTATTCGTCGAGGACGTTGACCCTGTCGAGGAACACCGCCTTGAGGGAGTCCTGCCAGTTCCACAGGGACAGGGGGAAGTAGCTCAACGGCCGGAAGTCGGCGTTGAGAACGAGGGCCGGGAAGTCGTTCAGCGCGATCGACACAGGCTCCGGTGTTCCCTAACCGTTTGGCTGGAAACGGGTCGCTTTTTTCATAGGCCATCGCACGGAAGCGCGCAAGTTACCGTGGGATGACCTTTCCACGGGGTTAACCACAAGATGTCGCGGTCAGCCGCCTTCCCCGACAAGGCCGCGGCGGAGGAACCGGGCCCCGGCCTCCAGCCCCCAGTGGTCGATCGAGTGGCCGATGCCGGGCCGCGCATGGGCCTCGACCGGCACACCGGCGGCCTCGAGCGCGGCACGGGCGAGTTCCAGCGATTCGAACGGCACGACCGGGTCCGCCTCGCCGTGGACGAGCATGACGGGCGGGCGCGAGCGCAACTCATCGGCGAGGCTGTCCGGCGCCACAAGACGCCCGGAATAGCCGAGGATGCCGGCACAGGGCTTCGCCCGGCGCAGCCCGACGAACAGCGACATCATGGTGCCCTGCGAGAAGCCGACCAGCGCCAGCCGCGAGTCGTCGAGGCCGAGTTCGGCGAGCTGGCGGTCGAGATACGCATCGAGGATCGGCGCCGCGGCGCGGGAGCCGGCCTCGATCATCGCCGGGGTGCGATCCTGCAGGCTGTACCACTGCCGCCCGAACGGCGCCATGTCGTACGGGAACGGCGCGTGCGGCGAGACGAAGCGCGCGTCCGGCAACGCCGGCGCCCAGTACGGCGCGAGGCCGATCAGGTCATTGCCGTCGGCGCCGACGCCATGGCACAGCACCACCAGCTGTTTCGCCGGCCCGCCGGAAGCCGGCTCGAAGACCGGCCCGTCGAGATCGGGGGTCGCATTCACGGAGTCGCACCTCGCAGTCTCAAAAGGGGGCACAGTGAAGCGGAGAGCGGCGCGGCGCGCAACCGGGCCGGGCGGCATCTCCCAACCTTTTCCTGCCCGGCCCTTGCCTGCGACCGCGACGCCGGTTTCACTGGCGCCGGACCATGACCCCCGATTTTCCGCCCGTCACGCGCTTCGCCCCCAGCCCGACCGGGCTGCTGCACCTCGGCCACGCCCATTCGGCGCTGGTCGCTTGGCACGCGGCGCGCGACCGCGGCGGGCGGCACCTGCTGCGCATCGAGGACATCGACCCGACCCGCTGCAGGCCGGAGTTCGAGGCGGCGATCGTCGAGGACCTGGACTGGCTCGGCGTCGACCGCGACGGACCGGCGAGGCGGCAGTCCGACCACATGGACGACTACCGCGCCGCGCTGGGGCGGCTGGAGGCGGCGGAACTGGTCTATCCCTGCTTCTGCACCCGCGCCGACATCCGCCGCGAGATCGAGGCCGCCGGCGGCGCGCCGCACGGACCGGAGGGGCCGGTCTATCCCGGCACCTGCCGCGCCCTGACGCGGGCCGCGCGGGAGGCGCGGATCGCGGCGGGCGACGCCTGGGCGCTGCGGCTCGACATGCTGCGGGCGATCGCGGCGGCGGGCGGCGGGCTGGAATGGCACGACATCCACGCCGGACCGCAGCGCGCGACCCCCGGGCGCTTCGGCGACGTGGTGCTGGCGCGCAAGGAGACGCCGACCAGCTATCACCTGTCGGTGACGGTGGACGACGCGCTGCAGGGCGTGACGCTGGTGACGCGCGGCATGGACCTGTTCGAGGCGACCCACATCCACCGCCTGCTGCAGGCCCTGCTCGACCTGCCGGTACCGGAATGGGCGCACCACCCGCTCCTGACCGACGAAAACGGCCGCAGATACGCCAAAAGGGATAAAAGTCTTACACTTCGCGCCCTGCGCGAACAGGGCCTGAGCGCCGCGGACGTGAGGAAACGCGCGGGATTTTCGCGCTGACGCCGATGTGCAGAGCGCAACAGCGCCGAAAATGTCATCATTTTCTATCTAACGCGTTGTGGACCAAGGTGAATGTTGCTGATCCCTCCCCCGAGATATAGGTTTGCTTTCCTGATGATCAAGAGGTCGCGTCCATCCTCGCCTCGCACCCTGTAGACGCGCGAGAGCAGGACTGACGACCATCCGCCGGGGCAGCTACGGTCTCGGCGCCTGGACCACATGGGTCGGCTACTCGACCATCGCAGACTTCGGCACAGGGTAAGCCCCCAACTCCGCCTTGACCTGCGACCGGCCGGCAACGCGGCGCTTGGCCGCTGTCCCTCGGCTGTGCTTAGTTCGTAACGTTAACGTCACATAAAAAGCGACACGGGAGGTTACGATGCAAAAGCTGCTGGCCGCCGCTGTCCTCTCGACCTGCTGCGCCATCGCGATGCCGTCGCAGGCCGATGTCAGCCTCGTCTACAACAACGCCTTCAACAAGACCGACACCCAGACCGGCGTCATCGCCGACCTGTGGATCGACCGCATCCAGGACGCCACGGACGGCCGGGTGAAGATCCGCCACGTGCCGGGCGGCGCGCTGCTGAAGGCGGAAGGCACGCTGGAGGGCGTGCGGAAGGGCGTCGCGGACGCCGGCGCGGTGACCCTCGTCTACCACATCGGCGAGCTGCCGATTTCCTCTGCGCTGGCCGGATCGTTCGACGTGGTCTACGGCAACATGCTCGACCTGCCGGGCGTGATCGCGATCACCCGCAAGCTGTACGAGGAGTTCCCGGAGTTCCAGGCGGAGTACGAGGCGCTGGGCGTGAAGCCGCTGGTGTTCGTGCCGGCGGGCCAGTACTCGATGATCGGCACCGCGAAGATCGCCTCGGTGGACGACTTCAAGGACAAGAAGATCCGCGCCTTCGGCTCGAGCCTGCCGAAGTTCATCGAATCCGTCGGCGGCGTGCCGATGGCCGTCGCCTTCGGCGAGATGTACACGAGCCTGCAGACCGGCGTGATCGATTCCGTCATCACCAATCCCACGGCGATGATCCCGGCCGGGCTGCATGAAGTATCGAAGTTCGCGGTCACCACCGGCCCGGGCCTCGGCACCTCGATGGCCGGCGCCACGATCGCCTACACGATCCGCCTGCAGAGCTGGAACAAGATTCCCGAGAAGGACCAGAGGCTGATCGAGCGCGTCTCGGCGACGATGGAGCCGATCGGCGCGCATGTGATGACCGAGGGCACGGCCGCCACCTATCGCGGCCTGAAGGAGAAGGGCGTCGAGGTGCTGCACCTGAGCAGCGACGACGTCGACCGGATCGCCAAGATGGCGCCGGACTTCTTCGCCGAGGAGGAGAAGCGCCTGAACGGCCGGGGCCTGCCGGGCACCAGGATCTTCGCGCGCTACCGGGAACTGGCGGAGGCCTACGCCGACGGCGCCTGGAAGCCCTGGAAGATCGAATAGCATCACCGGACCGCATCCGGGGCGGCGCCGCATCGCCGCCCCGGACTTCTTCCCGGATCGCACGGGAGCACGACCGATGGCTCGGATCGAAACCGCCTGGGCCCGTATCCTGCAGCTGTTCGCGGCGCTCAACGGCCTGATCGTCCTGATCCTCGCCCTGATGATCACCGCCGACGTGCTGGTCCGCTGGCTGACCGGGCGGCCGTTCGTCGGCGTGTTCGAGATCTCGCGGGTGCTGTTCGTGCCGCTGATCTTCATGACGCTGGCGCTGGTGCAGTGGACCGACCGGCAGGTGCGGGTCGACGCGCTGGTGACCAATGCCCCGGGGCGGCTGCGCATCGGCGCGCGCGGGATCGACCAGATCCTCGCCCTGGCGTTCTTCCTGGTGCTGCTGTGGACCGGCTGGGAGAACTGGCTGGAAGCTTTCCGCGGCGGCTTCGTCGGCATGGGGATGCTGGGCATCCCGCACGCCTGGCCGATGGGATTCCTGGTCTTCGGCACGCTGCTGACCGTCGTCACGCTGGCGCTGCTGCTGCTCCGCACCGCCCGGCAATTGATACGCGGCGTGGCGCCGGGCGAGAGGCTGGAGCCCTACTCCCAGCCGCTGCACGAGGAGTAGCCGCATGGACCCGACCACCCTGTCGCTGATCGTGGCCGGATGCGTGCTGGTGCCGCTGATCCTGCTCGGCGTGCAGATCGGCGTGACGCTGGGCCTGACCGGCATGGCCGGCATCTACGTCTTCACCGGCGGCAACTGGTCGGCGATGCTGAGCCAGCCGTTCATCCAGTCGATGGACGTCGGCATGACCTACGCCTTCATCGTCATTCCGCTGTTCATCGCGCTGGGCACCATCGCCGGCCAGTCCGGCATTACCTACGACCTGTTCAACGCCTTCTCGCGGTGGGTCGGGCATGTGCCGGGCGGAATCGCCGTCGCGACCATCGGCACCTCGGCCGGGCTGGCGTCGATCACCGGCTCGTCGCTCGGCGCCTCGGCAGCGATGGCCAAGCTGGCGATGCCGGAACTGCGCCGGTACGGCTACCAAGACCGGCTGTCGGCGGGGGCGGTCACGATGGGCGGCACCGTCGCCGCGATGATCCCGCCGTCGATCACCATGGTGCTGTACGGCATCTTCTCGGAAACCTCGATCGGCAAGATGCTGATCGCCGGCATCCTGCCCGGGCTGATGACGTGCGGGCTCTATGCCGTGATGATCACCGGCCGCTGCATGGTCAACCCGCGGCTCGGACCGCCGGGGCCTCGCTTCGGATGGCGCGACCGGCTGCGCACCATCCCGCCGATCCTGCCGTTCTTCCTGATCGTCTTTGTGGTGATCGGCGGCATCCTGTTCGGCGTCTGGACGCCGGTGGAATCGGCCGCAGGCGGCGTGGTGATGGTGCTGCTGCTGGCGATAGCGCGGCGGCAGATGACTCGCCGGCGCCTCTATTTCGCGCTGACCGACGCGGCGATCATCTGCGCCTCGATCCAGATCATCGTCGTGGGGTCGCTGATCTTCTCCAGCTTCCTCGTGCTGTCGGGCTTCAGCCAGATGGCGACCGACTTCGTGATCGCGTTGAACCTGTCGCCGCTGTCGCTTTTCCTCGCCATCGTGCTGGCCTACCTGGTCATCGGCACGATGATGGAGGTCGCATCCACCCTGGCGCTGACCATCCCGCTGGTCATGCCCATCGTTCAGGCGATGGGCTGGGACCCGGTCTGGTTCGGGGTGATCCTGGTGTCAGTGATGGAAATCTCGGCGGTGACGCCGCCGGTGGGCCTCAGCCTCTATGTCGTCAAGGCCACGGTGCCGGACCTGTCGCTGACCGACATCTGCCTCGGCGCACTGCCGTTCTGGCTGGTCAACCTGGCGGCCATAGGCATCCTGTACGCGTACCCGCAGATCGCGCTAATCCTGCCGAGCCTGATGTAGCGGGGCGCCCCAAAGCGCAAGGCGCCCCCCGCATCAGGCGGCCTGGGGGCCCCCGGCGCTGCCGTCGGGGCCGGCGCCGGTGCCGGCGAAGTCGACCATCAGCTCCGAAACCTGGGGTTCGTGCGGCACCAGCGTGTCGGGCTGCTGCTCGGACCAGCTCGCGAGCTGGACCAGCACGGCGGCGTCCTCCGGGCCCTCGCGGTCGACTTCCTCCCAGACGAACAGGCCTTCCTGCCCGACGTAGAAGGTGTGGTCGCCGAAGTGCTCTTTCAGGGTATCCACCGCGGGGTTGTCGTCGGGCACGGGCTCGACGCCGACCTGCTGCTGCACGACGTCGATCTGGACTTCATTGAGTTTCAAAATCGCCTCTCCTGTCTCCGGTACATGATCCGGTAGCTGTGACCGTGGCCGCCATGGCGACCGATTTCAAGGCCGGCCAAGGAAAAAGATGGCGGCTCACGCCCGCCGGACCCGCTCGCGGAACCAGCCCACGAGGGCGTCGAAGCCGACGCTGCGGTCGATCACGCCGAGCACCATCGCCTCGATCTCGTCCTGCAGCGCAGCGTCGCCGCCGGCCGTCTGCAGCCGGTAGCCGCTTCTTTCCAGCAGCACGTTCATGAGGACCACCGTGGTGCGCTTGTTGCCGTCGGCGAAGCCGTGGTTGGTGGCCATCGACTGCACGAGGGCGGCCGCCTTCGATTCGATCGACCGGTGATAGCCCACGTAGGGCCGCCCGATAGCGGACTCGATCAGTGCGGGATTGAGCGTGCCCGGACGTCCGCCGCCCATGGCCAGCGCGGCGTCGTGGGCGTCCCACACGTCGGAAAGCGTGATCCGGTAATGCCGCCTACCGCTCGGCAAGCCGTTTCAGCACCCGCTCGAACCGCTTGGCAGTTCGTTCGATCACCTTCACAGAGGCACGCGAGGTCACATGCGTCTCGACGACGCCGTTGCGCCGCACCTCCCAGATCTTGCGGCCGTCGGGCGTGCGCTCGCGCAGACGGACCTCGGCCTCACCGGGCGGCAGGGTCGAGGCTCCGGGCTTGTCGATCCTGTTCATGGGTACATAGATAGCACGCCGCAACCGGGATTCCACTTGGGACGGCGCAGTGGCGGGCGACGTTGCAGTGGAGGGCCTTTCGCGCCGGGGGCGACGCCGCCTAAACTAGCGATCCCTGCCCTGCGGCGAAAGCGGAGCCAAGCCATGCCAGATGCCCCCCGAGGGCTGCCCGACGGCCTGATCGCGGTGGTCAAGCGCGACTGTCCGACCTGCGAACTGGTGGCGCCGGTGCTCGGCGCGCTGGAGGGCGGCGGCGCGGCGCTGACCGTCTACACCCAGGACGACCCGGCGTTCCCGGGCACCGTGAAGGCGCGCGTCGACGACAGCGCGCTGGAAACCAGCCATGCCCTCGACGTCGAGATCGTGCCGACGCTGATCCGCATCGAGGACGGCCGCGAGACCGCGCGCATCTACGGCTGGAACCGCGACGAGTGGCGCGCCTTCACCGGCGACGCGACGCTCGGCGGCGACCTGCCGGAGAACCGGCCGGGCTGCGGCTCGCTGACGCACGAGCCGGGGATGGCGGAGAAGCTGGCGGTGCGCTTCGGCAAGGCGCGCTTCGCCTCGCGCCGCATCGGCCTCGGCAAGGCCGAGGACCCGGTGGAGGCCTGCCACGCGCGCGGCTGGACCGACGGGCTGCCGGTGGTGCCGCCGACGCCGGAGCGGGTGTGGCGCATGCTGCAGGGCACGAAACGCGCGCCCGACGAGGTGATCGGCCAGATGCCGCCGAACCTCGACGACTGCACGGTCGAGAAGGTGGCGGTCAACGCGGTGATGGCCGGCTGCCTGCCGGAATACATGCCGGTGGTGCTGGCCACTGTCGAGGCCGCGCTGGAGGAGCCGTTCTGCCTGCACGGCCTGCTGGCGACGACGCAGTTCGTCGGGCCGATGGTGATCGTCAACGGGCCGGTGCGCCGGCGCATCGGCATGAACTGGCGCGGCAACGCGCTGGGCCAAGGCAACCGCGCCAATTCCAGCATCGGCCGGGCGCTGCAGCTGGTGGTGCGCAACGTCGGCGGCGGCCGGCCGCAGGAGCTCGACCGGGCCACGCTGGGCAACCCCGGCAAGGTCGGCTGGTGCACCGCCGAGAACGAGGAGGAATCGCCCTGGGAGCCGCTGGCGCAGGAGCGCGGCGTGCCGGAAGGGCGCAGCGCCGTGACCGTGCTGGCGGGCGGCGGCGTCATCCCGGTCATCGACCAGGGCTCGCGCAGCGCCGAATCGCTGGCGCAGAGCTACGCGACGCACCTGCGCATCGTGCATTCGCCGAAGCGGGCCGGCGCGCCGGACGCGCTGGTCGTGGTCTCGCCGGAACACGGCGCGATCTTCCGCGAGCACGGCTGGAGCAAGGCGCGGCTCAGGCAGCGGCTGCACGAACTCACCACTATCGACGGCGACCTGCTGCTGCCCGGCGCGCAGGGCATCGAGGACGGCATGAAGCCGGCCCAGGTGGCGGGAAAGCAGGTGCCGAAGTTCCGCGAGGGCGGCATCAGCGTGATCCACTGCGGCGGCCAGGCGGGGCTGTTTTCCTGTATCGTACCCGGATGGGACGCCAGCGGCCCCCGCGGAAGCAGCCCGGTAACCAGGGAGATTGCCGAATGAGCGACACCATCGACCTTCTGGACCCCACGGCCGAGCGCGCGCCGGCGGGCCGCGACCGGCCGGCGCGGCCGCAGAGCCTCGACGGGCTGACCGTCGGGCTGCTCGACATCTCCAAGGCGCGCGGCGACGTCTACCTCGACCGGCTGGACGAACTGCTGCGCCAGCGCGGGCTCGAGGTGAAGCGCTACGCCAAGCCGACCAACGCGCGCGTCGCGCCGACCGCGGTGAAGCAGCAGATCGCCGGGGAGTGCGACATCGTCGTCGAGGGCCTGAGCGACTGAGGCTCCTGCACGTCGTGCAGTTTGCATGACATCGCAGACCTCGAAAGCCGCGGCGTCCCCGGCGTCAACGTCGCCACCACCGCGTTCATCGAGGCCGCCGAAGCGCAGTGCAGGGCGCTCGGCTTCGACGCCGCGATGGTGTTCGTGCCGCACCCGATCCAGAACCGCACCGACGACGAGATCCGCGCCATCGCCGACGCGACGGTGGACGAGATACTGGAGAAGCTGAGGACGGGTTAGATCACACCGGCCGGTCGAGCACGCGCAGGCCGGCGACGAGGCGGAGGTAGTCCGGCTCGTTGTCGGGCGTGACGACGCCGTGGCGGATCAGGAAGTCGATCAGCACGAGGCTGACGTTGAACTTGAAGTCGTCGGTGTCGCGCACCCGCGCCGCGACCTCGGCGACGGGCCAGAGCTCGTAGCCCTCGTTCTCGCCGTCGGCGCAGACCGGCAGGAAGCCGGCCGGCACCTCGATGTCGTAGACGAACAGGGTGTCGCGCCGCAGCCCCTCGGGCACCCGCTGCACGTAGGAGACGGTGCCGGCGGGCCGCGCGGTGCGGGCGAGCTCGGCGGGCATGCCGGCCTCCTCCGCCGATTCCTTGACCAGATTCCCGGACAGGCTGAGCCCGGCCGGCTGGCCGCCGGCGACGATGGTGTCGAGCTTGCCCGGGGACGTCGCCCGGTCGAGCGCGCGGCGCGCGATCCACAGGTGCGGGCCGTCCGGTTTGCGGACATAGCCGACGACGTGCAGGCCGAAGGCGCGGATGCCCAAATACGGCGCCGCCGCGCGCTCCAGCGTCATCAGCAGCGCGGCACCCCATCCGGTGAGCACCGGATAGGGCTCGCCCTTCCAGGCGCGGATATGTCCCTGTCCGGCCAGCGCGTGCAGGAATCGGCCGGCGGCGGCGCTGCGCATGTCGGGCGTCGACAGCGCCTCGTCCACCGCCACGGCCTGCCCGTCGACGCGGAACGGCCCGTCCGGCGCGCGCAGCAGCGACGCGAATTCCGGCCGCACGGTACCGACCGTCGCGCCGGCGACGCGGAACGGCAGCCAGCCGGCGCGGTCGCCCCCGTTATTGCAGGCGCGGATGTGGTCGAGGAAGGCCATCGCCGGTCGTGTTAGCCGGCGGCGTGGTTTGGAGCAAGCCCGCGCCGGCGGCTATAACGGCGGCGGAGGGTGCCGACCATGCCGCCGCCGAAACGGATCCAGGTCGCCCGGACGGGCGAGCAGGAATACGAGCTGCGCCTCGACGAGACGCGCGTGCCGCTCGGCCGCGCGCAGATCAAGTCGCTGCTGCTGCAGCTGACCGAGGCGCTGCTGCCCGGCAGCGGGCTGTCGAAGAAGGCGCTGGAAGCCAACCTGGCCTGGCTGAGGAAGCTGGAGACCGTCGACGACCCCGGCATGCAGACGCTGCTGGCCGAGGTCGACCCCGACGACCTGCTGGTGGTGCTGAAGGCGGCGGAGGACAACGAGGCGCTGCATGGGAAGGTTTTCACCAACATGCCGGCGAACAAGGCGCGGATGTGCCGGGAGGACCTGCAGTTCCGCATGGCCGAACCGCCGCCCGAGTACCTCGCCAACCTGGCCATCGAGCGGGTGATGTTGGTGGCGCGCCGGCTGGCGCAGAACGAGCGGCTGCGGTTCGGAGGCTAAGACGGAGTTAGTATATGACCAGCATATTTTACTCTTGGCAGTCCGACAGACCCAACCGAACCAATCGAAACCTGATAGAGAAGGCTCTGCGGCAAGCAGCCAAACGAATTTCCGAATCTTTAAAGATCGAGCCTCGCATCGAAAAAGATACCACGGGTATTTCAGGATCCCCTAGCCTTGCGATTACGATACTCGAAAGGATAACATCCGCCTCTGCTGTAGTTTGTGATCTGACTTTCGTGGGAACCAACGCGGACGATGAACCTATCCCCAACCCTAACGTCATGCTAGAATATGGCTATGCGCTTCGAGACAAAGGCGATTTCGCAATTATTGGCGTGATGAATACAGCATGGGGAGGTCCAGAAGACCTGCCTTTCGATTTACGCCATAAGCGGTGGCCAATCGTTTATTGTCTTGCGGATAAAGACGACGAAAAAAATAAATCAGACACTGGGCAAATTGTAAGCGATCTATCTAAAAAACTAGAACACGCCCTAAGAGCGACAATAACGACTGATGCTCCTACACCGCCGAAAACTGCTAGACCCTTATTTTCTCCTGTAGCGCCCTACGTTGGGGCCGACGCGAATAAAGCCTTAGTCAGCCCTCTTTTAGGCTATCTTCCTACTGATTTATTTCGAGGACCCGATCGCGAGCAATCCGGATCTCCGATCTGGCTCCGGAAAGGTCCCGCTGTTTACCTCAGGCTTCTACCAAAGTTTGCAACGTCGAAGCTTGCTTACACAGACTTAGTATCGGCAATCAAGGGACCCAATGGTCTACGCGACTTAAACCACGACCGCGCGCCCGGTGATTTTCAAGTCTGCAGAAACCCTAACGGCGTAGCAAGTTTTACCATCTGCACCGAGTCCTCCCCAGACCAGTCCGGGAACTGCTTCGCATGGTCGTACACGCAAGTTTACCGTTCGGGCGAAATATGGGGCGTGGATACATACAGCATTGAGCCTGATAGAGTGAGTGCGATGTTAAATATGAAAGGAAAACTTCTGCCTATAATATACGTTGAACAAATGCTTATTCGTAAGCTGGACGAATACAAAAAGTTCATGTCAGATACACTCAAGATTGCTCCCCCCTTCATCTGGTCTGCCGGATTCAAGGACATAGAAGATTATATTCTAGTATATGATCGTAAGTTCCCTGCTGGTCGGGAATTTAGTGGGCCGTGTTTTGAACGAAGTCTAGACGGGTGGGGAGAAATTGCAGAGCTTTCTATAAAAGGATCGGAAATACTTGAACCGTTCTTCCAGGACATTTGGGACAGCTTCGGCGTGCGGCGCCCGGTGATTGAGAACGGCGAAATTAGGTAAGATCGTTCCTAGGGCGTGGCCGGGGGAGGCCCCCTTGACGCACGAAGCGCTCCGGCTAACCTCTCATCCGATTGCTCTTGAGGATGCGTACTGGAGCGTTGCCGAGACGGTGAAGATGGACGGACGGCCAATGCGGCACCTGCTCCCGATGGTCGCTCTCCTGTTGCTCGCCGCCCTGTGGCCGGCGGGCGCGGCGGCGCATCCGCATGCCTGGATCGACGTCGAGGTGACGGTGCGGTTCGATGCGGAGGGCCGGATCGCCGCGCTGGAACAGCGGTGGCTGTTCGACGCCGGCTATACCGCCGCCGCGCTGCAGGACATGGGCATCGCGCCCGGCGGCGACCCGGACCCGGACAAGCTGAACGCCTTCGCGCAGCGGGCGATCGACAACCTCGGCCCCTACGGCTACTTCACCGAGGTCAGGGCCGGCGACGAGCGGATCGCCGCCGGCGCCATCGCCGAGCTGTCGGGCGCGGTGCAGGACAACCGCCTGCTGATGCGCTTCACGATGCCGCTGGC
>JBBDQX010000017.1:0-12721 GCA_040905765.1 Acetobacterales bacterium
CAGGCGCTGGCCGGCAGCCAGCTTCCCTTCGGCGGCGGACACAAGGGGGCGTCCATGGGGCTGATGGTGGAACTGCTGGCGGCGGCGATGACGGGCGGCAATCTGAGCCGTGAGGTCGAGCCGGCGCCGGAGGGTACGGGCGGGCAGCCAGGCAATGCCGGTCAGCTTATCCTCGCGTTCGATCCCGCGGCATCGGGAGGAGCCGGTGCGTCCGAACGGGCCGATCTGTTGTGCCGGTTGTTGCGCGATGCCGGCGGCGAGCGGCTGCCGGGCGACAGGCGCAGCGAGATGCGCGGCCGCCACCTGCGCGAGGCCGTGTCGGTGGCACGCCGACTTGTGGACGAGGCACGGAAACTGGCCGGTGAGGGCGGATGATCGTCATCGCCCACCGCGGTCACTCTGAAGCTATCAAAGGCCCTTGAGCAACTCCCTTCGCTTCGCTTCGTATTCTTCCCCAGAAACCAAGCCCTGTTCATGAAGGCGCCGGAGTTGCTTCAGCCGCTCCTCTAGGTCAGAGGACGAAGCTTCCGAAGTCCCGCCGCCCCGTTCCGAAGTCTGCTTGACCCCTTCAAGGTCAAATGGCGACTGAAGCGTCTTTTGTCCTTTCAAGCCTCGCATAACATGGGGACGCATTCGGTGGCCCCAAGCTACAACCTTTTGATAGAACTGTTCCTTATCAGGATGTTGTTTGACCTGTGTGTAGTGCCAGTCATTGTTCGGCCAATCCAAAATATTTGGTGGGCTGACGCCGGCGAATTCGGGATTAAAGTAGTAAAAGACATCAAGGAAATTTTTATTGTCTGCCGCGCGCATGTACAGACGCACGTGCGTCTTCGCTGAGTTGCGCCCAAGGCGGGCGATTTGCGCAAAGGCGTCTTTCCAAACTTGCTTCGCGTTATTCGTTAGGGTGGAGTTCACATGGCTGACAGCGAAGCAGTCTTGCGTGGAACCGCTGTAGTTCGCCTGCTTGAAAACTAAGTAGTAATTATTCCTTTCGCACAGCGGTGCTGCCGCCCATCCCTCCGAAGATGCATCAATGTTAGTCGCTGCTGATACGACACCAGTAAGTTCATCATCTCGAAAACTAGCAAGGATGAGCTGCACGATTTTATTGCGATTAGTGCTCAGTCGTTCGTCTTGGGCCACTACAACCCACGTTCCTGGCGGGAGAGGAACGGATTTGCTCCCCAAGTCTAGGTAGTCAACGTGCGTTTGGCCAACTTCCGCAGCGGCTTGAAAAGCTAGCAACATAAGCGACGATTGACAGAGGAGCAGAAATAAAAGGGTTCTGAGAATCGCGTGCATTAGATGAGCCTTGGCAGATTGGGGTCAAAAAATTATAGTTGCATAAGAGGCTTGGCTCAACAGCCTATAGTGGGCGTTTAGATGCAGCGTGCGCTACGTCCGGGTGTTGCCGTTGAACGGCGGCGCCGTAGGGAGCATCTGATACATCATGGATGACACGCTGACCGCCGAACTGGGCCACGACGCCGAGACGGTGCCGGCGCGGTACTGGCACGCGCTCGATGACGGGCGCATCCAGTGCGACCTGTGCCCGCGCTTCTGCAAGCTGAGGGAGGGACAGCGGGGCCTGTGCTTCGTGCGCGGGCGCGAGGGCAACCGCATGGTGCTCGCCACTTACGGCCGGGCCAGCGGCTACTGCGTCGACCCGATCGAGAAGAAGCCGCTCAACCACTTCCTGCCGGGCACGCCGGTGCTGTCCTTCGGCACTGCAGGCTGCAACCTGGCCTGCCGCTTCTGCCAGAACTGGGATATCTCGAAGAGCCGCCAGTTCGATACGCTGGCCGACGCGGCCGACCCCGAGACCATCGCCGAGGCGGCGGTTCGGCTCGGCTGCCGGTCGGTCGCCTTCACCTACAACGACCCGGTGATCTTCCTGGAGTACGCCGTCGACGTGGCGCAGGCCTGCCGCGAGCGCGGGGTGAGGACGGTGGCGGTGACGGCCGGCTACATGACACCCGAGCCCCGGGTCGAGTTCTACCGTCAGATGGACGCCGCCAACATCGATCTGAAGGCATTCACCGAGCGGTTCTACGACAGGATATGCAGCGGTCACCTGCAGCCGGTGCTGGAGACGCTGGAGTACCTGAAGCACGAGACCGGAGTGTGGTTCGAGCTGACCAACCTCGTCATCCCGGGCGAGAACGACACCGATGCCGAGTTCGACGCGATGACCGGCTGGGTGGCCGAGCGGCTGGGACCGGACGTGCCGATCCACTTCAGCGCCTTCCATCCGGACTGGAAGATGCTCGACAGGCCGAACACGCCCCACGAGACGCTGATCCGGGCGCGCAGGATCGCCATGCGCAACGGCCTGCGTTACGCCTATCTGGGCAACGTGCACGACCTCGGACGGTCCAGCACCTACTGCCATGGGTGCGGCGAGCGGCTCATCGGTCGCGACTGGTATGAACTGTCGACCTGGTATCTGACCGAGGACGGTGCGTGTCGAAACTGCGGCACGCCCTGCGCCGGAGTGTTCGACGGACAGCCCGGCGACTGGGGCAGGAAACGCAGGCCGGTCAGGCTCGCGGAATTCGCCCCCCCCCCGCGGGGGGGCGGGGCGTCAGGCCGTCGTGTCGCGGTAATCAGACGTGCCGAAGCGCTCGGCGGTGAACCGCCAGGCTCGGAAGCTGTTGGACCAGTGGTCGGCCGGCAGCCGCGCCTTCTGCCGCAGGCGCGCCAGGAAGGCGCGCGGGTCCGGCAGGCCCTCCCAGACATGCGGCAGGAACAGTGCCCGTCGCTCACCGTCCTCGACGATTACGCCGTCCAGTTCCGGGCGCAGGGCGGCTAGCAGAGTAGCCTCGTCGACGGCGGGGATGGGGCGCGGCGTGCTGAGGATGGAGATCTCCACATCCAGTTCCGGCAGGTCGGCAGCGGTCACGGCGGGGAAGCGCGGGTCGGCGAAGGCCGCCTTGAAGGCGTTTTCCACAACGTCCGAGACCAGCGGCTTGTGTGGCGCCATCGAGCCGACGCAACCCATCAGCCGGTCGCCCTTCAGCACGGAAACGAAGCTGGCCCGGGTCGTCTCCAGTTGCGGTGCGAATGAGCCGAGCCTCACTTCCGGCGGCCGGCCGCGACGCAGTCCGCTGCGCATGCTGGTCTGCGCGGCCTCGAGCAGCTTCCGGCGATGCGTATCGTCCAGGCGGCAGATGGCGGCATATTCGAGGACGAAGGCACCGTAGCCGACGACGCTCTCGCGCCGGCCGAAGGTATCGCCCGAATTGCGGAGGTCGAGCGTTGTGGCCCGCATGTCGAGGACTCGTGCCCGCGCGAGCAGACCGCGGATCGCGCGGTGGCCGCAGGCGTGCTGATCCTCCAGCCGGTCTTGCCGCAGCGTCTCGATGGCGAGCGCCGCGGCACGGTCGAGCTCGCGGGCCTCGTCATAGGGATAGAAGTGGCTGAGATCGGAACTGACCACGACCAGTGTCTCCGGACCGCCCCATACCGCGGCAAGGGCGCGGTCCACGGCCTCGACGGACACGTCGCCGGTGACGACAGGCACGATGGTGAATTCCCCCAGAAGCCGCTGGAGGAATGGCAGTTCCACCTCGAGGCTATGCTCGTGGGCGAAGGCGGTATCCACCGTGGCCACCCCCGGGAGGTCGAGCAGCCGCTTCACGGCCCCGGAATCGACCGGCACGATCCCGAGCGGTGTAGCGAAGGCGCGGGCGGAGGGTACGGCGAGCCCGGCGAAGCAGTGCCGGTGCGATGGGCCGATCAGGACGACGCGGCTGATCGCCCCGGCAACGGCGGCTACCGAAGCGAAAGCCGTGCCCGCCACGGCACCGGAAAAGTCGTAGCCGGCATGGGGCGCGATCAGGGCTTTCGGAGGCGTGTGTGCGGCGCGCGGCCGTGCCAGCCGCTCGTCGACCGTCTGCGCGAGTTCGTCCGCATCGGCGGGATAGAACATGCCCGCCACGCCGGGTGGCTGCACGAGGTCTGCTTCGGCGGTTGGCATCGGCGCAGGATAGCACCGCCCAGGCCGAGAGTCCGGTTCAGGCCTCGCGCGGCCCGCACAGGATGATCGCCGCGCCGAGGAGGCAAATGCCGGCGCCGGCGATATCCCATCTATCGGGTGCCCGGCCTTCCACCGCCCAAAGCCAGGCCAGCGAGGCGGCAATGTAGATTCCGCCATAGGCAGCGTAGGCCCGGCCCGCGAACGGGCTTTCGATCAGCGTCAAGAGCCAGGCGAACAGGGCGAGGCTGGCCAGTCCGGGCACGACCCACCACACAGGCTTGTCGAGCCGGAGCCAGGCCCAGAAGGCGAAGCATCCGGCGATCTCCGCACCCGCGGCGCCTGCATATATGAAGACACCCTGCATGCGGCGAACCTGCCGCATGGACGCGGCGAGGGCTACTTCTTCTTGCCCTCGTACTCGGCGGCCCATGACTGCCAGTCGATGGCGGCCTTGCGGCGACCTTCCTTGCCGGCGCGTTCGGCCATCCGCTCGAAGTGCCGCGCTACCGCCTGGAAGGGCGATTCGACGTCCATCGCGATTCGCGGATGGGCGCCGTTGGTCTTGCGTACGCCATTGCCCTGTCCCACGGCACAACTCCCCCATGTGCTGCCGATGCGCCGGGAACCGGCACTTTTCATACTATATCTTGTTGTATTGGATAGCGGAAGCCGATATGTGGTGGAATATCACGCCAGCTGCGGGGTCTTGCCGGCCCGCGGGAGGGCTGCGGCGGCAGTGGTCACCAGTGCCGCGCACAACGCCATCATCAGGAACAGGGCGAGGAATCCCCCGGTCTCGCCCCTGATCCAGGCGAGCATCGGCACGACGCTGGCGCTGACGCCGAGCGACAGCAGGTACTTCACGGCATAGACGCGCGATCGCCACGCCCTGGCGGCATAGCGTGCGACGATGGTGTCGGAGATGGGGATCTGTCCGAACACCAGCAGCATCATCGCCGTCGCCAGCAGCAGCATCGTCGCGTTCCCGGCCGATGCGGCAAGCAGCATTACCGGTACCTGCAGTCCTGCGACCGCAAGGAACACCGGCCTGAGCGGATAGCGGTCAAGCAGGTGGCCGACCACGATCTGCGCCACGGCGGCCACCGCGAACACGGCGGAGACGTAGAGCCCCACCTCCGCAGTCGACGCGGCGAGGGCCGGCAGCCGGTCGTCCATGATCTTCGGCAGGCCGATGGTGGTGGCGTGGAAGATCACCCCGCCGAACAGGGTGGTGGCGATCAGCACTGCGAATACCCGGCGCTGGTCGAGCCGCAGTTGCGCGGCCTCGGTGTCCGCCTGCGGTGTGGTTTCCGGTTCTTCCGGGGCGTTGCCGCAGCCGAACATCAGGTAGACGAGGCCAGTCAGCATCGATGCGACGCCCGGTGCCCAGAAGGCTGCCCGCCAGCCGTAACGGTCGGCCAGCACGCCTGTCAGCGCCGCGGCGAGCGCGACCCCGAGATTGCCGAATACACCGTTCAGGCCGAGCGCCTTGCCGGTGGAGCGGGCGCGGTCGGCGACAAGGGCGATGCCGACCGGATGGTAGATCGAAGCGAACAGACCGATCAGGAACAGCCCCGTGGCGAGCGCGATCGGCGTGGTGGCGAAGCTGGTCAGGACCGCCGCCGTGCCCATGCCAAGGAAGAACAGCGCCATCATGCCTTCCCGGCTCCAGCGGTCCCCCAGCCAGCCGGCGGGCAGCGCGCCGGCACCGAATGCCACGAAACCCCAAACCGAGAGCGGCAGCAGGTCGCTGTAGTCACCGGTGAAATCCACCGTCATCGCGAGCACGGCAGTCGGGAAGATCAGCATGAACAGGTGGCAATAGGCATGCCCCAGGTTCATGAACAGGAATGACGCGGGGTGGCGGCTGACGTGCGACATGCTTCCATTCTATGCACCGCCGAGCGACGGTCTATCGATGGAATGACAAAGATCGCGGCAGCACGGACAGTTCGGCGGCATTTGCCTGGACTACGACAGCCCGAGCGCCTCCACAGCGATGTTCCGGTGGACCCCCGGTACGTCGCCGTCCCGCTATCGGACCGCCGGCGGCAGTGAGGCGAGTTCGGTCTCGCGGTAGCTTTTCGCCTCGGCGAGGATCCACTCCCGGAAGGCCGCCACCTTCGGCAGCCGCACCTTGTAGGACGGCATGACGAGGTAATAGGCGAACTTCACCGGGATACTGAGCGAGAACGGCCGCACCAGCCGCCCCGCGCGCAGGTCGTCGGCGACCAGCGAACTCCGGGCGAGGCCGACGCCGTGGCCCGCAACGCATTCGTCGATCACCAGCGCGGCGCGGTCGAAATGCGGTCCGCGCACCTGTACCTGGTCGGCGACCCCGGCGGCCTTCAGCCAGGTGCCCCAGTCGGGAGCGGTGTCGTCCGGATTCGGTGAATCGTGGTGCAGCAGATGGTGGAATCGCAGGTCTGCGGGCTCGTTGAGCGGATGCGGCCCTTCCAGCAGCTTCGGGGTGCAGACGGGGAAAACCTCGTTGCGCATCAGCAGGTCCAGGTGGACGTCCTCGCGCTGGCCGTCACCGTAGATGATGGCCAGATCGACATCCTCATGGCTGAAGTCGACCGGTCGGCGAGAGGCGGAAACCCGCACATCGATCTCGGTATGGGGTGTGGTGAAGCGATCGAGCCGCGGCACCAGCCACTTCGAGGCGAAGGATGATGTGGCGCGGATCGTCAGCGGCCCGCTGCCGGTGCGGCTGCGGATTACATCCACCGCCTCGGCGAGCCGTGCGAAGCCATCGCTGAGGGCGGGCAGGCAGGCACGCCCGGCGTCGGTCAGCGCGATGCCGCGCCCGTTCCGCTTCACCAGCGTGATGTCGAGATATTCCTCCAGCGCCTTGATCTGGTGGCTGATCGCGGCCGTCGTCACGCTCAGCTCCTCCGCGGCGCGGGTGTAGCTGAGATGGCGGGCTGCCGCCTCGAAGGCGCGCAGCGAATTCAGCGAGGGCATGGCGATGTGCATAATGAGTAAAGCTAAACACTCATGACCGGAAGATCAATTGTTACTGCCTCGAATCGGACACAGATTAAGGCCCATGGGAAGGCGGCAAGGACCGCAGCCCCAAAAAATGTAAAGCTTCTCTAAAGTAAATAGGAGTTATACATGGCCCTCGCATATGCACCTGCCCGCTCGGCGCTCCTCGATCTCGGCGGCCGTCTGGTACGCGTGGAGAAGAAGGTGATCGGGTTCCTCGGCTCGGTCGCCAAGGCCATTCGTCTGGCGCGGCAGATGGAAGTGGACTACTCGCGCGGACGGCTGGACGCGCAGCGCCTGCAGCAGCTGGTCGACGACAACCGCTAGGCGTTCGCCGCGGCCTCCGCGGCTGCCGGGATCCGGCTGCCAGCCGCCTCCCTGATCAGCCAGTCGCGGAAGGCTGCTACCTTGGCCATCCGCGCCTTGTACTCGGGTGTCAGCACGTAGTAGGCGAAAGGCACCGGCATGCTCAGTTCGAACGGTCGTACCAGCCTGCCCGCCCTCAGATCGTCGGCGACCAGGGCGCTGCCGACCAGGCCGACGCCGTAGCCGCTGATCGCCTCGTCGATGACCAGATAAACCTGGTCGAAGTGCGGCCCCCGGCGGGCGTTGACATCCGTCACGCCTGCCGCCCGCAGCCACATCGCCCAGTCCGGATTGTTGACGTCGCGGATCGGCGAATCGTGATGCAGCAGCACATGGTTCCGGAGGTCCGCCGGCTCGCGCAGCGGACGCGACCCCTCCAGCAGCTTCGGCGAGCAAACCGGAAACACCTCGTTCGGGAACAGCAAATCGGCCTTCACGCCCGGCTGATCGGGAAGGCCGTAGATCACCGCGAGGTCGACGTCCTCGCGCGAGAAATCGACCGGCGTCGGCGACGCCGACAGCCGCACGTCTACGTCCGGGTGGGAATGGGTAAAGCGGTCGAGCCGCGGCACCAGCCATTTGGAGGCGAAGGAGGCGGAGGCGCGGATCGTCAGCGGCCCGGAGTCGGCGCGGGTGCGGACGCTGTTGACCGCCTCGCCCAGCCGGATGAAGCCTTCGCTAAGCGCCGGCAGGCACTGCTGCCCCGCCTCGGTCAGTCCGATCCCGCGGCCGTTGCGAATCATCAGGGCGATCCCGAGAAACTCCTCGAGGCTCTTGATCTGGTGGCTGACCGCAGCCGTGGTCACGCTCAACTCCGCCGCGGCGCGGGTAAGGCTGAGGTGCCGGGCCGCCGCCTCGAAGGCGCGCAGGGCAGTCAAGGGTGGCATAGCCGTATGCATTGTTTAATAAGATTAAACCGGCTTGTCCGGACCGTCAATCTCGCAGCTGCGAAGGGTTCGTCGTGGATTCAAGATTTTACTGCCTCCGAACTTTTCGTGCGCGAACCCCCTGCTGACGGAAACGCCCTGTCAGGCCGGCCGGCAAGGCGGTGGGACCTATCAAATTCCCCTCAAGGATCACGGAAGGAAGATCAATTGTGCGCTAGCGAAGGCAAGGTTACTTATCTCGCATCTGCGAAGCCCATTGCCTATCCGGCAAGCGCCTAGCAGTTGAGATTGTCTAAAGTTTAGCCAGGAAGGATCTTACGTCATGGCTCTCGCTCAACGCAGTGCCCTTTCGGTCAACGACATGGCTCGGGCGACCATCGCGCACCTTGATCGGGCGGTGGCGGGCTTCATGGACAGCTTCGTGACCGCCGTCCGCGTCGGGCGCTCGGTGGAGGGCGCCTACAACCGCGGACTGCTGACCCGCGAGCTCCTCGAAGACCTGATGCGCGAGAAGCGCTAACGTCCGACGGCCTTGGCATGCCCTTCCCGGTTGCGCATGATGCGCACCGGGAGGGGCCGCCATGGACGATGACAGCGTCAGTGCCGCCGCGCGCCGCATGGAGCGGGCGCGGGAGGAGTTTCCGGCCGCTACGCGGCTGACCTATATGAACGGCGGCTCGCGCGGGCTTATGTCCCGGCGGGTCAACGCCGTGCTTTCCGCTCTCATCGACGAGCACACCGAAGCGGCCGGCGACAAGGCCGGCTGGCAGCGCATCGTCGCGGAAGCGCGCGCGCGTTTCGCGAACCTCGTCAATGCCGAACACGCGGATGAAGTCGCGACCGTCCGCAACACGTCCGACGGTCTCAATGCCGTAGCCCGGGCGATGCCCTGGCAGCCGGGCGACAACCTCGTGATCTGCGCCGAACTGGAAGAGCCGACCACGATATACGCGTGGTACGCGCTGCGGTCGCTCGGTGTGGAGGTGCGCCATGTGCCGGCGCGCGACGGCATGTTCGATATTCCGAGGATGATCGACGCGATCGACGGCCGGACGCGGCTGCTGGTGGCGTCCAGCGTCACCTGGGTGCCGGGCCTCCGCACCGACATCGACAGCCTCGGGGCAGCCTGCCGGGAGCGCGGCATCTTCTTCCTCGTGGATGCGGTGCAGGGGCTTGGCGTGATCCCGCTGGACGTCCGGAGATCCCGGGTCGACGGCCTGGCGGCGGCGACCTACAAAAGCCTGCTCGGCATCCACGGCCTCGGCTATCTGTACGTGCGGCGCGAATGGGCCGAGCAGATGGTGCCTTGCTACCAGTCACGCGACGGCGTCGACTTCGAGTCGGCGGTGGTGTTCGAAGCGGGACGTGGCGGCAATGCGGAGCCGCACTATGCGTTCAAGCCTGCGGCGCAGCGCTTTCGTATCGGCCACGACAACTACGCCGCCGCCCATGCGGCGAGGGAGTCGATGGGGATGCTGCTCGATCTCGGCATTCCGGCGATCGAGCGGCACGTCACCGCCCTGACGCGGCGGATGGCGGAAGGGTTCCTGGAACTCGGGCTGCCGGTGGTGGGCGGTGCGCCGGGACCGCATACGGCGCATATGGTGGCGCTGGGGCGCCGTCATCCCGGCTACAGCGACGTCACGACCCATGACCCCGATCTCGATGCGCTGGCGCGCCGGCTGGCGGAGAGCGATGTGGTATTCTCGATCCGCAACGGCCAGCTCCGCTTCGCCCTCCACCTCTACAACAACGACGAGGACGTGACGCGGGTGCTGGATCTCGCCCGCGCGCACTGCGCCTCACGCCACTGACGGAGACCCTCATGCGCCTGATCGGCCGCCACCGCTCCCCCTATGTCCGCCGTGTCGCGACCACGATGCGACTGCTCGGCATGAGCTACGAGCACGTCGCCCTTTCCCCGTCGAAGGACCCCGACAAGCTGAAGCGGTGGAACCCGGTGCTCATGGTGCCGGCGCTGGAACTGGACGACGGCGAGGTGCTGATCGACAGCGCCGCGATCATCGATCACCTCGACGAAATCGCCGGCGAGCGGGCACTGACGCCGCAGGGCGGCGCTGAGCGGCGCGCCGTCAACAAGGCGGTTGCGCTGGCGCTGAATGCGCTGTTCAAGGGAATCGAGCTGCATCACGAGATAGGCCAGAAGCCCGCGGACAAGCGGCACCAGCCCTGGATGGAACGGTGCACGGAGAAAATGCTCGCCGGCTTCGGCACCCTGGACGCGATGGCGGCGCAAGGCGAATGGCTGGCTGCGGGCCGGCTGACCCAAGCCGATGTGACGACGGTCTGCGCGTTCGACTTCTGCGATATCGACTTCCCGGAGATGCCGCTGCGCAGCGAGTTCCCGAACCTCGACTCCCTTTCGGCCCGCTGCAACGCCCTGTCCGCCTTCGCCGAGACGACACCGGAGCCGGTCTGAAGCCGCTCAGCCGGGCGGACCGGCGGTGCGAGGGGCGCTCGGCGCGCCAAGCCTGGCCTCGCGCATGGTGATGTAGGTGGTGCTGGCGAAGATGATGGTGCCGCCGATCAGCGTCCAGACGTCCGGAATCTCGGCGAAGATCAGCAGGCCGAGGATTACCGCCCAGATCAGCTTGGTGAAGTCGAGCGGCATGAGGGCCGTGGCGTCGGAGTGCTTGAACGCCTGCGCCAGCAGCATCTGACCGAACGAGCCGAGCGCGCCGATCCAGACGAGCCAGAAGAATTGCTCCGGCGTCGGTGTCTGCCAGACGAAGAGCGCCCCCACGAGGGTAATCGGGATCATCGCCACGCTGAGGTAGAACGTCATCGTCAGCGGCGACTCGCTCGCGCTCAGCATCTTCAGCAGATTGAGGGTGATCGACCAGAGCAGGGCAGAGGTAAGCAGCATGACCAATCCCTGGTCGATCGCCACCACCCCCGGCTGGACGATCAGCAGCACTCCTGCGAAACCGATGACCAGAGCGGTAATGCGGCGGGCGCGGATCACCTCCCCGAGAAAGACGACGGCGATCACCGTGGCGAACAGCGGCGCCGTGAACGACAGCGCAGCGACCTTTGCCAGGGGCGTCAGCGATACGCCCCAGAAGAAGGTGATCTGGGCGAAGGCGTTGAACGAGATGCGGCAGAGGTGCAGGCCCGGACGCGCGCTGCGGAGATGCGACAGGCCGCTGCGCAGGAACAACGGCAGCAGGATGGCCGCACCGAACACGCTGCGCCAGAACACCGCGTTCAGCGCGTGCAGGCCCAGCTCGTGCGTCGCGTGGCGCATGCCGGCGTGCATCACCGCGAACACGAAAGCGGCGGCCAGCGCCAGCAGCATGCCCCGGAGGTTCCCCGACGTCGCTTCGGCGATGCGGTCGCTCAGGGGTCGACTCGATGTCACGGATGCTCCGGGCGGCAGGTTCCAAGGGCCACTCTAGCCTGATCCTGCGGGTACGCGGCAACCCGGTGATCGGGGTTGTCGGAAAGGTGCGGCGGTGTTAACCGATCATCCGGGGAAACGATGGCGGGGAGGCCGCGTTGCGGGACGACCGGTTCGGCGCATTCTGTATCCATGATGCCGCGACGCTGTCGCCCACGGGCGAGGGGCCTCTTGCCGGCTGTGGCTTCGCGGTCAAGGATCTGTTCGACATCGCCGGCCACGTCACCGGCTGCGGCAATCCCGACTGGTTCCGCACGCATCAGGCGGCGCACGAGACCGCGCCCGCCGTTCGTCGCTGCCTCGCAGCCGGCGCCGGGATGGCGGGCAAGACCAAGACCGTCGAGATGGCCTTTTCGCTGACCGGCGAGAACCCGCACTACGGCACGCCGGAGAATCCGGCAGCTCCGGGACGACTGCCCGGTGGCTCGTCCTGCGGTTCGGCGGCCGCCGTCGCCGGTGGCGCGGTCGACTTCGCGCTCGGCACGGATACCGGCGGGTCCGTGCGTATTCCGGCGAGCTACTGCGGCCTGTACGGTTTCCGTCCGACGCACGGCCGCGTGGATATTTCCGGCGTCGTCCCCTTGGCGCCCAGCTTCGATACCGTCGGCTGGTTCACCCGCGATATCGGCCTTCTGGCGGCGGTCGGCGACGCGCTGCTGCAGGGCGATTCCCGACCGCTCCGGCCGAAGGCGCTGCTCTGCCCCGTCGAGGCTTGGGCCGGGGCCGACGACGACGTCGATGCCGCTCTGCGGCCGGCGCTCGCGGCGGCCGGGCAGGCGATCGCGAAGCCGAGGTTCGAGGCGCTGTCGGATAACGGTCTCGCCGGATGGTACGGCATCTTCCGGCCGATACAGGCTTACGAGGCCTGGCAGTGCCACGGCGCCTGGATCCAGGCGGAACAGCCTGCCTTCGGCCCCGGCGTACGCGAGCGATTCCAGTTCTGCAGCACAGTGGACGAACAGACGGTGGTGCGGGCGCGCGCCGCTCGCGCGCGGATCGACCACATGCTGCGCGAGCGGCTCGGTGAGCACACCGTCCTGGTGTTGCCGACCTCTCCTGTTCCCGCCCCCTCGG
>JBBDQX010000018.1:0-12698 GCA_040905765.1 Acetobacterales bacterium
TGCCCTCATGGCCCTCCCTCCGGGGGTTTCGCCGGTCAGGCCGAGCGGTACTCCCCGTCGACCAGACCACCCGCGGTGGCCGGGGGGGGCCCCTCTTCGTTTTCGGACTCCGTGACCGCTCAGGGACTGTCTTCGAACCGGCCGAGGTTTCCGATGATCTGCTGAATCATCGTGAGTTCGCTACCCCGAGTCGGCGTTTCGCGTTGGACGAAATCGACTTCCTGACGGTCCGCGAGCGTGAGCTGACGGACCTCGCTGACACGTCCGCCCTCGTCGAAGGCGATCGCCACGACCCGCTGGTCAAGGGTCTGGGGGCGCAGGAACAGCAGCGGCTGGGTGGTGCGACTGACGTAGTACCATACCTCCGGCCCGAAGGCGGAGCGGCTCGACGGCGTGCCGAGGAGGTTGAGGATGTCGTTTCTGTTCTGCCGCCCGGCCTCGATCTGTCCCAGTACGTCCGGCCTTATCCGGTTGCCATGGGTCTGGACCTCCGGCGTCAGGATTTCGCGGGTGGCCTCGCAGCCGCTTACGGCGAGCGCGGCAGCGCAGATGGCGGCCAGAGAGCAGCGGCGGGCGACAGCCCGCACGGAAAGGATCATCGGAACCCCTTTCCCCAAGGTTTGCTGAAGGTTACACGTCGCCTATAGATTCCCGCGAGCCTCGCCTTGTCAACCTTGCTCGAATACCCGATCGGAGCCGCACCATGTTCCTGAACTCGCGCAAGCGCCGCGACGTGGCAGACGCCGCCGACCGCCTCTATGCCGCCGCCGTGGCGCAGGCGCGACAGCCCGGCTTCTATCGCGACCTCGGTGTGCCGGATACGGTGGATGGCCGTTTCGAGTTGATCGCGCTGCACGTCTTCTTGCTGGTTGACCGGCTGCAGCGCGACGGAGAGCCGGGACGGGAGACCGCGCAGGCGCTGTTCGACGCGATGTTCTCCGACATGGATTGCTGCCTCAGGGAGATGGGGGTAGGCGACCTCGGCGTCGGCAAGAAGGTGAAGTTCATGGCCCAGGGTTTCAACGGCCGGTGCATCGCCTACGCCGAGGCGCTGCGGCGGCCGGGAAACGACGAAGCCATGCACGTGGCACTGCGCCGCAACGTATTCGGCACGGTGTCGCAAGAACCGCCGGGGCACGCGCTGCATGCGCTTTGCGCGTACCTGCGGCGCGAGGCGGAGACCCTGGCGGCGGCTCCGGGCGGGCCGTTGCTGCAGGGCCGGGCGGCGTTCGGCGCAGCGCCGGCGCTGGACGGGGGCAGGCCGTGACGCAGGACGGAAGCCAGCCGCTGCCGGAGTTCTCCCGGCGGATCGCCGTGGCGTCCATGCGCGGCCGCGAGATGCGCCGGGAAATCGAGGCGGACCGGGCGGAGCGCGAGGCGGTGGCCCGGCGGCTGGGCATCCGCGAGGTCTGCGCGCTGACCGCCGCATTCACCGTCCGGGAACTGCAGGCGGGGCGGCTCTATGCGGCGCGCGGCGTGGTCAATGCGGAGGTGGTGCAGAGCTGCGTCGTCACTCTGGCGCCTGTGTCCCAGAGCGTCGCGGTAGAGGTGGACAGCCTCTTCGCCGCCGGGTTCGGGCCGGGCGAGGGCGGGGAACTGGTGATCGAGGCGGAGGAGGACGACGTCGAGCCGCTGCAGGACGGCGCGATCGACCTGGGCGAGTTGGCGACGCAGTATCTCGCCCTTGGTCTGGATCCGTTTCCGCATGCGCCCGGCGTTTCGGTCGGCGACGCGGACAGCGTCGAGACGGATGGCAGGGGCGGGCCCTTCGCCGCGCTCCAGCAGCTTTGGCGGGACCGCGGGACGGAGTGACGGTGACGCAGCACGCTTGCTACTGCGGGTGTTTTTCGGTATCTAGGCTCGCCTTGCCCGGCTGCTCCGGGAACAGGCTTCCAGTACAAGAGATTTTTTAGATGGCGGTACCTAAGAAGAAGGTCTCGAAGTCACGGCGCGACATGCGGCGTTCGCATGACGCTCTTGCGGCGTCGGCGTATGTCGAGTGTTCGAATTGCGGTGAGCTGAAGCGGCCCCATCATGTGTGCTCGGCGTGCGGCCACTACGACGGTCGCGAGATCGCCGGGACTTCCGAGGATTCCAAGCGGGTCATCCGCACCTGAAGGACGTGCTGCCGTGTCCGAGCGTCTGACCATTGCGGTCGACGCCATGGGCGGCGACCACGCCCCCGACATGGTGATCCGCGGTCTTGCGCTGGCCCGCGAGCGCTATCCCCATGTCCGCTACATCCTGTTCGGCGACGAGGCCCGCGTCGGCCCGCTGCTCGAACGGATGCCGCAGGCGGCCGAGGTCTCCGAGTTCAGGCATACACCGGATGCGATCTCCAACGACGCCAAACCGTCGATCGCGCTGCGTAGCGGGCGGCAGTCGAGCATGCGCCTGGCGATCAACGCGGTAGCGGACGGCGAGGCCGGCGGGGTGATTTCCGCCGGCAATACCGGCGCCTACATGGCGACCGCCAAGTTCGCGCTGAAGACTCTCTCCACCATCGACCGGCCGGCCATCGTCGCAACCACGCCGAGCCGGCGTGGCGACGTGGTCATGCTCGACCTCGGCGCCAACATCGAGTGCGACGCCGAGAACCTGGTGCAGTTCGCCGTGATGGGCGAGGTGTTCGCCCGCATCGTGCTCGGCATCCAGAAACCCACCGTCGGCATCCTGAACGTCGGTGCCGAGGACCTGAAGGGAGTGGACACCGTCCGCCTCGCCGCAAGCATGCTGCGGCAGTCGGCGCTGGCGGCGACGTTCCACGGCTTCGTCGAGGGCAACGACATCACCGCCGGCCGGGTCGACGTCGTCGTCACCGACGGCTTCACCGGCAATGTGGCTATCAAGACGATCGAGGGGGCCGGCCAGTTCATGAGCGGCCTGCTGCGTGACATGTTCGGCAGTTCCTGGCGCTCCCGGCTCGGCTATCTACTGGCACGCCCCGCCGTGGAGTATCTGCGGCAGAGCCTGGACCCGCGCCGCTACAACGGTGCCATGCTGGTCGGGCTGAACGGCGTGGCGGTGAAGAGCCACGGCGGCACCGACGAAATCGGCTTCGCCCACGCCCTTGGCGTCGCCATCGACATGGTCGGAAACGATATCAACAAAAAGATCAGGGAAGAGTTTGAGAACTTTGACTTCAAAGGAGAAAAACCTCCTCCCGCTGTCGCACTCTAGAGCCTGGCGATGACCCGCCGCTCGATCATCGCCGGCTGCGGCGCCTACCTGCCGGAGCGCGTCGTCACCAACCGTGAACTCGCCGCCCTGGTGGATACCTCGGACGAGTGGATCGTCGAGCGTACGGGAATCCGCGAGCGGCGCATCGCGGCCGACAACGAATTCACCTCCGATCTCGCGCGCAACGCCGCGCAACAGGCGATGGAGCGGGCCGGAGTGGGCGCAGACCGGCTCGATCTCGTCATCGTCGCGACCACCACGCCGGACCTGACCTTTCCGGCGACGGCGACGCAGGTGCAGGGCATGCTGGGCATGACCCGCGGCGCCGCGTTCGACCTTCAGGCGGTATGTTCCGGTTTTGTTTATGCGCTGGCCGTCGCCGACAACTTCATTCGTTGCGGGCAGGCGGACACCGCCGTGGTGATCGGCGCCGAAACCTTCTCCCGCATCATCGACTGGTCGGACCGCAACACCTGCGTGCTGTTCGGGGATGGCGCGGGCGCCGTGGTGCTGCAGGCAGCGGAAGGCAACGGGAGCGTCAACGACCGCGGCGTGCTGTCGACGCATCTGCATTCCGACGGCACCAAGGTCGACCTGCTGTGCACCGACGGCGGCCCCTCCCGCACGCGAAGTGCCGGGCGGGTGCGGATGGCCGGGCGGGAAGTCTTTCGCCATGCGGTGTTCAGCCTCGCCCAGGTGGTGGAGGAGGCGCTCGCCGCGAACGGGCTGGACGCCGATGCGATCGACTGGCTCGTGCCGCACCAGGCCAACCGGCGCATCATCGACTCGACGCGTCGCAAGCTCGGCTTGCCCCAGGAGAAGGTCGTCCTGACCATCGAGCGGCATGCCAATACGTCAGCGGCATCGATCCCCCTGGCGCTCGAGCAGGCCACCACCGACGGTCGCATCAAGAGAGGCGATCTTGTGCTTCTGGAGGCGATGGGCGGGGGCCTGAGCTGGGGTGCCGGCCTGGTCCGGATGTAGGCGCTGCGGCGCGCTGCGGGATGGTTCTTAGTTCTTCTTCAACGTTGCCCTACATCCCTTTGATATTGACCGCTTATCCTTCCGACGGTACGCTTCGGCCCGTTAAGGCGTTGGGGGTCGAGGGGCAGGCGGGTCGGATGACGGACAGGACAATCACGCGCGCCCATCTCAGCGAGGCGGTTTACCAAGAGGTGGGTCTATCCCGTAACGAGTCCGCGGACTTGGTTGAGACGGTTCTCAACGAAATCGCGGAAGCCCTTGAAAAAGGGGAGAGCGTTAAAATTTCTTCTTTCGGCAGTTTCGCGGTTCGCCAGAAGGGCCAGAGGGTCGGGCGAAACCCGAAAACCGGTGAGGAGGTCCCAATTCTGCCACGGCGGGTGCTGGTATTCCGGCCGTCGCAGGTGCTGAAATCGCAGGTCAACGGGACTCCCGACGCCGACATGCCGGACCACACCGAAAGCGAGAGCCCGCAGCGGCTCTAGCACATACTGAGGCATCATGGTCCAAGCGTCCCGAGGGACGGAGACAACGCAGCCGGGACGGGCGGGGACGAATCGCGGCCGCACCCGGAAGTCGGCCGCCCCCGTTCCGGACGATCAGCGAAGTGGCGGCGGAACTCGACGTCCCGCAGCACGTCCTCAGGTTCTGGGAGACCAAGTTCTCGCAGGTCCGGCCGGTAAAGCGCGGCGGGGGGCGACGCTACTACCGCCCGGAAGACGTCGACCTGCTGCGGCGGATTCGCAACCTGCTGTACACCGAGGGCTACACGATCCGCGGCGTGCAGCGGCTGTTGCGCGACGGTACGGGCCGCAACGGAGCCGAGGGCCACGACGAGGATCCGGAAGAGGCGCCAGCCACCACCGGGGCCGCCACCGGGGCGGCGACCCAGGCCGCCCCCGCCGCTCCCGCGGCGCTGCCTGCCGATAAGCGGGCCGCGCTCAACGAGTTGCTGGGCGAGCTGCAGGCGTTGCGGAGCCTTATCGACGAGCCGTACTGACGGCGCCGGGCGCGTTGCGCGCGCGGGGGGCGGTGGCTATAAAGGATATCCCCGTCCGCGGCGGGCATGTCGGAGCGTAGCGCAGCCTGGTAGCGCACTTCACTGGGGGTGAAGGGGTCGTGGGTTCAAATCCCGCCGCTCCGACCACGCCGCGCCCTTCCACAAGGATCCATCCTTCATCTTGGGACAGCCAGCTACGGCTGGCATGCCGCTTGCTGTCTTGAATGCTGTGGACGAGGCCCAGCCAGGCGCATTCGGGTTTCATCCACAGCGAAGCCTTCCTCAACCTTAACTTCAGGGGCTGTCCTCCGGGACAGCCCCTTTTTTCATGGCACAGGCAGCCCCGCCGTTGACCTCGCGGGCGGTTCCTTTGCATTTTGCAATGATGCTCGCTTTCTGCGATGGCATGAACGGAAAGGCCGGAAACCACCATGGATCACTGCCTCGTGTACATCACCGCCGCCTCGCGCGAGGAGGCGCACATGCTGGCGAAGATTCTGGTCGAGGAGCGGCTCGCCGCCTGTGCCAACGTGCTCGGGGACATCCGCTCGTTCTTCCGCTGGGAGGGTGAGGCCCGGGACGACGGGGAGGTGTCGCTGATCGCCAAGACCCGCACCGCCGTGCTGGAGCGGCTCACCGCACGGGTGGTGGAGATGCACAGTTACGATTGTCCGTGCGTCGTGGCCCTGCCCATCGTCGGCGGCCACGCGCCGTTCCTGTCATGGATCGAGGATGAGACGCGCTGATCAGGCGCGAAAGCGCACCGTCGCCGTCGCCTGGGCCGCGATGCCCTCGCCGCGGCCGGTGAAGCCGAGCCGCTCGGTCGTTGTCGCCTTAACGGAGACGCGTCCGACATCGATGCCGAGCAGTCCGGCGATGCGCCCTCGCATCGCATCGCGGTGCGGACCGACCTTCGGCCGTTCGCAGATCAGCGTGACGTCGAGATGTTCGACCACGCCGGCTGCCTCCGCCACGATACTACGGGCATGGTGCAGGAAAATCGCGGAGTCGGCGCCTTTCCACTGCGGGTCGGACGGAGGGAAGTGACCGCCGATGTCGGAAGAGGCGGCGGCGCCGAGCAGCGCGTCAGTGATCGCGTGCAGCCCGACGTCGGAGTCCGAATGGCCTTCAAGCCTGGAATCGTGCGGGATGTCGATGCCGCAGAGACGGACACTGTCTCCGGGCCCGAAGCGGTGTACGTCGAAGCCGCTGCCGATGGCGATCCGGCCGCCTTGCATCATCGCCGCCTCGGCCCGCCGGAGATCCTCGCCTGTGGTGATCTTGGCGTTGGCCTCGTCGCCGGCAACGATCGCCACCGACATGCCGGCGGCTTCGGCGACGGCCGCATCGTCGGTCAGCGTGCCGCCGCGTGCCGCCCGATGCGCGTTGAGGATCGCGGCATAGCGGAATCCCTGAGGGGTCTGCGCCCGCCAAAGACCCTCGCGGGGCACGGTCCCGACGATCCTGCCGCCGTCGCCGACGTGCTTGAGCGTGTCGGCGAGGGGCAGTGCCGGGACGGCACCGTCCGACTCGCCGAGCGCATCGAGCACCCGGTCGACGAGAGCGGGGGAAGCGAACGGGCGCGCCGCGTCGTGCACCAGCACCCGCGCGGGTTCGCGCTCCACGAGGCTCTCGAGGCCCAGGCGCACCGACTCCTGGCGGGTCTCGCCGCCCGGCACCGGCTCCAGCAGGCCCAGTCCGGCCGCAGTCCTCGCGTACAGCGCCTCGTCGCCGGCACGGATCACGGTACGCACCGCTTGGATGCGGGGATGTCGGGTGAAGGCATCGAGGGCATGCCGGAGTACCGGTACGCCGGCCAGCCGGCGGTACTGCTTCGGCGGACCGTCGTCGCCGAAACGCGCGCCGCGGCCGGCCGCGACGATCAGCGCGATAGTCTCCATCCTGCAGATTCCATGTGGCGGGCGGGATCATGCACGCTGCGTAGCAGCCCCCGCACTGACTGGCAACGGCATGGCTTGCTGCACTGCACAATGCATCGTAACATGTGATCGCATATGCTACAGGTGCCGAATGGTTAGACAGCATCCCGCCCATTTCGTCTCTAATCGGCCTGGATATGCCTGTTTTACAGGCAGATTTGGGCATAGCCGTTGAGCACGCTCTCTCCCGCGCGTTCCGCACTGCCGAGCTCCCAGGCGCTCCTCGATGCCATCGCGTCGGCGATCATCGTCGTCGACGGGCGCGGCCGTATCCTCTTCGTCAATCCCGCGGCCGAGCAGTTCTTCGGCTTCGGGTCGTCCTATCTGCTGGACCGGCGGCTGGAGGAGATACTTCCGGAGGACAATCCCGTCTTTTCGCTGGTACGGCAGGCCCGCGACAGCGGCGCCCACATGTTCGAGTACGGCATCGCGCTGGAGTCTCCGCGGATGGAGAAGCACGACGTCACGGTTCAGGCGACGCCGCTGCCGGATCATCAGGGTCTCGTCGCGCTGACTTTCAACGAGGGATCGACGGCGCTCAAGATCGACCGGCAGCTCAGCCACCGTAACGCCGCGCGCTCGGTGACGGGCATGGCGGCGATCCTCGCGCACGAGGTCAAGAACCCGCTGTCGGGCATCCGCGGTGCGGCGCAGCTGCTCGAATACGGCGTCGCCAACGACGACGACCGCAAGCTGACCCAACTGATCCGGGACGAAGCCGATCGCATCGTCGCGCTGGTCGACCGGATGGAGATGTTCTCCGACCGTCCGCCGGCGCTGGCCCCAGTGAACATCCATCAGGTGCTGGAGCATGTCCGGCGCGTGGCACAGAACGGCTTCGCCGGGCATGTCAGGGTGGTGGAACACTACGATCCGTCGCTGCCGGAGGTGTACGGCAACCGCGACCGGCTGATCCAGGCGTTGCTCAACCTGATCAAGAACGCCGCCGAGGCGGTGTCGACGACGGGTGGAGAGATCGTGCTTTCGACAGCCTTCCAGCGCGGCATGCGCCTCGCCGTGCCGGGGCGGAGGACGCGGGTACACCTGCCGCTGCGCGTCAGCGTGCAGGACAACGGGCCGGGCATACCGGAGGAACTGCGGTCCGGGCTGTTCGACGCCTTCGTTTCCAGCAAGCCGCGCGGGCAGGGCCTCGGCCTCGCACTGGTCGCCAAGATAGTGTCGGAGCACGGTGGCATTGTCGAATTCGACAGCAGGGCAGGCCGCACGGTGTTCCACCTGCTGCTGCCGATGTACGAAGGCAAGCGCACGTGAGCACGCGCACCATCCTAGTCGCCGATGACGACGCCGGCATCCGCACGGTGCTGAGCCGTGCGCTCAGCCGCGCCGGGTACGAGGTCCGGACCACCGGCACGGCGGCGACGCTGTGGCGGTGGATCCAGGACGGGCAGGGTAACCTCGTCATCACCGACGTAGTGATGCCGGACGAGAACGGCCTCGACCTGATTCCGCGCATCAAGCGCCTGCGGCCCGAGCTGCGAATCGTGGTGATGAGCGCGCAGTCGACGCTGCTCACCGCCGTCAGGGCGACCGAGCGGGGCGCCTTCGAGTACCTGCCGAAGCCGTTCGACCTCGACGAGGTCGTCGAGGTCGTGCAGCGCGCGCTGGCCGACCCAGAGTCGGAGAACGCCGATGCGGAAGCGTCGTCCGCCGGTGAGGACACGCCGCTGATCGGCCGCAGTCCTGCGATGCAGGAGATATATCGCACCCTCGCCCGCCTGGTGCCGACCGACCTGACTGTGACGATTTCCGGCGAATCCGGCACCGGCAAGGAACTGGTGGCGCGGGCGCTGCACATTCTTGGCAAGCGCAGCAACGGCCCGTTCATCGCCAGCAACATGGCCGCGATCCCGCGCGAGCTGATCGAGAGCGAGCTGTTCGGCCACGAGAAGGGTGCCTTCACCGGCGCGACGACACGCGCTCCCGGCCGATTCGAGCAGGCCGCCGGCGGAACGCTGTTCCTCGACGAGATCGGCGACATGCCGATGGAGGCCCAGACCCGCCTGTTGCGGGTGCTGCAGGAGGGTGAGTACACCTCGGTCGGCGGCCGCACCTCTATGCGGGCGGATGCACGCATCGTCGCCGCGACCCACCGCGACCTGCGCCAGCTGGTGCAGCAGGGACTGTTCCGGGAGGACCTGTTCTACCGCCTGAACGTGGTGCCGATCCGCGTGCCGGCGCTGCGTGAGCGTGTCGAGGACATCCCCGAACTGGTGCGGCACTTCTTCGCGGTTTCGAGCGCCGACGGCCTGCCGGAGAAGTCGCTCACGCCGGCGGCGATGCGGCGGCTCGAGGCCTACGAGTGGCCGGGTAACGTTCGCGAGCTGGAGAACATGGTGCGGCGGCTGGCGGCGCTGTATTCGCAGGACGTGATCGACGCCGACGTGATCGACGCCGAGCTGCGCCACGGCTCGCTGCGGGTCGACGCGCATTCGGTGGCGGAGCCGGAGTCGCTCGGTGCGGCGGTCGAGCGCCATCTGACGCAGTACTTCGCGGCGCATCAGGACGACTTGCCGACGGCCGGGCTGTACGGGCGGGTATTGCGCGAGGTCGAGCGACCGCTGCTCAGCCTCGCGCTGGAGGCCACGCGGGGCAACCAGATCAAGGCGGCCCGGCTGCTCGGTCTTAACCGGAACACGCTGCGCAAGAAAATCCGCGAGTTGGAAATTCGCATCGTCCGCGGGGTAAACTGAGGGCCGGTTGAACGCGCCGCAGGCACGCGGCGGTCAGGGTTTTCGATGACGCAGAGCGGTGGGCGGCACCGCGTCCTCGGCGACCGCCTCAAGGCGCTGGGACTGTGGCTCCAGGGACACCAGATCGGCCGCAAGGCGACCATCGCCTTCGCCATGCTGGCGGCTGCCTGCGGCGTGGGCACCTATCTGGCGCTTTCCGGCGAGCCGCCGGAGCCGGAGCACCTGCGCCAGCTCATCCAGCTCAACGTCGGGATGCTCGTCATCCTGGCCGTGCTGGTGTGCCGGCGTATCTTCCGCGTCTGGGTCGATCGCCGGCGCGGGTCGGCCGGCTCGAAGCTGCATATCCGCCTGGTCGTGGTCTTCGCGCTGGTCGCCGTCACCCCGACGGTCGTCGTCGCCGTGCTGTCACTGGCGGTGTTCGACAGCGCGCTGACCGACTGGTTCAGCACACGGGTCCGCACGGCGCTGCGTGAATCGTTGAGCGCCAGCCAGGCGTACCTGCGCGAGAACAGCCAGGAGATCGTCATCGAGACGCGCGACATGGCGCTCGACCTCAACCGGACGCTGCCGGAGCTGCTGGAAGAGGGGGACGCGCTGGAGAGCCTGGTCTCCGCGCAGGCCCGCGTACGCCGCTTCTCGAGCGCCGCGGTGATCGGCGTCGATGGCCATGTCTATGCCCGGTATGGTCCGCCCTTGAGCCTCGAGTCGGTGCCGGACGAGGCGCTCGACGCCGCCGTCCGGTTCGAGATCCCGTCGATGACCGCGGCAGACAACACCCGCCTGCAGGGGATGGCACGCCTCGATCCGCCCGGCGAGATCTACCTGATGACGGCGCGTCCGCTGAACGCCCAGGTGTTCGAACACATGGCGGCCACGCAGCGGGCGGTGCGGCAGTACGAGGATTTCCGCAGCGAGCGGTCGGCGGTGCAGATCGGCGTGTCGCTGATCTTCCTCGTGCTCGCGCTGCTGTTCGTCATGGTGGCGATGCTGATCGGCCTTGTCTTCGCCAACCGGCTGGCGCGGCCGCTGACCGAACTGGTGTTCGCCGCCGAGCAGGTGCGCGCCGGCAACCTGAGCGCCCGGGTGCCGGAAATCAACCCCGATGACGAGGTCGGCACGCTGGTGCGGTCGTTCAACCGGATGACCAGCCAGCTCGAGGCGCATCGCGAGGAACTGATGGAGGCGAACCGGCAGGTCGATACCCGCCGCCGCTTCACCGAGACGGTGTTGGCCGGCGTGTCGGCCGGCGTGATAGGGCTCGACCGGCAGGGACGGATCAACCTGCCGAACCGTTCCGCCTCGACGCTGCTGCAGCGCGACCTGAAGGCGGACGTGGGGCGCCGGCTCCTCGAGGTGGTGCCCGAGATGTCGGAGCTGTTCCAGCAGATCCGCCGGCGACCCGCGCGGCCGGTGCAGGGCGAGATACGGCTTGATGAGCAAGGCGCGGCGAAGACCCTGCTGGTGCGTATGGTGTCGGATCGCCAGGACAAGGACGTACGCGGATACGTCGTCACCTTCGACGACGTCACCGAACTGCTGGCGGCGCAGCGCGAGGCGGCGTGGTCCGACGTGGCGCGACGCATCGCGCACGAGATCAAGAACCCCTTGACCCCGATCCAGCTCTCGGCCGAACGGCTCAAACGCAAGTACCTGGACCAGATCACCTCGGACAGGGAAACCTTCACGGCCTGCACCGACACCATCGTCCGCCAGGTCGGTGACATCGGCCGCATGGTCGACGAGTTCTCGGCCTTCGCGCGCATGCCGTCTCCGACCCTGAAGCCCGAGAGCCTGAAGGAAATCTGCAGCGAGGCGGTCTTCCTGCAGCGCACCGCCCATCCGGCGATCCGCTTCGAGGTGGATATGCCGAAGGAGAAGATCACGGTGCCCTGCGACCGCCGTCAGATGGGGCAGGCGGTCACCAACCTGCTACAGAACGCGGTCGAGGCGATCGAGGGCCGGATGACGGCGGATGCGCCGGCGGGCGAGGTGAGGCTCGTTCTGCGCCAGGACGAAGGCGCTACGCGCATCGTGGTGGAGGACAATGGCCCGGGCCTGCCGGTGGAAGGGCGCGAGAACCTGACGGAGCCATACGTGACCACGCGCCTGAAGGGAACGGGCCTGGGCCTTGCCATCGTAAAGAAAATCATGGAAGACCATGCCGGGTCGATTGCCCTGGAAGACCGCCCCGAAGGCGGCGCCCGCGTGAGTCTCCTGTTGAATTCCGCCGAGACCCGCGCCGGCGAAACGGAGGATGCGGCAGCCAATGGCGCATGACGTCCTGATCGTCGACGACGAGGCCGACATCCGGATGCTCGTCACGGGCATCCTGCAGGACGAGGGCTATCAGGTGCGCGAAGCATCTGACAGCGTGTCGACCTTCCAGCAGGTGGCGGCGCGCCGTCCGAACCTGGTGCTGCTCGACATCTGGCTCGAGGGCAGCGACCGGGACGGGCTGGAAATCCTCGAACTGCTGCAGCAGCAGCACCCCGCCGTGCCGGTGATCATCATGACCGGGCACGGCAGCGTCGAGACGGCCGTCGCGGCGATCAAGGCCGGCGCCTACGACTTCGTCGAGAAACCGTTCAAGGCCGATCGCCTGCTGCTGATGATCGAACGCGCGATCGAGGCCGCGCAACTCCGCCAGGAGAACGAGGAGCTCCGCCTGCGCATCGGCCGCGATTCCGAGATCGTCGGCAGCGCACCGCTGATCCAGTCGCTGCGGCAGTCGATCGACCGCGTGGCGCGGACCGGCAGTCGCGTGCTGGTGACTGGCCCGGCCGGCACCGGCAAGGAACTCGTGGCGCGGCGGATCCACCTGCAGTCGCCGCGCGCGACGGGCCCGTTCGTGGTGCTGAACTGCGCCTCGATGCATCCCGACCGGAT